>CANRGG010000025.1 GCA_947630115.1 uncultured Clostridia bacterium
GCCGTTGCGACCGAGACGAGCTGCTTGGGACTGACGTCCATATAGTCGATCTTTTCGCGCGGCATTTCGGTGATATCCTTCTTGCTGCGGCAACCGACGCGCTCGTTGACGAACCGTCCCGTCTCGTCGAGCGGTTCGTTCGCCTGCGCGACGATATAGCGGTCCTCTTCGTCCGCGGTGAGATAGTCCACATGATCGGTGACAATGCCCGTCGCCTTATCCACCTTGCGGTAAGGGGACATGATGAAGCCGAACTCGTTCACCCGCGAGAAGGTCGCGAGCGAAGAGATGAGCCCGATGTTCTGTCCTTCCGGGGTCTCGATCGGGCACATGCGCCCATAGTGGGAGTGGTGGACGTCCCGGACTTCGAAGGTCGCCCGGTCGCGGTTGAGACCGCCGGGGCCGAGCGCGGAGAGCTTCCGCTTGTGGGTGAGCTCCGCGATCGGGTTGGTCTGGTCCATGAACTGCGACAGCTGCGAGGAACCGAAGAACTCGCGGATGACCGCCGAGATGGGACGGACGTTGATGAGCCCCGAAGGGGTGACCTCCATGGGATCCTGCGTCGCCATGCGCTCCTTGATGAGCCGCTCGAGCCGCGCCATGCCGATCCGGAGCTGGTTCTGGAGCAGCTCGCCCACCGAACGCACACGGCGGTTGCCCAGATGGTCGATCTCGTCGGTCGTCCCGATCCCGTAGCAGAGATCGAGGTTGGTCGAAACCGCGGCGACGATGTCGTCCACGGTGATACATTTATGGTTGAGTTTTTCGACGAGCGGTTTGATGAGCTTCTTTTCCTGCGGCGTAATGCCGTTCACGCGCTCGCCCGCTTCGAGATCGACGGGCGCGGCGGAATTCGCCGCCTCTTCCTTTCTGTTCAGGATCTCATGGAAGAGCTTGCACGCCGCGACGAACTTCACGCGGTTGTCGGCGCGCTTCAAGCGGTTTTTCTTGTCCTCCTGCTTCTCGTCCTCTTCGGGCTCCGTCTCGCGGGTGAAATAGACGGCGTTGATCTCGTCGCGATATTTGTCGGCGACTTCCTCAACGGAGAGCGTTTCGCACTCCTCCGCGATTTTCCGGGAAAAGGCGAAGTTGGGATAATAGATGGTCTTCAAAAGCCCGAACGCCTTGGGATCTTTGTCCGAGAAGGCGTCGAAATCGACCGTGTTGTTTGCGATGATCTTGTGCGGGATCTCCCCCTCTTCAGGATCGTTCACGAGGACGATGACCTCGTTGATCCCCGCGTTCTGGATGGCGCGCGCCTGTTCCTCGGAGACGACTGTCCCCTTTTCGGCGAGAATCTCCCCGGTCTCGGGGTGGACGACCGTCTCGGCGACGCGGCAGCCCGGCAGACGGAAGGCAAGATTGAGCTTTTTATTGAATTTGTATCTTCCGACCTTCACGACGTCATAGCGGCGCGGGTCGAAGAAGAGGTTCGTGAGGTGCTGGCGAACGGAATCTTCCGTCGGGATCTCGCCGGGGCGCAGCCTTCTGTAAAGTTCGATGAGCCCGTCCGACTCCGAGCGGGTGGTGTCCTTTTCGATGGTCGCCGCGATCATTTTATCGAGATGGGTCTCCCCCTTCTCGTCGGTGAAGCCGAAGAGATCTTCGAGGGCGCGATTGCTGCCGTATCCGAGCGCGCGCAAAAGGACGGTCGCCGCAAGTTTGCGCTTCCTGTCCACGTTCACCCAGAGCACGCCCTGCGCGTCCTGTTTGAATTCGAGCCAAGCCCCGCGGTTGGGGATGACGGTGGTCTCGTACATTTTTTTGCCCGTCTTGTCCGTCTCCATGACGTTGTTGACGCCGGGCGAGCGCACGAGCTGCGAGACGATGACGCGTTCCGCGCCGTTGATGATGAAAGAGCCGTTCTCGGTCATGAGCGGAAAATCGCCCATAAAGACGTCCTGGTCGATCACGTCGTCCTTCACCTTGTTGACAAGGCGGACTTTGACCCGGAGCGGCAAGGCGTACGTCGCGTCGCGGTTGCGGCATTCCTTTTCGTCGTACTTGGGCGTTTTCCCGAAGCTGTGTTCGAGGAAATACAACTCAAAGTGGTCGGAAAAGTCGGTGATCGGCGAAAAATCCTCGAAGATATCCGCGATCCCCTCGCCGATGAAGGAACGATAGCTCTCCTTCTGGATCTCGACGAGGTCGGGGATGTCGATCACTTCGTTGATCTTGCCGAATTTTCTGCGTTCGGTTTTCCCGTACTTTTGAATGGGTAAATTCATTCGTCAATTAACTCCTTGTTTATTTCGCTGTTTCTTGACGATCTACCGAGTATATCTTTTCATCGATAAAAATCGAAACGCTCTTGAATTTTTGTATCTCCCGCGCTTTACAAACGCGATATTTTGCGCTATAATGGAACCTGGAAAAAGCGCTTCGGGGGGTATTTTCGGCCGCCGTCCGGCGGAACCGCCGAGTACCCGAGCATAATAATACATTATGGTATTATAACCCGAAAAAAAATTTTCGTCAATCGCTTTTGACTGCGAAATAACGGATTTTTTGCGAAATTCGGTTGAAAAAATGAGAATTGATAAATTTTTGAAAGTTTCGAGGATCTTAAAGCGCCGAACGACGGCGCAGGAGGCGGCGGACGCGGGCAAAGTGCTCGTCAACGGGAAAGTCGTCAAGCCCTCTTTCCGTCTGAAAGAAGGCGACGAAGTGGAGCTTTGCTTTGCGGCGGGGTCCCTCAAATTCCGCGTGCTTGCGCTCAAAGAGACCGTCAAAAAGGACGAGGCGAGTTCCCTTTACGAGGTCCTCGCATGATCTCTCTCATCCTATGCGCCGCGGGAAACGGCGCGCGCGCGGGCTTTCCCGAAAACAAGATCCTGCATGAGTACTGCGGCTTGCCCGTGATCTCCTATTCCCTGTCGGCGTTCGCTCCGTTCGTCGGGGAGATTTTGCTCGCCTGCCGCCCCGAAGACATTCCTGCGCTCTCCCCTCTGATCGCCCCCTATCCCGCCGTGCGGCTCGTCGAGGGCGGCAAAACGAGGGCGGAGAGCGTCTTTTCCGCGCTCAAAGAGGCGAAGGGCGAGCTCGTGCTCATTCACGACGCGGCGCGTCCCTTCGTCACGGCGGCGCTCATCGAGCGGTGCATCGACTGTGCCCGGGCGCACGGCAGCGCGATCTGCGCCTTGCCCGCCACGGACACGGCGGCGCTCTGCGAAGAGAACGAGATCGTCTCCCCTCTGCCGCGCGAAAGGCTCTATACGCTTCAAACTCCCCAGGGATTTGACCGGAAAAAGCTGCTCTCTGCCTATGAGCGCGCCTTTTCGGAGGGCAGGACGGAAGAATTTACCGACGACAGCGGCGTTTTTTGCGCCTATTGGGGGCGGGCGCACCTCTTTGCGGGGGAGCGCGGCAACCGAAAACTGACCTTCCGGGAGGATTTTTCCCCGGCGGAGCGGGTCGGCTTTGGCGTAGACACGCACGCCTTCGACCATGCCGAGGAATTCCAACGGGGGATCGCGCGGCTCAATCTGAATTATATCAAGCTCTGCGGCGTCCTGGTGCCCTCCGACCGTGCGCTCCGGGCGCACAGCGACGGCGACGTTGCCGTGCACGCCCTCATGGACGCCCTGCTGTCGGCGGCGGGGCTCCGCGATATCGGCTATTATTTCCCCGACACCGACGAATCTTTCCGCGGCGCGGACAGCATGAAACTGCTCGCACGGGTGAGGGAGCTCCTCAGCGAAAGGGGGTTTGCGGTGAAGAACGTCTGCGTTTCCATTCTCGCAGAAAAGCCGCGGCTCTCTCCCCATATCGAGGAAATGCGGAAAAATCTGTCCGCCGCCCTGTCCTGCGAAAGCGTTGCGGTCGCCGCGGGCACGAACGAGAAGCTCGGCTACGTCGGCGAGGGCAAAGGGATCACCGCCTATGCGGCGGCGCTTTTGGAAAAAAAGAATTTTTCGGAGAGATCATGAACAAAACGCAATTTGTATGCAACGAATGCGGCTATACCAGCGCAAAATGGCTGGGCCGGTGCCCCGACTGCGGCAAATTCAACACCCTTGTCGAGGAGCCGGTCGCGCCCGCCGCGCCGAAAAAATCGGCGGGGCCCGCCTTCCGTCTTTCATCCCGCCCCATTCCCCTCTCGCAGGTGACCTTTGAAAAGACGCCGCGCGTCTCCTCGGGGATCCGGGAGCTCGACATCGTTTTGGGCGGCGGGATCGTGCGGGGCTCGCTCGTGCTCGTCGGGGGGGATCCCGGGATCGGGAAATCCACCCTTCTCACCCAAGTGGCGGCGCACCTTGCCAAGGAACATCGCGTGCTGTACCTCTCCGCCGAGGAGAGCTGCGGGCAGGTCAAGCTCCGCTGCGACCGGCTGGGGCTCAATTCGGACAACCTGCTCCTTTTGAACGAAACCAACATCGACCTTGCGGAAGAGGCGTTCTGCGAGGCGGAGTACGTCGTGATCGACTCCATTCAGGCGGTCTATACCGAGGCGCTGTCCTCGGCGGCGGGAAGCGTGGGACAGGTGCGGGAATGCGCGGCAAAGCTCATGCGCCTTGCAAAGTCCCGCGGGATCACCTTCTTCATCGTGGGACATGTCACGAAGGAGGGCACCCTCGCGGGGCCCAAAGTCCTCGAACACATCATGGATACGGTGCTTTACTTCGAAGGGGAGCGGACGGAGAACTTCAAAATTCTGCGGGCGGTGAAGAACCGTTTCGGATCGGTGCAGGAAGTGGGCGTCTTTGAGATGACGGGCGAAGGGATCTTCGGGGTCAGCGACTATTCGTCGCTCTTTCTGTCGGACGCGCGCGGCGAGGCGGCGGGGGCGGCGGTCACGCCGAGCGAGACGGGCAACCGCTGCATGATGGTCGAGATCCAGACCCTCATGGCAAAGACCTCTTACGGGCTGCCGCGGCGGATGTCGCTCGGGATCGACCCGAGCCGCATGATCGTGCTCATCGCGGTGCTTGAAAAGCGGTGCGGATTGCCGCTCGGGACGCAAGATATCTATCTCAATGCGATGGGCGGGATCAAACTGAACGAGCCGAGCGCCGATCTTGCCGTGCTTGCGGCGCTTGCGAGCGCGGAGCGAATGGCGCCGATCGGGAAAGCGGTTGCGGTCTTTGGGGAAGTGGGACTGACGGGCGAAGTGCGCGGGGTCAATTTTGCGGACAAGCGGGTGAACGAGTGTCTGAAAATGGGCTTCCGGCGGGTGATTTTGCCCTCAAAGAACCTGAAAGCGTGCGAAAAATTCAAAGACAAGATCGAACTTGTGCCGGTCTCTTACGTTTCGCAGATGATCAAAGCGCTGTTTTGAGCGTTAACGCAAATTTTAGACATTGACGCAAAAAAACGAAAAAGCGCTGTTTTTTTATGGTAAAACCGCCCGACAAACTGTCGGGCGATTATTTGCTTTTATGTTTCCCAAGGCGCCATTTGATTGGTTTCGCCGGATGATCGAGTCTAATCCATGATGAAACTGACTTTTTTGGAAAAGTTTTCCATGGGGAATACTTTTCGCTGGTGGGAAACGGTGCCGCCGCGGGCGTTTTCGCCTGCGGCGGCTTTCAAATTATATCACCTTATTCCGATCTTATTTCAATTCGCAGTCGAAATAGCACATCGGATAGACGGCGACAGGGTCCTCGCCAAGCGCTTTGAGCGCCCGGCCGCGGGTGTTCGTCGCGTCGATCGGAATGGTCTCGGTGGGAAGCTCGATCATGCCGCCCGAGATCTGCACGGCAAGATGATAAGGCTTTGTGACATAGCCCGCAAACAGCACCCGCTCGCCCTCTTTGAGTGAGACGATCTGCACCCCCTTCCGATAGCGCGGCAGGGAATCCACCTGCGCCGCGATCACCCGCTTGAACCTCCCGTTCGAGCAGGCGACGGCGATCTCCCCCTCCCCATCGATCTGCGAGGCAAAGATCACGTTGTCGCTGTCGTTCAAGTTCATGCCCTTGACGCCGCCCGCGACCCTTCCCTGCATGGGAATATCGTCCTTTCTGGCGTTCAGGCACATGCCGCCCTCGGAGACGAAAAAGATCGTGCCGTTCTCGTTCCCGTCATCCGTCTCGACGGAGACAACGGCGTCCCCATCGCCCAAGCGGATCGCCTGAAAGACGTCCTTCGAGACGGCATATTCGCTCCATGCGGTCTTTTTGATCATCCCCTTTTGGGTGAAGAAGAAAACGTTCCCCTCCGGAAGGGAGACGGGGAAGAGCGCGACGGGGCGCTCATCCTTCTTGGCGTCGTCGAAGAGATCGGAGAGCGCAAAGCCCGCGTCCGAGAACTTGCAGATCACCTCTTCCGCGTGCACCCGATAGCAGTTCCCGAGATCAGAGAAGAGAAGCGCGTCCTCGTCGGACATGAGGGACAACTGCGCCTTGACGATCGCATGCGGCTTGGATTTTTCCCCGACCGATTTGCCCGAGGCGTTGTAGTTTTTGACGTTCACACATTTGAGGGTGCCCGCCGCCGACAGAATGAGCGCCGATTTCACGCCCGGGCTCCGAATATCCGTCCGCTCGACCTCCGCCTTGCTCGCGTCCGCAACCAAGGTGGATTTCCGGGGCGTTTTATATTTTTTCTTGATCTCGAGGATCTCCTCTTTGACGACTGCAAGCTGCAATTTCTGGCTGCCGACGATCGCTGTGAGCTTTTCGATGAGCGCTTTGAGCTGTTTCAATTCTTCCTCGAGCTTGAAAACTTCGAGTTTTGTGAGCCGCGCAAGCCGGAGATCGAGGATGGCCTGCGCCTGCCGCTCGGAAAGATCAAACCGCTTTCTGAGCTTTTCCCGCGCGTCCGAGGTCGAGTCGGCGTTCTTGATGATCTTGATCACTTCGTCGATGTTGCGGACCGCGATGATGAGCCCTTCCAGAATGTGGCAGCGCTCCTTCGCCTGCGCAAGGTCGAACTTCGTCCGCCGCAAGACCACTTCTCGCTGATATTCGACGTAATAGCGCACGATATCCAGAAGCCCCATGAGGACGGGCTTCCCGCCCGCGATCGCGACCATATTGATCCCGAATGACGTCTCAAGATCGGTATATTTATAGAGAAGTTTCAAAATCGCGGGGATGTCCGTGCCGCCGCGCACTTCCACGACGGCGCGCATGCCGCCGCGGTCGGACTCGTCCGTCACCCGCGTGATCGCCGCAAATTCCTCTTTTTTCTCCTCCCGCAGCTCCGCGATCCGGCGCATTAAATTTGCCTTGTTGACCTGATAGGGAAGCTCGGTGATGACGATGTTCTTCTTATCCGCCTCGCCCGGTTCGACTTTGATCCGAGCGCGGAGGGTGATCTTCCCCTTTCCCGTCTTGTAGGCCTCTTCGAGCTCATTTGCGATGATAAAGCCGCCCGTCGGGAAGTCAGGCGCGGGAAGATATTTCATGATTTCGTTCAGTTTGATCGAAGGTTTGTCGATAAACGCCACGACCGCGTCGATCGCCTCGCCCAGATTGTGGGGCGGGATGTTGGTCGCAAGCCCCACGGCAATGCCCGACGCGCCGTTGACGAGGAGGTTGGGAAACCGCCCGGGGAGCATGTCGGGCTCTTTCAGGGAATCGTCGAAGTTGAGCGAAAAATTGACGGTATTCTTGTCAAGATCGCGCAAGAGCTCCAAGGCGAGCGGCTCAAGCCGCGCCTCGGTATAGCGCATAGCGGCGGCGGGGTCGCCGTCCACCGAGCCGAAGTTGCCGTGCCCGTTGACGAGGGTCTTGCCCATGTTGAAATCCTGCGCCATGCGGACCATCGCGTCATAGACCGAGGAGTCCCCATGCGGATGGTATTTGCCCATGCAGTCGCCGACGATACGCGCCGACTTTTTATGCGGCTTGTCGGGGGTAAGCCCCATCTCGTACATGGTGTACAAGATCCTGCGCTGAACGGGCTTCAACCCGTCCTCGACCCGCGGCAGCGCGCGGTCCATGATGACGAACTCCGCATACGGGAGCATGGAAGAGGGCAGGACCTCTTCGAGCGGGGTCACATAGAGATTGCCCTGCGGCTCCTGCGGCTTTTCATTCTTCTTCATCGGCGCTCTCCTTCTTCTGTTTTACTTTATCCAGAAAGGAATCGGTCTTGTTGAAATCGGCATAGCGGCTCAAAAATTCCTTTCTGCCCTCCACTCTGTCCCCCATAAGGGTGGTGATCATGTTCTCCGCCTCGACGGCGTCCTCGATCGTCACCTGCGTCAAATTGCGCCGCACGGGGTCCATCGTCGTCTCCCAGAGCTGGTCGGCGCTCATCTCGCCGAGCCCCTTATAGCGCTGGATCAAGTACCCTTTACCGACTTTTTCGATCTTTTCCTGCAATTCCTTGTCGTCATAGGCGTATTCCTCCGCCGTGCCGTTCTGCTTGTACACTTTATAAAGAGGCGGCATGCCGATATAGACGTGCCCCGCGTTGACGAGCGGCCGCATATAGCGGAAGAAAAACGTCAAGAGGATACAGCGGATATGAAAGCCATCCTGGTCGGCATCGGACAGAATGATGACCTTATGATAGTTGAGTTTGTCGAGGTTAAAATCCGAGCCGATCCCCGCGCCGAGCGCAGAGATGATCGTGCGGATCTCTTCATTGGCAAGCACCTGATCGAGCCGCTTCTTTTCAACGTTGAGCGGCTTCCCGCGGAGGGGCAGAATGGATTGGAACTGCCGCACCCGGGCCTGTTTGGCGGTGCCGCCCGCCGAATCCCCCTCGACGATGAAGAGCTCATTCAGCTCCGGCTTTCTCCCCGAGCAGGCGGCGAGTTTGCCGACGAGCATGAGCGAGTCGATACTGTTTTTCGCTCTCGCGTTGTCCTTCGCCTGCCGCGCCGCAATGCGCACCCGCGCCGCGCCCTGCGCCTTCTTCAGGATCTCGTCGAAAACTTTTTTATTCCCCGTCTGTCCGACAAGCGCGCGCAGACCTTCGACGACCGCGCTTTCGACGGGCGTCTTTGCCTCGGGATTGCCGAGTTTCGTCTTGGTCTGTCCCTCGAACTGCACGTTCTTCATCTTGATGGACAGCACGGCGGACAGTCCCTCGCGGAAATCGTCGCCGACAAAATTGGAGTCCTTTTCTTTGAGCGCCTTGATCTCGCGGGCATAGTCGTTGAGCATGCGGGTGAGCCCGCTGCGGAAGCCCATCTCATGGAACCCCCCTTCGGGCGTCGGGATATTGTTGACGAAGGAGAACAGGTTTTCGGTATATTCCGAAGTGTGCTGGATCGCAAATTCGACGGCGATCCCGTCCTTGACGCAGGAATAGTAGAGCGGCTTATTATAGAGGGCGCTCTTGCCCTCGTTGAGCGATTTCACAAAGTCCGAGATCCCCCCCTCGTAGTGGAAGATGACGGAATAGGGCTCGGAGGCACCGGCAAGGTCGAGCTGGACTTCCTCCGTCCCCTCTTTCTGCGCGTTGTACTCGTTTTGGGTGATCCGCTCGTCCACAAGGCGGATCGTCAGACCCTTGTTGAGAAAGGCGAGCTCGTTGAGCCGGTTATAGACAGTGCCGAGCTGGAAATCGGTCGAAGGAAAGACGTCGGGATCGGGCAAAAAGCGGACGCGCGTGCCGTGACGCTTGGTCTTTTTGCCGGTGTCGCAAAGCGGCGCGACGGGAACGCCAGACTCCACCTTCTTCTTTTTGGGGTCATACCGGGAGCGGAATTCCATCTGATACGTCGTTCCCCCCTTATAGACCTCCACTTTGAGCCATTTGGAGAGGGCGTTGGTGACGGAGGCGCCCACGCCGTGCAAGCCGCCCGAATAGGCGTAGTTATGCTCGTCGAATTTCCCGCCCGCATGGAGCTGGGTAAAGACGACCTGCACGCCCGAAACTTTCATCTTGGGATGAAGGTCGGTCGGGATTCCTCTGCCGTTGTCCTCGACGGAGGCGCTGCCGTCCTTATGGAGGACGACCTGGATTTTATCGGCGAAGCCGTTCGCCGCCTCGTCCACAGCGTTGTCCACGATCTCCCAGAGGATATGATGAAGCCCCCGCGGGCCCGTCGAGCCGATATACATTCCGGGACGCAGGCGGACCGCCTCGAGCCCTTCGAGAACGGTGATATCCCCTGCGTCGTAATGTTTTTCTGCCATTTCGCCTCCGTTTGCACTCCGTTCGGGACGAAAAACTTGTCCTCGGAATGCCTGTAAAATACAAGATACAAAGGTATTATACCATATTTTGTGGCTTTGGGCAAACAATTTCTACCATATTTAGACAGGTTTTCCGCCCGGGATTCTCCGCCGTCTCCGCCATTGTCAACGTTCGAAGTTCCCCCCGCGCCAAATTTTCGCACGTCGCCCCCTTAAATCTTTCTGCACCTTTGGGATGTACAGCCCCCCTGCGCCGCTTTTATTGTCCCGCACACCGCATGTTGTCCCTCACGCTGCTTGTGCTTGATCTGACCCCCGCAGCCCGAAAGCCCCTGCGTGCCGCTTATGTCGCCCCGCACGCCATATAGCCCATCGTTGCGCTGTCCTGCACGCTCGCGGATTCCTTCCCGTCGCTTTTGCACTGCCTTTTCTTTGCGCCGACGGTGCCAATCGCCCCATAACCCGCCATATAACCTGCAAAACTCGTACAAATTTTCGCACATTGCCGCGTCATTATGCCGTCCCGCGCGCCGGTTTTTTGCCTCACACGCGCCGAGCTATGCGCAGCTACCTGATCTGCCGCGTCCCTCTGCCTTTGTATCCCCCCTGCCCATGCCGTCCGCGCTCTTCTGTGTCCCCTCCCCCGCGCCGTCCGTTGTCCTCTGCGTCCCTCCCCCGCGCCGTCCGCGTTCCTATGCCCTCAAACGGCTGCACGCCGCCAATCCGCCGCACCGATTTTCCCAAAAACGGCGAAGATTTGGGACAGAAAAAGACCTTTCCGGCAAGTTGCCGGAAAGGTCTTAAGGAAGTTTCCATGAAACATGATAGAATACCGAATGATTACAAATATCCCGCCGCCAGCAGGAAGAGAATGTACACCGTCAGAAAACCGATCAGCGTGCACAAAAGCGGCAAAACCATCTTCTTCATCACGGAGAAAAAGGTCTTCATCTTCTGGCGGAATGTCGATTTCAACCGATCCGGCCGTTTCCCGCCGCGCGTGTTGCTCATATCCGCTATGGTCGACCCGTCGTCATAGTAAACGACCTTGACCTTCTTCTCTTTCTGCGGCTTTTCGCTCTCTTCGGATCCTTGATCCTGTTTGTCTTTTTTTGACATCAATCCTCCTGGGGATAGCAATGACATGCGGTGAAGTGTCCGGGTTCGTACTCCTTATACACCGGCGCAATGTGACTGCAGATCTCCATTGCCTTGGGACAGCGCGTATGGAACTTGCAGCCCTTCGGCGGGTTCGCGGGAGAGGGAATATCTCCCTTCAACACGATACGGTTCATCTTCACGTCGGGATTGGGGTTGGGCACCGCCGAGAAGAGCGCCTGCGTATAGGGGTGCAGAGGATTCTCGAAAATGCTCTTCTTGTCGCCGAATTCCACCATCGACCCGAGATACATGACGCCGATCCGGTCGGAAATGTGCTTGACGACCGAAAGATCGTGCGAAATGAACAAGTAAGTAAATCCATGCTCGCTCTGCAGCTGCCGCAGCAGGTTGATGATCTGCGCCTGAATGGACACGTCGAGCGCCGAGACGGGCTCGTCGCAGATGACAAGTTTTGGCTTGACGCTGAGCGCGCGCGCGATACAGATACGCTGGCGCTGGCCGCCCGAAAACTCGTGGGGATAGCGCTCATAGTAGTAATCTCTGAGGCCGCACATCTCCATGATCTGCAACACGTAATCTTTGATCTCATTCTTGGGCACGATCTTGTGGACCTTGACGGGCTCCGACAGGATCCCACCGACCGTGCTTCTCGGAGGCAGCGACGAATAGGGATCCTGGAAGATGATCTGCATCTGCGTGCGGAGAGGGCGCATTTGCGCAGGCTTGAACTTGGCAATGTCCTCCCCGTTAAAGAACACCTGTCCGTCCGTAGGCTGGTGAAGTTTCAAAATCGTTCTTCCGAGCGTCGTCTTGCCGCAGCCGGACTCGCCGACGATACCGATCGTCTCGCCCGCTTTCAGTTTGAACGACACGTCGTCCACGGCGCGGAGAGAGACGAGCACCTTCCCCGACATGCTCTTTTTCAGCGGGAAGTATTTCTTCAAATGCCTGACTTCGAGCAGTGCGTCGGGATCGGGCGGAAGTGCGAGATCGGCTTTCGCCTTCTCATCGCGCAGTTCCTGTTCTTTTGCGGCTTCCGCGACGTCGTCAAATTGACGAAATTCCTCGCTGGTAGCCTCTTTGCTCTGCTTTGCTTCCTGTTTTTCGAGCGTCTCTTCGTATGATTCCTGCTTCTTGATACTCATAAGTTACGCTCCTTCTTCTCTTCGTTGTTTTTGTAAAGGTGACAAGCGACCCAATGCGTCGGGCTGACCTGCACCATTTCGGGATAATCCCCGCCGCACGCCTTCGTGCACTTCGAGCAGCGTTCGCGGAAATAGCAATAGTTCGGCATGTCGATGGGGTTCGGGACGTTGCCGGGGATATTGAACAGCACATCCGACGTCGTATCCATCGTGGGCTTGCTCTTTTGCAGACCGATCGTATACGGGTGCATCGGCTGATGGAAGATCTCGCTCGCCGTGCCCTGTTCGATGATCCGCCCCGCGTACATGACGACCACAAAGTCCGCCATTTCCGCGATCACGCCCAGATCGTGCGTGATGAGCAGGATCGAGCCGTTGATCCGGTCTTTCAATCCGCGAAGAAGGTCGAGGATCTGCGCCTGGATCGTGACGTCGAGCGCCGTCGTCGGCTCGTCCGCGATGATGAGCCGCGGGTTGCCTTCAAGCGCCATTGCGATCATCACACGCTGCCGCATACCGCCAGAAAGCTCGTGCGGGAACGCGTTGTAGACGCGTTCGGGCATTGCAATCCCGACGAGATTGAGCATCTCGATGGAGCGCTGTTTCGCCTCTTCCTTGGTCGCTCCGGGAACGTGCAGGAGCGTCACTTCGTCGAGCTGGTTGCCGATCGTAAAGACGGGGTTGAGCGAGGTCATGGGCTCCTGGAAGATCATCGAGATCTGGCGGCCGCGGAGACGGTACATCTCCTTGATCGGCATTTGCGCGATATCGAACACCTTCTCTTCCATTTCATAGACTTTGGTGCCGTATTCGTCGTGCTTCTGCCGGCGCTCCATCACCTGCTTGCCCTCTTTGTCAAGCTTGGGCTCCTTGTGCGGAACGAACAGCTTCTTGCCCTTCTCGTCGAGCTTCTGCCGACGCTCCATGACGGGCTTTCCGTCCTCGCCGAGGACGGGGTTGCCGTCTTTGTCGTGCACGGGCACATAGACGGGCTGTCCGTTTTCATCGTCGTCCCAGACGGGATCCTTGCCTTTCTTGATGTATACGGGGTCGTAGATGGGCTCTCCGTTCTCGTCGTTCTCCCAAACGGGGATGGGCTTGCCGTCCTCGCCGAGCTTGAAGTCGAAGGACTTGAAACGGATCGCGCCCGAATAGATTTGTCCCTGCGGGCCCTGCAAAAGCCGCATGATGGACATACTCGTGACCGACTTGCCGCAGCCCGACTCCCCGACGATCCCGACCGTCGACCCCTGCGGGACGTTGAACGAAACGCCGTTGACCGCCTTGACCACGCCTTGGTCGGTGAAGAAGAAGGAGTGCAGATCCTCGACTTCGAGAATGTTCTTTTCGTCCTTCATCTCGGCGAGGAACTCCGATTCCGGGATCTTGCGGCGCTTCTTCTTCTCGAGCTCGCGCATGACCTTGTTGTTTTCTTTTGCGATCTCACGAATTTCTTTTCCCGACAGATAGTGCTTGTTGGAATTTTTCTGTTCGTCGTCTTTCTTCAAAAAGGGAATTTTCATGCTTATCTCCTCATCTTCGGGTCAAGCGCATCTCTGAGACCGTCACCGACAAAGTTAAATCCGAGCACTGCAATGATGATGCAGATCCCGGGAGGGCCCCACATGTGGAAGTGGTCCTTCAAAACGTTGGGATCCTCCGTCGCAGTGACCATGCCGCCCCAAGATGCGAAGGGAGGCGGAACGCCCATGCCGAGGAAGGACAGTGACGCTTCATAGAGGATCATGCTGCCGAGGCTCAACGACATCGAGACGATGAGTTGCGGCATGACGTTCGGGACAAGGTGCATAAAGATCTTTCTGCCGACGGAGAAGCCCATGGCTTCCGCCGCGACCATGTATTCCTGCTCGCGCAGGAAGAGCAGCTGTCCGCGGACCAGACGCGCCGTGCCTCCCCATGAGAAGATCGTTAAAAAGATCATTAGGAAGTACATTCGACTCGAACTGGTGATCCCCATACCGTCGAGTATCGTACCGATGATCAATAGGATGGGAAGTCCGGGAAGGCACATCAGGATATCGCAGATACGCATGATGAGGTTATCCACCCAGCCGCCGAAATACCCCGCGATACCGCCGAAGATGATCCCGACGATCGCGATCGCAAAGACGGCGATGAAACTGATGAGCAGCGACCTCTGTCCGCCGTACATGAGACGGACGAAGATATCCGTTCCCTGTTCGTCGGTGCCCAGCAAATGCCGCGCGCTCGGATAGGCCTTTTTCATGGTGAGCGATCTCGTCTCGATGGCCCGCCAGAAGGTGTATGTCTCGCCGTCCTGCGTGATGGTAAGCTCCATCATGGAGGGCTCGATCTCGCCTTCATAGTCGACTTCGGTCTCCCCCCATTTCTGGTAGACGACCGGTCCGAACCAGCAGAACACGATGATCCCAATGACCATGCAAAGGCCGATGATGCTCAGTTTGGAGCGGAAAAACCGCCGAAGCACCATTCTTCCCGGCGACATGAGCTTCACATTCTTATCGAGCGGCGTTTCGCCGTCCTCGAGAGGTTCTCCCGATTCCACTTTCGCAAACACATCGGGATTTTCAAACGTTTTCTCTTCCCGCACCGCTTCCGCTTCGGATTCCTGCGGGATCTCTCCCTCATGTCCGACAGGGGGGTTCGTTACGGTCTCCGCCGCGGGAGCCTTCACAAAAGGCTCCCCGGCAGGATTCATTTCATTCGGATGATTCTTTTCTTCCATTTCCACCCTCCTTTAAGAAAGTTTGACGCGAGGGTCAACAACCATGTACATGAGGTCGGAAAGCAGGACGCCGATGACGCTCAAAAAGGCAAGGAACATGTTGTATCCCATGATGAACGGGAGGTCGACATCCGTCGTCGCTCTCAGCGCGACATAACCGATCCCTTCGACCCCGAAGATTTTCTCCGTGATCATGGAGCCCGAGAAAAGTCCCGGCAGAACGCCCGCGAGCATGGTGACGAGCGGGATCATCGTATTCCGGAACGCGTGCTTGTAGATGACTTTCGTCTCCCCCAAGCCCTTTGCGCGCGCCGTACGGATATAGTCGGAATTGAGGACCTCCAACATGTTCGTACGCGTGTAACGCATCGTTCCGCCGATCCCGAGCACGACGATCGAGACGATCGGCAACGTGAAATGCCACAGAATTTCTACGAGCCAATCAAATCCCGTTTCATAACCCGTCGTGAGCATACCTTGCACGGGGAACCAACCGAGGTTCGACGCGAAGATCCCCTGAAGAAGGCGGGCAAAGAAGAAGGACGGAAGCGAAAGGCCGATGACGACAAAGATCGTGACGACATAGTCGCGGACCGAATACTGATGGGTCGCCGCGGTGACGCCGAGCGGGATCGCGATCAGGTATTCGAAGATGATTGCGACGAACGCAAGGGCAAACGACGCACCCATATGGGTAGCGATCTTCTCCACGACGCTCTGCGAGTCGGTGTAACACGTCCCGAGATCGAGATGACAAAGGTTCCAAAGCCATTTGCCGTACCCGACGATGATGTTGTCGTTCAGCCCCGTCACCCTGTAGAGGTTATCCATCGTTTCCTGCAGGATCGCCTGGTTCTGTCCGCCGATCTGTGCCATTTTCTGTTCGACATAGTCGAACGGCATGCATCTGACCAGCGTGTAGATGATAAGCGAGACGCCCAACAGGATAATGATGGCGAGCCCTAAACGCTTTAGAATATATTTCAGCATTTTTTATCTCCGAGTATTGGTTTACTTGAGCTTGACTTTCCAAATCTTCGCAAGCGGCGAGGTGTAAGGGTTGATCAGAAGTTCGCCGGTCTGCGGATCGTGTTCGAGGGAGTCCTCGTCGATGACGTTCGTGTTGAGTGCGTACATGACCTGTCTCTGGTAGATGGGAAGTTCGACTGCAAGATCGAGGACATAGCCCATTGCCGTCTTGTAACGCTTGGTACGTTCGGTACGGTCGTTCATCGTACGAGCTTCGTCGATGACATCGGACAGCTTGTTGAGGATCTCTCTCTCGTCTTCATAACCGCTCTCGTTCAGGATGGACTTGTAGCCCCATGCAAGGACGCTCGTCGCGGTGGAGTTCTTGTGGTAAACCTGATACATATCGGGGTCGAGCGCAGAGCCCCAAGCTGCCGCCCAGACTTCCAAGGAGCCCGTTGCGAGCTTGGTAAGTGCGTTGGTATCCGCTTTGACTTCGATGTCCCAGCCGAGCTCATTGAGGAGCTCACGAGCTTTCAGGAACACTGCATAGCAAGGGTGCTCGGTAAGGGACGCGCCTGCGATCGTGAAGGTGTATTTCAGATCGGGATCGCCCGCCGTCTTGCCCGCAAGGTTCATGTACTTCTGGATCATGTTCTTTCTTGCGGTGTCGTTCGCGTCGTCCGCGATCGCACTCGCATAGTCATGGCCGTTGTTGGTGTTGGGACGGTCGTTCGGGATGCCGTTGTAAGGAACGTCGCCGACGCGGGGATATGCCCAGCTGCATGCCGACATATTCCAATAGATGTTCATACAGGTATCTTTCTCATAGTAGCCGAGCGCGAGCTGTTCGTTCATCGCCGCCATGATCGCCTTTCTCAGGTTGATATCCTTGACATACGCCGCGTTGACGCCGATGTAGCCGTAACCGAGCTGCCAGGAAGAGATCGACTTGAAGCCTCTGCTCTGGAACTTGGAGTCCTTGACGATGTTGCTGTTTTCAGTCGTGAACTGAGGGGACACGAAGTCGACTTCTTTCTGCTGAAGGGAGTTCAGTGCGTTCGAAGCCTGGATGACACGGTATTGCATCTTCTCGATGTTGGGTTTGCCGAGAAGGAAGTTCGGGTTCGCCTTGTAATAGACGATGTTATCTCTGATGAAACCGCCGCTGGTGGGTTTGTCGGAGTTGTCTTTATCCGTTGCGACATAAGCGCCGGCACCGAGCGGGACTTTGTTCTTGCTCTCGCCCCAGGTGTTATCGCCCTGGATGACCTTGCTGTGAAAGTCGAAATCCGCCCAACGGACGCCGAACTTGTTGTTCTTGATGTCGACTTTCAGATCTTCCTGCGAGGGATCGGAATAGTAGTGGTAAGGCGCGACCGAGAAGGAGAAGTTCCATTCCGCCTTGGGGTCGATCCCCTTGATCTTGATACGGAGCACGTCATAGGAGTCCTTGTCGGTGGGAACGCCCTGCTCGTCGTGGTCATGCGCGATCTTATAGGTCGTCTTGACCCCGGTCTGCTGGTTCGTGATCTCGATCTCCGTCGGCGCGTCGTCCTTGTGGCCGAGGGACTCGATTCCGCTGATGTTCGGGATCGGGAGCGCGTCGCCGGTGACTCTTTCATGGAGAATGACGTCCTTCGCCTTTGCGATGAACTCGTTCTGCATTTCGGAACCGGAAGCCCAATAATAGAGGATCTGGTCGAAGTTTCTCACCGACTTGTCCTTATAGACATAGTCGATCGCGCTCTCCATGCTGTTCACGCTCTCGACGTTGTAGTTGAGTTCCACTCTGTCGATGGTGTTTCTGTCCTCTTTCTGTCCCTGTTCCTGATGGTATTTGATCGTGACATAACCTTCGGTGTACATGAAGGAGACGATCTCATCGAAGCCGCCGGGATATTTGTTCGTACCGCTGATGTAGACGTCTGCGCTCGGGTAAGGCGTCTTGGGGTCGGTGTAGGAGTCCTTGGAGCCGTTGTAATCCTGCTGAAGCTCTTCCTTGAACTTCTTGAGGGTATCGTCATAGTCGGCCGTCATCTGCTTTCTCGCATCTTCGTCCGAGATAGCGCCGTTCTTTGCGATCGCGTTCTTGTATGCGACCGACGGAGTGGTCTGGTTGATCGCGTCGTGCATCTGCGCTTCGGTCAATTCATATGTACCGTCCGTCGAAGTGTGCTTTCTGCCTTCGGCCTGGTAGAGGCGGACGATCTCGTTCAGACGGTTGACCGCTCTCTCGTTCGCCGCGGAGTTGAGCGCTTCGTCGCCGTTGCCGTCGCCCGATTCAACTCTCTGGTTTCTGTAATCCTTGAGCCCGATGATCTCGGTGGAATACATGGTGGAAGAGCCCGAGAATGCGGGGTCGAGATAGACATACATGTTGAACAGAATGTCGTTCATGGTGAGCGGAACGCCGTCCGAGAACAGGATGTCGTTCTTGATGACGAAGTCATAAGTCGTCCCCTTGTCCGCGTCGGTCGTGCCCGTCTCGACTTTCTGCCAGTCGAGCACGACGCATGCCTCGTCCTTTCCGACTGCCATGTTGCCTTGCGCGTCGGTCGTGACCATACCGATCTGCGTCTCGCCCACGACGCCCATATCCGAACCTGCGGTCGAATAGAACGGGTTGAAGAGGCCGTTGAGTTCGTCGGTCATGAGCTTGAGCGCGTCGTCTTTCGTGCCGCCGCAGCCTGCGAACGCTGCACAGACGCCCATGCTCATCGCTGCGCCCATCGTGAGCGCGGTTGCCCTGAGTAACTTGTTACGTTTCATGGTGATTCCTCCGTTTATTTTTATATTGATTCGGTCGCTTCCGCTTCCGTTATTCCTTCACGGTGATCGTAATGGATTCGTCTTCGTTCAGTTTGGGTTCGACGTTGCCGACTCCTTCCAGTTTCACGCCGCTGTGATCGATCTTGTCTCCTCCGACGCCGTTCCCAGAAATGAGCCCGACGTGATAGCCGAAGGCCGTTTGCGAGCAGAACGGGGTCATTCCGGTCGGTTCGCAGCCGATCCGGTAAGTGCCCGTGATCTTCACCTGGCGGAACTCCGCCTCCGAGCTGATCTCGCCCGCGAAAAACCCGAAAAGCGCCGTACTGCGGCGGGAGCCCTTTGCCAGGGTGTACGTGACGTTCTCAAAGGTCACATTTTCGAAGAGCGCGCCCTCCATGATCCGGCCGAAGAGCCCGCCGTACTCGGAGTTCGTGCTATCGTCGACCACAGTGATGTTGCTGATCTTGTGGTTGTTTCCGTGGAACTCGCCCTGGAATGAACCGGTAAAAGCCCATCTGGTGTTCGAGAAATCGAGGTCGTTATAGATCTCATAGCAGCCGTTGGTGACAGAACGGGAGACGAAATCCTCCGCCCTGTAGATGTGATACCACTCGCCGTCCAAAAGGTCGACGTAATAATCGGCGATACCGTTCTCGCAGATCCCCTTCTCCTCGTTCACCTTGCCGGAATGTTTCAAGACGTCCACTTTCTGGGTCTTGGCCTCGTCGGAATAGAGTGCCGAGAAGGTCTTGCCCGTCAGCTTGGGGAAGGAGCCGTAGGTAAGCTCGACGCTCTCCCCTTCTCCCCAGGTCGGAGCCTGGATCTCCATCTTGGCGGGATCGGCCATGGGGTCGAAAGTGAGCTGCTCCGTCCCGCTCTCACCGGACGGCGTCGTCCAATGGAGCCGGTAAATATACTGCGGGACCCAGCCGGCATAGAGCAGCAGCGTGTCGTTCTCGCCGTCTCCGTCGCTGTCGGTGTTAAAGTCGGAAGCCGTGATCTTCTTGGAAAAATCCCAGGGATCCGAATAGACATAGCCGGGCGCTTTGCCGTTTGCAGAGCGAAGCTCCATAACCTGCTTGCCGCTTGCGTCAAGCACCGGCTTTTCCTTTCCGTCATCACCCTTCTCGGTCACGGGCACTTCCGTGCAGACATCGCCGTAATCGTCGAGCGGTTTGTCCCCGTCCTTTCTGTCCTCGCGGACGCGATACCAACCGGAAAGGAAATAGCCGTCCCGATAGCAGGTGCTGAAGTCGGTCCCGAGCACATTCCGATCATCCGGCTGCACAAGTTTGCGTCCCGCCGCGACGTCGCTCTCCTTGAGGAGATACTTGATCTGCGTATTGGGGTTACTTGCAAGCATGCCGCCGTTGGACTCAAAGATGACGGTGTAGGTGAACCCCTGCTCGCGATACGCCGTGTAATGATCATCGCTGCTGCATGCGCCGAGGACAAACGTCCCCGCGCATGCAACTGCAAGTGAAATGATAACTTTCGTTCTCTTTTTCATAACTCACTCGTTATCCGATTTTTTCTCGGATTTCTCCTCTTGCGATTTTTCGGCGTTCCCGGAATTTTCGTTCTTTCCGTCGTTTCCGTTCTCGCCGTCGTTCTTTCTGCCTGCTACAAGGTAGGTGATGAACCCGCCGACCGCGCAGCCCGCGACCGCAACAAGCAGATACCAAAGCCAAGTGAGACTGCTCTTTTCTTCCTCTTCGCCGTTGCCCTCGCCGCTCTGATCGGGACCGGGACGGAAGTTATCCACAATGCCCTTTGCGTTGAGGAGGATGGACGAATAGCCGTCCGCCGTGAGGATGGTCTTATCCGCGTCGAGCAGCGCCATATAGAGATTGTAGATCTCATAGACGCGGTCGTAATCGCTCTCGTTCAGATCCATTGCGTCGGGAAGGGACTTGATCCCCGCCAAGACTGCAGCGCCCTGATCGGTGAGCGTATCTGCGCCCATAACGACCGAGTCAAAGTAGCACATATAGTTGAAGCTCTCGTAGCCGGTCGCGTTCTTCGGACGGATCATGATGAGGGTGTGCTTTTCATGCTCTTTCGAGGTGATCCCATACATGAAGTTCGCCCCGTAGAGAACGCTCGTCGCGCCGTAGCCCCACATCTTGAAGGGAACGAAGCTCGTGCCCGTCGTGATCGTTCTGCCGTCTCTGAATCCGACTTCGACGATACCGACGGCGTCTTGGATATAGATGTTCAAGCCGTTCTCATCGATGTCGTTGTCGTATCTGTAATCGTATGCTTCCTCAAGGCGCGGCGCCGTAATGCTTCTGAACGCCACTGCCGAGAGCGACTCGCAGCCGTAGAACGCCTTGTCGCCGATCGCGCGGACCGCGCGGGGGATCGTCACGACGGAGACCTTGCTGTTCAGGAACGCTTTCGCGCCGATCCGGACGGTGTCCTCCGCGATCGTGAACTCCCGATCCGCCTTGGCGGTCGGATAGCAGATGATCTCCATGCCGTTGAGCTTCGTGCGGTAGAGCACGCCGTCGATGACTTTGACAATGCCGCCCGCAAGTTCGAAGTCTTTGCTGCCATCTCTTCTGAATTCCTGGATGTTGCAGCCCGCGAACGGGTTCTCGCCGAGGTCGGTCAACTCGCCGCAGAGGGTCACTTCGCCTTCGACCTTGGAATCCGCGAACGCAAAGTCGCCGATCCTCTTCGCGCCCTCGACGTTCGCCTTCGTCAGCGCCGTTCCGCGGAACGCGTTCGCGCCGATGACCGTCGCCTTGTCGAGGTTATTGACGGTCGCAAGCGATGTGTTCAGATAGAACGCGCCGTCGTCCACTTCCGCGCCCTCTTTCAGCGTAACGCTCTTGAGCGCTGCGCCACGGAAGGCGTCTTTGCCGATCACGGAGATCGACGTAACATCGACGTTTTCAAGCTGCTTGCAGCCCGAGAAGAACTCGTCGGGAAGGGTCTCGATCGCGCCGAACGTCACGCTCTTGAGCGACTCGTTGCTCTGGAACACTCCGACGCCGAGAGACTCTGCCGCGGAAAGGTTCACGCTTTCCAAAGGAGCTGCCGTGGAGATCTCCCCGACGACAAGGGTCTCGCCGCCGCTGAATACGATATACTCCGTCAAGGAGCCCGCAAACGCGTAATCGCCGATGGACTTGACATGGGAAAGATCAATAGTTTTCAAATTCTTGCAGCCGTTGAACGCATAAGCGCCGATTGTTGCGCCCTCGCCGAGTTTCACTTCCGCCAGCGTGCCGCCGGAGAAAGTTCTGCTCTGATTGCCAACGCTGTAAGTGTAGCTGCCCGAGCCTGCGCTGTAGAACGCATACTCGCCGATGATCGCATTGCTGCCGATCTCCAGGGACGAGATCGCGGAG
>CANRGG010000026.1 GCA_947630115.1 uncultured Clostridia bacterium
AGTTCCGTATGAAGTTGTAACCGCACTTTTTGGGTGCATGGCAAGTATTATATCACCAAAAAATCGGAATGTCAAACAAATGTTCATGTTTTTCCGAAAATTTTTTGGGAAATTTTTAAGTTTTTTCCACAAGGGTAGTATGCGGTAAAGCGGAAAAGCCGAACGCCCCAACAACAGAAAAGGAAAAACGGCGGCGAAAACGAGGATATTTGAAATGCCAGACGAGCAAGAGAAGGGCGGATCGCCAAGCGGTTCAGCGGCGACCGCCCTTCCTCGCGGCGTTCAATGTCCGTTTTCCCGCCTGTTTGTTCGGTTGTAGGCGTGAGCTTGTCCGCGCCGCGTAGCGGCGCGCTTGTCAAGACAAGCTCACGCCTAAATGCCAAATTGACTTTCTGACCGCTATTCATTGATTTTTTTGCTTATTTTTGTTATAATAAAACTCGGTGATGAACATGGGAAATTGGTTTACTGTTGAAACGATTGATAAGAATACCTTTGCGATTAGTGAGTATAAGCATTGGGAGGAAACTCATTCATACTTACTGATAGGCGAAAAGAGCGCACTTTTAATCGACACAGGTTTGGGAATTGCGGATATTAAACAAGTTGTAGAGAGTTTAACGTCGCTTCCGATATTGGTTGCGACGACCCATATTCATTGGGACCATATCGGCGGACATAGTTTATTTGATAATATTGCAGTTTATGAAAGCGAAAAAGATTGGCTTGCTGGAAAATTTCCCATTCCGTTAGAAATGGTTAAGAAAAATCTCACACGCAAGCCCTGTGATTTTCCCGCGGATTTCCATATCGAAAATTATCATATCTATCAAGGTAAGCCGTCAAGAATTTTGCATGATGGCGAGATATTGGATTTGGGTAATCGAAATGTGCAAGTAGTACATACCGCGGGACACTCCCCAGGGCATTGCTGTTTTTATGAGCCGCAAAAGCAATATCTTTATTCGGGTGATTTAATATATAAAGGGTGTTTAGACGCTTTTTATCCCTCAACAGACCCGTATCTTTTTATGTGTTCGGTAGATAAAATAAAAACGCTCAATGTTAAAAGGATACTTCCCGCGCATCATCAATTACAAATTTCAAATTCTTTGCCCGATGAGGTTGCACGGGCTTTTCATGAGCTTTATGACACCAATCAACTCAAACAGGGAGCGGGCATTTTTGATTTTGGAGATTTTCAAATACACATTTAACGCTTCAATCAGCGTATTTATCTTTATTTTTGCATAGAAAAAGACCAACCTAACTCGGTTCGAATTAGGTTGGTCGTGGTGCGCCGTAAGGAACTCGAATCCCTAGCCTTTGGTTCCGTAGACCAACGCTCTATCCAATTGAGCTAACGGCGCATTTACCAAATTATTATAACGCCCCGCGCCCTCTTTGTCAAGGTTTTTCATGCCCAAATTCTCTTTATCCACAAAAATTTTTTCAAAGTGGATAGCTCCCCGCGCTTTTTTGCCGCGTTTTCCTCTTTTCGACATTCCTCGACAGATTTCGATGTCGAAATGTGGATAAAAAAGTGGATAACTTGATAAAATCTCTTTCATTTTGTCCGAAAACGAGTTTTTTTCAAAGATCTTGTGGATAATTCTCCCCGCTTTCCACCGATTTTTGCCCTGCAAAATTCGACCCCCTTCGCCCGGAACGGTCATTTTCATCCCCGGGGAAGCCGCTATAATAGCAGTCACAACACGGGAGGACGCCATGGCCGTTTACATTGAGTATGCGATCGCGGAGAATTTCCTGCTCGACGGACTGCTTCTGTATCTTGCGCTGAAATGCGCGCGTGCAAGGGTGAAGGCTTTCCGGCTCTTGCTTGCGGCGGCGATCGGCGCCGCCGAGGCGGTCTGTTTCCCGCTCTTGTCCCTTCCCGCCTGGTGCGCCGTTCTGATCAAATTGCTCGGCGGCTTGATCTTATGTCTTGTCGCCGTGTCGAAGGGGACGAAAAAGACCTATCTGCTCGTCACCGCGGCATTTTTCGGAATGACTTTCCTGCTTGGCGGTCTGCTCATCGCGATCGACTCCGCTCTCGGGATCGAATACGTCGAGGGAGAGGGGTATCTGCTCGAGAGCGTGCCCGTCGCGCTGGTGATTTCCGTCGCGGGGATCTTCTCGGTACTCGCCGTCCGCGGCGCAAACGCCTTTTACCGTTACAGGAAGATCGCGCGCAATCTTTTCGAGTGCAAGCTCACGGCGGGCGGGAAAACGGCGACGATGAAGGGCTTCGCCGACACGGGGAACTGTCTCTTTTTTCGCGGCGAGCCGGTGTGCGTCATCTCGGCGATCGGCGCGCTGGCACTCTTTTCCAAGATGCAGCCGGAAGGCAGGATGACCGTTTCGACGGTCAATGGCTCGAAGGAGGCGCCCGTGTTCCGCTGTCCGAGGCTGGAGATCGGGGGCTCGGTGCGGGAAAACGTCTGTTTTACAGTCGGAGAAATCGGTTCCAAGGAATATCAAATCATATTACATACGGCATTCGCGGAGGGCGCAGATGAAAGCACTGCTTGTTTTAAGAGCCTGGCTCAAAAAATTCGGGGGAAATGAAAACGTTGTCCACTACCTATGCGGCAGCGAGGCGCTGCCTTTGCCGCTCTCGGGCGAGGAGGAATCCGAGATGCTCAAAAAGCTCGAATCGGGCGAGGAGACCGAGCTCGTCAAGGCGAAGCTCATCGAGCACAACCTGCGCCTCGTCGTCTATATCACCCATAAGTTCGAGAATACGGGCGTCGAATCGGACGATCTCATCTCGATCGGGACGATCGGTCTCATCAAGGCGATCAATTCCTTCCGCACCGACAAGAACATCAAGCTCGCGACCTATGCCTCGCGCTGTATCGAGAACGAGATCCTGATGTATCTGCGGCGGACGGTCAAACTGAAGAGCGAAGTCTCCTTCGACGAGCCGCTCAATACCGACTTTGAGGGAAACGAACTTCTCCTGTCGGACGTGCTCGGCACGGACAGCGACGTCGTGTACGGCGGCGTCGAGAGCGGCGTCGAAAAAGAGCTTTTGAGCGAGGCCCTTTTAAAACTTCCCGAGCGGGAGCGCAAGATCATGTATATGCGCTTCGGGCTCGGCGGAGAGGAGGAGATGACCCAAAAAGACGTCGCGGACGTCCTCGGGATCTCCCAAAGCTACATTTCACGGCTCGAAAAAAAGATCATCGAACGGCTCAAAAAAGAGATCTCGAAATTGGTCTGATCGATTTGGCGTCTTCTTGCCCGTCGCCGCGAAAGAAAGGATTTCTCCCGGTTCTCGCGGAAAGCCCGGATCCGTCTCTGTCCGCCGCATAAAATCATTCGTTTTGCAGATACTGTGTTTCTACATAAGGAGGAAATTATGCTGCAAAAGGTGGTGATCTGCGGAGTCGATACGGCAGGACTTCCGAAGCTGACGGCGGAGGAAAACGAAGAGCTCATGAAAAAGCTCAAAGAGGGAGACGAAAAGGCAAGAGAAAAATTCATTATCGGCAACATGCGGCTGGTGCTGTCGCTCGTCAAGCGGTTTTGGGCGAAGAACGCGGCGGCGGACGACGTGTTCCAGGCGGGTTGCGTCGGGCTCATCAAGGCGATCGACCATTTCGATCTCAAATTCAACGTGAAGTTTTCGACCTACGCCGTGCCGATGATCCTCGGCGAAATCAAGCGCTTCTTGCGCGACGGAAACAGTCTGCGCGTGAGCCGCTCTATTCGTGATACGGCGTACAAGATTTTGAAAGTGCGCGAGGGGATCGAGGAGCGGGACGAGGAGGCGACCATCGAAAAGATTGCCGCGGAAATGCAGGTCAAGGAGCGCGAAGTCGTCTATGCGCTCGACGCGATCTCGGACCCGATCTCGCTCTATGATCCCGTCTACAACAAGTCGGGCGATACGCTCGAACTTTTGGATCAACTCTACGACGAGACGCAGAGCGACGAGATCTGGACGGAGCGGGTGGCGCTCCGCGAGGCGATCGACCGACTCTCCGAACGCGAGCGGAAGATCTTAATGCTCCGCTATTTCGAGGGCAAGACGCAGACGGAGATTTCGGCGGAAGTCGGCATTTCGCAGGCGCAGGTCTCACGGCTCGAAAAGAACGCGCTCGGCGCGATCAAAAAAGAGATCTCGTAAAATTTTACTTTTCTGCGCAGATTGTAAACTTTTTTGTCGAAGGCGCATACAATGTAACGTGGAAACGAGTTTTTTGGAATTAAAACAAAAGCAAGTGATCAACATCTGCGACGGCAAGCAGCTCGGACGGGTCTGCGATGTGGTGTTTTCCTTTCCCGAGGGCAAAGTGCAGGGGATCGTCGCGCCCGGCGGAAAAGGCTTCCGCTTCGGGAAAGCCGATCTGTTTATCGACATCAAAAACGTGACAAAGATCGGGGTCGATACCGTGCTCGTCGAGATCAAATCGGCGCCTCCCAAGGACAAGAAAAAGAACGGAAGGGGCGGCGAATACGCCTCCTTGCCCCCGTCTCCGCCGCCCGAACCGCCGCCTTTTTACCGCGGCAACAATGGGGGAGACAGAAGGGATTACGGCGAATATGAATAAAACAAAAACGGGATCTTGGAACGTCAGATCCCGTTTTTCCGCATTTTGCATAGTATTATGCCAGACATAATATTGGCAATTTATCATTTTGCATAGTACTATGTCAGACATAATATTATTATTTTATCATAATTTTTTCGAAATTTTTTCAATTTTCGTCTCGATAGCAGTCGCAGAGCCTTCCGTCGGGCAAATAGCCGGTGTCGGAGCATTTCGGACATTCGTATCTGGGCTGAAGGTCAGCCTCCGTCAAACCAAGGGCAGAGAGGGCGTCTTTGCGGCGCCGTTTCGCGTTCTCGAGTTTTTCGCGGACCGCCCCCGCCGCGTCTTTTTCGAACACTTCCGCGCGGGCAAGCTCGATCTCGCCCTTTTTGACTTCGCCGTCCGCAAGGCGGAATTCCTCGCTTTTGTCCGCGGTCCTTCTTGCCGCCTCCGCCCGGGAGAGGGCGCGCTGGCGGAGCAGGGCGAAGTGGTGTTCCCGGTCGGTGCGCTTGTCGGCGGCGATTGCCGCCTCGCTCTTGAAGGCGCTCTTTTTGCTGTCGCTGTCCGAAACGGACTGGCGTTCCGGGATCGCTTCGGCGGAAAAGATGCCCATCCTCTTCCATTCGGAGAGCAGCTTATTCATGTAGGGCAGAGGAGCCGAGGCGCCCGCCGCCCGCCGCGCCGCTTCCAGGATCATCCGCTCGCCGAAGTTCCAGCTCTGCCAAGTCGCGATCATGTCGAGCGCGCTTTCCGTCTTGTTGATCACGCCGCAAGCCGCCTGGATGGACTGCAGAAGCCGGAACTGTTTGTCCCGCGCGGCGCAGTAATTTTTGACGCTCTCCCGGTCCACGGTGCCGCCGCGGTAGAGCCCGTCGAGCAGGGCGTCCATCTCCGCAAAGCCATAGCGGAGCTTGAAGCAGACCCCCGCGACGAGCAAAAGGCTCTCCCGGTCGTAGCCGCGCTCCGACCATTTTTCCGCATATTCCCCGACAAAGGCGCGGGGGCTTTGCACCTTCACACCGAGCCGCCTGCCGACCGCAAAGACGGTCTTGGTGAGCTCCGCGCGGCCGAGGAGATATTCCCTCGCGTCCCCGGCGGAGACAACGTTCTTTTCCCGGAGCTCGCCGACGAGCAGATCGAGCGTCTCGAGGGATCCCTTTTTGAGGAACTTTGCGCATTCGGCGACGGCGCCGTACTCCATACCGCCTTCGAGCCATTTGTCGAAGAGTTCGAAGTCGCCCTCCTGCGGCTTTCTGAAAATGCCGAGGAGGGAGAAGATCTCGGAAAGTTCCCGCTCGTGCAGATTGAAATGGGAAAGCTCCTTTTCCACCTGTTCGTAGGTGAATTTTTGCTCCGAGACGAGCTTCTTCGCCTTGTTCATGACGTGCGGGAAGGAGAATTTTTCGCCGTCCTTTTTCATGCAGTATTCGACGACGAGCAAAAACGCCTGCTGCTCCATCTGTTCGTTTTCGAGGAAGGAGAGGATCTTCTGCATTTCGAAGGGCTTGAAGTCTTTGCCCGCCTTCTGGAGCTTTCGCAGAAGTTCGCGGTTGAACTCGGCGTATTTTTCCGCCTTGATGGGCTTCGGCTTCCCGATCGCAGCGCTCACGGGCAGATATTCGAGCAGGAGCGGCTCGCGGGAGAGGATATGTATCAGCCCGCATTCCTCCCAGAACCCGAAGATCTCCACCAGGCGGGGATAGCTGATTTTGAGGAGCTTTGCGGCGCTTTCGGCGTCAAACTCGTCCTTGCAGCCGCAAAGATACAGCCCGTAGAGATAGGCGCGCACGGCGTCGCCGTCCGCCCAAGGGAGATACTTCGTGATGAACTGATTCTCCACGCTCGTGTACATATTTGCGGTAAATTCTTTGGAAAAGGCAGAGAAGGACATTTGTTTCCTCGTGATACGCTCGCTTTACGCTTGCTTTTTTTTTCCGATCGTTGTATAATTATAGCATATCTCCGCGCCGAAAGCAATCGCTTTTTTCGCGCGGGACGACATTTCCGCACGGGGACAGGCATTTTGAAAATTCTTCATACCTCCGATCTTCATATCGGCAAGCGCCTGATGGACAGGGAACGGCTCCCGGAACAGATCGAAGTTCTCGACGAGATCGCAGAGATCTGCGAACGGGAGGAGGTGTCCGTCGTACTCATCGCGGGCGACGTGTTCGACACCTTTCTGCCTTCCGCCGAGGCGGAGGAGGTCTTTTACCGCGCCTTGAAAAAAATGGCGGGGGACAGCCGCGCGGTGGTCGCCGTCAGCGGCAACCATGACGACGGACAGCGCCTTTGCGCCGGCTCGCCCTTTGCGGAGGAACAGGGGGTGTACCTGTTCGGGGGAGAACGTCGCCGCTTTTCGACGGGCGGGAACCGTCCCGTCCGCGCCGTCGCCTCGGGCGAGGGCTGGCTGATCCTCGAAAACGGGGCGGGCGAACGGGTGTATGTCAACGCGCTGCCCTATCCCAACGAGGCGCGGCTCAAAGAGGAGAAAACGGAGGAGAGCTATTCCGAGAAGGTGCGCCGATACATCGAGCGCGGCGACGAAGGTTACCGCGGCGATATGCCCCACATTCTGCTGTCCCATCTGTTCGTCGCGGGCGGCAAGACGAGTGAGGGGGAGCGCGAGATCGACCTCGGCGGCGCGCGGGCGGTCCCGGCGTCCATCTTTCCCGAGAACTGCTACATAGCGCTCGGACATCTCCACCGGAAACAAAAGATCGGGAACGCGCGGTACAGCGGTTCCGTTTTGCAATATTCTTTCGACGAGGCGAACACCGAAAAGAGCGTCATTCTGCTCGAGACGGAGGGGCTCTCCTTCCGCGAGCGGGAGATCCCGCTCCGTTCGGGGAAAAAGCTCGTCCGCCTCGAATGCGGCGGCTTCGACGAAGCGATGGCGCTCCTGCCCCGGTACGAGGGCTGCTTGATCGAGCTCACCCTCCGTCTGAGCGAGCCGCTCACCACCCAAAATACTCATGCGCTCTCGGCGGCGAACGAGGGACTCATTTCCCTCATCGCCAAGGTCGAGACGGGGGAGCGGACGAATGTGAAGCGCCGCGCCTATATGGAGCCGAGGGAGCTGTTCACCGAATACTACCGCTCGCAGTTCGGAGAGGCGCCGAAAGAGGAGCTGCTTTCTGCCTTTCTGACGCTCCTCGAGGAGGAGACATGAGACCGGTCTATCTGGAATTCTGCGGCGTCAATTCCTTCTCGGAAAAGGCGTCAGTGGACTTTACCCGGCTGCTCGAATACGGGCTCTTCGGCGTATTCGGCGACACCGGCTCGGGCAAGAGCACCATTTTGGACTGTATTTCCTTCGCGCTCTATGGCACGGTCTCCCGTGCGCGCGTGGGGAGCATTTCCGAGATCATCAACTACGGTTCGGACAAGGCTTACGTCGTCTATGAGTTCGAGATCGTCTTTGAGGGCAGGCGGCGGATCTTCCGCGTCGAGCGGGAGCTCAAACGCAAGAACGCCGCTCAATTCGCAAAGGTCTACGAGCGGGAAGCGGGGACGCTTTTGACGGTCGCGGACGGCGTCCGGGAATGCAACGAACGGCTCGAAAAGATCATCGGGCTCGAACAGAAGGACTTTGAAAAATGTATCGCCCTGCCGCAGGGGGAATTTGCGCAGTTCGTCAAGGCGCAGCGCGCCGACCGGCTCAAACTCGTCTCGCGGCTCTTCGGCTTGGAAGAATACGGGGAGCGGCTCGTCAAAAAGGCGAACGCGGCTTGCGCCCGGCTTGCGGGCGAGCGGGACGTCCTTTTGGGAAAGCTCGAAGCCTATGCCGATCTTTCGCCGGAGAAACTTTCCGCGCTGGAAGAGGAGATCGAAGGGCTTTCCGCCGCGGAGGAAACGGAAAAGGCTGCCCTTGGCGGGCTGCGCGCGGAGGAGAAGCGGCTTTCGGAACTTTTGAAAAAGAGACGGGAGGCGGAAACGCTCGCAAAAAAACTTGCCGCGCTCGAAGCGCAGAAGGGGGAGATCGCCCTCCTCGAACGGGAGATCGGGCGGATCGACGGAGCGCGGGCGGCGGTCAACGCCGAAAAGGAACGGGCGGCGGCCGAGCGCGCGCTTGCAGAGGCGGAAAGATCGCTGCAAGAGGCTCGGGCGGAGAGCGCCGCGTCCGAAGAGGCGGAAAAACGGCTCGCCACTTTTGATGAAGAAGGGGCGGACGCGGAGATCAACGGGCTGGTCGAACGAATGCACCGGGCGGAGCGCGCGGAAGAGGACGAAAAGAACGCCGCAAAACTGGAAGGACAGCTCCAAAAAGCGCGGCTCGCCTATGCGGCGGAGGCGGAAAAGTTCAAGGACTTCTCCTATGAGGCCGAAAAAGAGAAGATCGAGGCGCGCCTGAAAGGGCTTGGGAGCGAAACCTTCGCGGAATACGTCAAAGAGCACGGGAAAGAGGGGCTCTTTTGCGCGGAATACGCCGTGTTCGCGGAAGAACTCGGCGGGATCTATCAAAAATTTCCCGAGACGGCGGAGGAGATCCTGCCGCTCATCGAAAAATATCAAGGGCTGTCGGCGGGGAAGGCCATGGACTTCGAAGAGCTCCGGCAGCGTTTCGAGGCGCGCGAAAAACAGCGCCGCGCCGAAGAGGAGGGGCTGCTGCTCCTCGAAAAGCAGAATGGGCTTTACCGCGCACACCGGGAGCGGCTCTTGCAACTCCAGACGGAGGGCGGGCGGATCAAGGAAGAGCTTGCCGCCCTTTGCCTGCCCGAGCGGAAGGAGAGCCTGACGCGGGCGGAACTTGAAAGGACGATCGCCCAAAAGCGGCGGGAGAAAAAGGACGCGCTGGCGCTCTGCGAGAGCGCGCGGGCGCGGTCTGCCCGGGCGATGGCGGCGCTCTCGGGCGCTTCGGAGAAGGCGAACGCCGCAAGAGAAAACGCCGGCCGGGCGGCGGCGCGGCTCGAAGAGGCGTTGAAAGCGGGGGACTTTGCCTCGGCGGAGGAAGCGGAGAGGCTGTTTTACCGGTTCGGACAGGTCGACGCGAAGGAGAAGGTCCGCTTGTTCCGCGAAGAATACGCCGCCGTTTTTGCAAGGGCGGAGGAGCTGAAAAAAGAGGATCTGTCCCAAGCGGACGAGGAGAAGGTGCGCTCGCTCGAAGAGGAGCTTTCCTGCGCCGAAAAGCATTACGGGGAGACCCTCAAAGCGCTCGCCCTCAAACGGGACGAACGGGAACGGAGCGAAAAGGCGCTCGAAAAGAAGAAGGAACTTCAAAGGGAGCTTTCCCGCGCCGAAAAACAGGCATCGATCGCCGAGCGGCTCAAAAAACTGCTCGAAGGCAATAAATTCATGGAGTTCGCCGCCGAAGAATATCTCGTGAACGTGGCGGAAAACGGCAGCCGGCGGCTGTTGCAGCTCACGGGGGGCAGATATTTTCTGCGCTATGAAAAGGGCTTTCTCGTCGGCGACAATCTCGCGGGCGGACAGCTGAGAGGGGTCTATACCCTCTCGGGCGGCGAGACCTTTCTCGTCTCTCTCTCCCTCGCGCTGGCACTTTCGGCGGAGATCTGCGCAAAATCGCTCCGGCCTATCGAGTTTTTCTTTCTCGACGAGGGCTTCGGAACGCTCGACGGCAGGCTCGTGGACGTCGTGATGGACAGCCTCGAAAAATTGAAGGGGGAGCATTTCTCCATCGGCGTCATCTCCCATGTGGAGGAGCTCAAACACAGGATCGCAAGAAAACTTATGGTGGAAAAGGCGACCGAAAACCACGGTTCGCGGATCCGTTGCGAATAAGATACGCAAAGGGAGGGATCTTGATTGGCAAATATCATTTTAACGCCCGTCACGCTCTGGCGTGATTTCGACGAACATCTTCCGCTCCTCGAGGAGATCCTCTCCGAACAGGACGCGGGCGGGGATGTTTTGTGCCGCGAGGTCTATTTTCTCGGCAGACAGACCCTCTACGGCAGGGTGAAGATCTATGCGAAGTTCTTCGTCCCCAAGGGAAAGGAGAGTTTCCCCGCGGTGATGATCTTCTTCGAGGCGGGCTTTCCCTTTGACCGAAAGCTCGTCGAACACTTCACGAAGCAGGGCTATGGGGTGCTCTGCGTGGATTACTGCGGCGACATGGGCAGCGGCAGGCACACCATCTACCCGCGGGATGTTGACTATGCGAATTTCACGCGCGCGGGAAGGGCAATGGAATACGCCGACAAGACGGCGCGCGAGACGAGCTGGTATGAATGGGCGGCGGTCGCGCGGTATGCGGCGCGCTATCTCAAAGATAAGAAAGAGGTGAGCGCGGTCGGCGCGCTGGGGCTGCGTTCGGGGGGAGAGATCCTCTGGAAGATCGCCCCTTACGCCCCGATCGAATGCTTCATCGCGGTCTGCGCGGCGGGCTGGATCGCCTATCGCGACATGGAAAAGTTCGCGGACGGCGGGCAGCAGCGCACCTTCGACGAGGAACGCCACCGCTTCATCGCGGGGATCGACTCGCAGAGCTATGCGCCGCGCGTCAAATGCCCCGTGCTCATGATCTCGGCGATCAACGACAAAAAATGCAACTACGACCGCGTGTACGATACCTTCCAGCAGATCAATCCCGAAGTCGAAAAGGCGATCCTCTATTCCTCGCACGGGAACGGGCTCATCGGCGGGCATTCCTTCCTCAACATGGATATGTTCCTCGGGAAATATCTGCGCGGGAGATCGGTCTATATCAGTAAGCCCGTCGGGATCTCGGTGTTCGAGGACGAACAGGGAGAGCTCAAAGTCAAGGCGAGCTACGACTCCGCGGGCGATCCGCGCGAGTGCGGCATCTTCTTTGCGGAGAAGGCGGACAGCTTCAAGGCGCGCGACTGGACGCGCGTCATGGGCAATATGCGCGACATGAAGAACAACGAGATCGTCTTTCCCCTCGAAGTGTTCGAGGGGAGCCAGAAGGTCCTCGTCTATTCCTTTGTGCGCTATTCCAACAATTTCAGCGTGACGAGCAAGATCCTCGAGTTCGCCCTGAAAAAACCCTATAAAAACAGACGGCTCAAAAGCATGCTGCTCTATTCGGGCGCGGACGGCACGCAGGGATTCTCCTGTTTCCGGCGGCGGGCGAGTTCCTTTGCCGACTGCTTTGCCGACAGCGACTCTTCCGAAGTGCGCGTGCTCGACGGCTACGGCAAGATCAAGGGCGTCTCGGCGCAGGGGGGGATCGTCAGCTACCGCGTCAGTGAGCCCCGCTGCACCCCGCCCGACGGGGCGTATCTCCAATTCGACGCCTATTGCACCGCCGATTCTTCCTTCCGCGTCGTCTTTTATATGGACGCGGAGGAGGAGAAGGGCTATTCCCTCGAAGAGAAGATCGAGGGGGGCGGGAAATGGAAGAGCTTCCTCTTCCGGGCGGCGGATTTCAAATCGGAGACGGGCGCCTCTCTTCCCGATTTCCAAAAGGCGGTCTCCATCGTCTTTCTGAGCGAGGACGACGTTCTCATCAACAATATGAAATGGCTTTGACCGCAGGCGCGGTCCATTCGGCGTAAAAAAATGGAAGAAAGCGGAAAGGGGCGGAAACGCCCGAGAATGCTCAACGAAAAGCGGAGCAGCGCATGGAGCAGCGTGCTGCTCGTCGTCTGTGTGCTGCTCATCGCCCTGCTCCTGTTCGATCTCCACTTCATGCGGCAGTACATGGTCGTGCAGGTCTCGGGCGGGTCGATGGAGAACACCCTCCGCGACGGGGACATTCTCTATGCCGACCGCTTTGCGGAGCCCCGGCGCGGCGACATCGTCATCATCGACGTCACGCCCTACCGGGAGACGCTCGGCTTCGGAGGGGATTTCATCATCAAGCGGCTCATCGCCCTCGAGGGGGACAGCGTGAGGTGCGAAGAGCACGTCGTCTATGTGAAGCGGGCGGGGGAGAGCGAGTTTCTCCCGCTTGCGGAGACGTACACGGGCGATTTCAGGACGGAGGAATTCGATGAAGTGGAAGTCGGAGAGGGGGAGATCTTCTTTCTCGGCGATCATCGCACCAACAGCACCGATTCGCGCGCGGTGGGCTGCCTCCGCTTGTCCGACATCGCGGGGGTCGTGCCCGACTGGTCGGTGAAAATGAGACCCATTGTGGGGGTCTGGGAGAAGTTCCGCAATCTTTTTGGGACGAGACGCGCTTGAACGCGCGATCCTTGCAAGGATAGAGTTTCGATCAAAAAAAGCAAAAAGATAAAGCAAAAAGGAGCAACCAATGGACATTCAAATTACGACAGACAGTACCTGCGATCTCGGGGAAAGCATTCAGAAGCGAGGGATCGGCGTCATGCCGCTCTCGGTCATTCTCGGAGACAGATCCTATCTCGACGGAGTGAACATCACGCCGCAGGACATCTTCGATCATGTGGAGAGGACCAAGGAGCTTCCCAAGACCGCCGCGCCGAGCATCGCCGACTTCGAGCAGTTTTTCGCCTCTTACGTCGAGAAGGGCAAGACGGTCATTCATTATAATATCTCGAAGCTATCCTCTTCTTCCCACCAATACGCCCTCGAAGCCGCCAAAAAGTTCAAAAAGAAGGTCCACGTCGTGGACAGCATGGCGCTCTCTTCGGGACAGGGGCTCATGGTCATGAAGGCCTGCGATCTGCGCGACAGCGGAAAGGACGCCGAGGAGATCGTCAAAAAGACGTCCGCGCTTGCGCCCAAGATCAACACCTCCTTCGTCCCCGACCGGCTCGATTACCTCTATAAAGGGGGGCGCTGTTCGAGAATGCAGATGTACGGGGCGAACCTTTTGAAGATCCATCCGCTCATCGAAATGAAGGACGGACAGCTCTATGCGGGCAAGAAATACCGCGGCAGCATGGAAAAATGTATCGAAAAATACGTCGAGGACCTCAAGGAACAGTATCCCGAATACGACAGAACGCGTGCGTTCATCACGCACAGCACGGCGGATCGGTCGGTGGTCGAGACGGCATGGCGAAAAGTGAAGGAACTCTTCGAGTTCGACGAGATTTTGGAGACCGTTGCGGGCTCCGTCATCACGGGACATTGCGGCAGAAACACGCTCGGCGTGCTCTTCATCGCCGAATGACAAGAAAATAATTTTTAAGGAGTGATATCATGGAAAGAAAAGACGTGCAGGAACAGTACAAGTGGAAGATTTCGGACGTGTTTGAAAGCGACGAAAAATGGGAAGAGGCGTTTTCGGCGCTCGAAAAGCGGAAAGATCTCACCAAATACCGCGGAACGCTGAACAGCGCGGAGAACCTGCTTGCCTATTTCAAGGCGGAGGAGGAGATCACGATCAAGGCGCTCCGGGTGTATCTTTACGCCTTCATGAAATACGACGAGGACGTGCGCCAGACGAAGTATAATTCCTATGTCGCGCGGATCATGAGCTTCCTCACCAAGCTCGACGCCGAGACGTCGTTCGTAGTGCCCGAACTGACGGCGCTGCCCGAAAAGACGCTGGACAGCTTCATCAAAGATCCCCGTCTCAAGGATTACGACTACGTTCTGACCCGCCTGAAAGCGAAAAAGAAATACATTCTTTCGGACAAAGAGGAGAAGCTCCTGGCGCAGACCGGCGAGGCGATGAGCGCCGCCGGCGACGTGTATACCATGCTCAACAACGCCGAGCTCAATCTTCCCGAGATCGAGTTCGAGGGGAAAAAGGTCCAGCTCTCGCACGGGCTCTTCTCCGTCATCATGAGCGGGAAGGACCGGGAAAAGCGGAAGGAGGCGTATCATCTCTATTACAGCGCGTTCCGCAAGATCATCAACACGTTGGCGACGACTTACTATGCGAACGTCAAGGTCAACATGTTCCACAAGGACGTGCGCGGGTATGATTCCTGCCTGCAGATGGCGCTCTTCGACGAGGACGTCGACCGGAGCGTCTATGACAATCTCGTCAAAGTCGTGAACGCCCACACCCCGCTCATGCACCGCTATATGGAAGTGCGCAAGAAGGTCATGGGGCTCGATGAAATGTACATGTACGACATCTATCCCGCCCTCGTCGAGGACGCCGAGCTCAAACTCTCTTATGAAGAGGCGTACGAGCTCGTCTTGAAAGGGCTCTCTCCCTTGGGCGAGGAGTATATCGAACTCTTGAAAAAGGGCAGGGACGAACGCTGGATCGACGTCTGCGAGACGGACGGCAAGCGCAGCGGAGCTTATTCGATCGGCATTTACGGCAACCATCCGTTTGTACTGCTGAACTATCAGCCCACCACCCACGACGTCTTTACGATCGCCCATGAGATGGGGCATTCCCTCCATTCCTATTTCTCGAACAAGAACCAGCCCTTCCCCAAAGCGGACTATAAGATTTTTGTCGCGGAAGTTGCGAGCACCGTCAACGAAGTGCTGCTTTTGAAATACCTTCTCAAGACGACGGAGGACAAGAAGCTGCGCAAATATCTTCTCAATTATTTCATGGATATGATCCGCACCACCCTCTTCCGCCAGACGCAGTTCGCGGAGTTCGAGGAGAAGGCGCATGCGATGGCCGAAAGGGGAGAGCCGCTCAACAAGGACAATCTCTCCGCCCTCTACAAACAGCTCAACGAGACCTATTATGGCGGCGCGGTCATTCACGATGACGACATTGCGATCGAATGGGCGCGCGTGCCGCACTTCTATCGCTGCTTCTATGTCTACAAGTATGCGACGGGCATTACGGCGGCGATCTGCATCGCGAACCGGATCATGAAAGAGGGCAAGACGGCGGTTGAAGAATACTTCAAGTTCCTCTCGGGCGGCTGCTCGACCGATCCCGTCTCCCTTCTCAAGATCGCGGGCGCGGACCTCACGAAAGAGGAGACCTTCCTCGCCGCGATGGACGAGTTCGAAAGCACCCTCAAAGAGTTCGAAAAGCTCTCATAAACAGAAAATCACACACATAGGGAAAACCAATGGCAAACAATCAGATGCCCCACAATTCGGACGCGGAGGCGGCGCTTCTCGGCTGTATCCTCATCGACGGGGATATCCAATCGGACGTTTTGGAAGAACTTTCCGAGGATGATTTCTATTCCGAACAGCATAAGGATATCTTTACGGCGATGAAAGCGGTGTACGGGAGCCGGAAGCCCGTCGACGTCGTGACCCTCACCGACCGGCTGGACCGCGACGGCAAGCTGGACCGTGCGGGGGGGCTTTCCTATCTCACCGAACTTTCGGAGGCGGTGCCTTCGGCGGCGAATTTCCGTCAGTATTTCGACATCATCCGACGAGACGCCGTCAACCGTGCGCTCATCCGCGCGGCGAAGGGGATCATCGAGAACAGCGCCCAGAGCCCCGACCTTCGCGAGGCGCTTGCCTATGCCGAAAAGAGGGTCTACGACATCTCCGAGACCGAGGACGTCTCGTCCCTCGAGGGGCTCGGGGACGGCGAGGCGGTGGGGAGCGTCATCCGTAAGTTCGAGAGCATTCAGGAGGATCCCAACGCCTTCCGCGGGCTCGAGACGGGCTTTCATCATCTCGACCGCATTACGCACGGGCTGCAGAAGGGGAGCCTTGTCATCATTGCGGCACGACCGGGCGTCGGGAAAACTTCGCTTGCGATGAACATCGTCGAGTACGCCTGCCTCCACAAGAAGCCCAACGTCGCCGCGGTCTTTTCGCTCGAAATGCCGCGCGCGGAGATCGTGCAGCGGCTCCTCTGTTCGTCGGCGCAGGTGAGCATGGAAAACGCGCTCGGCGGAAGGCTCGTCCCCGACGATTGGAAGAGCCTCTGGATGGCGGGCGACAAGCTCAAAAAGAGCAAGATCTTCATCGACGATTCTTCCGTCGTCACGCCCGCCGAGATTTTGTCCAAATGCAGACGGCTCAAAAGCGCGCAGGGCAGGCTCGATCTTGTCATGATCGACTATATCCAGCTCATGGGCAGCGAACAGCCCTCGCGCGGCGGGGAGATCAACCGCCAGCAGGAGATCGCCTCCATCACCCGCGCCTTGAAGATCATGGCAAAGGAGCTGGACGTTCCCGTGATCGCGCTCTCGCAGCTTCGGCGGATCCAGACCAAAGAGGCGCAGCTTTCCGATCTTCGCGAATCGGGCGCGATCGAGCAGGACGCCGATATCGTCATGTTCATCAACCGGCTCGACGAGGCCGGCAACGACAAGGCGGTCAAAGGGGCGGTCGAGCTGCACATCGCAAAGCACAGAAACGGCGCGACGGGCAGGATCCAGCTCCGCTTCCTCGGCGAACTCATCAAATTCATCGAGGTCGAGGACCAGGGCGCCCCCCAGGAGCCGCCGGACAGCAAGAGGCGGAACCGTCTCGAACCGCCCGGGGATGAAGAGGCCCCGCCGCCCGGGGAAGAGGGGATCCCGCCCGAAGAGGATCAGGGGCTCCCCTTTGACGAATAACATGGAAACGAAAATTTCAAAGCGCGCGTTTTCCCTCGCCAAAAAATATATCTTGGCGGGGGAGGCGGTTGCGTTCCATACCGAGACAGTCTACGGGCTCGGCGCGAACGCCTGCTCGGACGAGGCGGTCCGGAAGATCTTCACCTTGAAAGGGCGGCCTTCGGACAATCCGCTCATCGTCCATATCCACAGAGATTACGATCTTTCGCGGCTCATCGACTTCGACCCGCCCTATGCGGCGGCACTTCGGCAGGCGTTTTTGCCGGGGCCGCTCACGATGGTCTATCCGTCAAAGGGAAAGGTGAGCTCGCTCGTCTCCTGCGGGCTTGAGACCCTCGCGGTCCGCGTGCCGGCGTCAAGGACGGCGCAGGCGTTTCTCCGAACGGTCGATCTTCCGATCGCGGCGCCCAGCGCCAACCGCTCCAAACACGTTTCGCCCGTCACAGCGCAGCATGTTTTTGACGATTTCGGGGGCGAGATCCCGCTCATTCTGGACGGCGGCGCCTGCGAGGGGGGAATTGAGAGCACCGTGCTCGACTGCACGGGAGAGATCCCGCAAATTCTGCGCGAAGGGCTCGTCACGCGCGAGATGATCGCAAAGATCGCGGGGGATTGCCTCGTCTATCTGCCCCGGAAGGGGGAAAAGCCCAAGAGCCCGGGGATCGCGCACGCCCACTACATGCCAAAATGCAGGACGGTCTTTTGCCGCTCGGCGGAGGAGGCCGCGGCCTGCTTTGAGCGGGAGAGCGCGAAGGGCGGGAAACCCGTCATCCTTTGCGAGCATGCGGCGGCGGAGACGCTGCGGGGATACCGCCTTCTTGATCTCGGGGCGGACGATCTGGAAATGGCGGCGCGGCTGTATGCCCTTTTGCGGGAAGGGGAAAAGACGGCGACGCTCTTGATCGGGATCGAACCAAAGAAAAAGGACGGCGCGATGGCAGGGGTCTTGAATCGTCTGCACCGCGCCTTCGCAACGGAAGAGAATGGAAACTGAAAAGAAAAAAACACAGCGAAAAAAAATTTTATTTGTCTGCACCGGCAATACCTGCCGTTCGCCGATGGCGGAAGCGGCGCTGAGAAAGGAACTCAAAAGACGGAAGATCACGGGCTTTCAGATTTTGTCCGCGGGGCTGTGCGTCAAGGAGGGGAGCTGTCTCAGCCCCAACAGCGCGCAGGCGCTCCGGGAGGCGAACATGGCGGCGAATAAGACCTTCAAGCCAAAAAAACTCACCGAAAAGATGGTGAAGCAGGCGCATGTCGTCGTCTGCATGACTTCCCGGCAGGAGCAGGCGCTTTCCAAGTATGAAAACGTCACGAGCTTTCCCTCGCTCTCCGGCATGGAGATCCCCGATCCGTTCGGGCAGGACATCGACGTCTACCGCGCCACGCTGCGGAGGATCCGCGAGTGCTTGCCGCTCATCGTGGAAAAATATTGCCGGCAGGAAAATGGGACGGAAAGTTAAGGAGGTAAAACCATGAAGATCGCGCTTGCCTGCGACCATGGGGGGCTTGCCCTCAAAAACCAGATCAAACAATTTCTCGAAGAAAACGGCTATGAGGTCCGCGACTTCGGAACGGACAGCGAGAAGTCCTGCGACTATCCCGATCTTGTCCTTCCGGCGGCGGAAGCGGTCTCGAACGGGGCGTGCGAGCGGGGGATCTTCGTCTGCACGACGGGGATCGGCATTTCGATCGTCGCGAACAAGGTGCCGCGTGTCCGCTGCGCCCTCTGCTGCGATCAGACCTGCGCGCGGCTCACCCGCGAACACAACGACGCGAACGCCCTCGCCCTCGGCGGCGGGATCGTCGGGACCAATCTTGCGCTCGACATCGTCAAAACCTTCCTCGAGACCCCCTTCTCGGGGCTCGAAAAGCACCAGAGAAGGATCGACAAGATCTCCGCGATCGAGAAAAAATATCAAAGATAACAAAGGAGCCGTTTCATGACCTCGGCGCTCAAACGAAAGATCATCGAATCGCTTTCCTCCATCCTGCCGATCGCGCTCATCGTCGTTGCGTTGAGCGTGACCTTTACCCCGCTCGAGCCGGGGACATTCATTTTGTTCTGCGGAGGGGTGCTTCTGCTCATCGTCGGGATGGGCGTCTTTACGCTGGGCGCGGACGCCTCCATGCTCGTGATCGGCGAGAAGATCGGCTCCGCGATGACCCGTTCGCGCAAGATCTGGCTCATCGCGCTCTTGTCGTTTGTCATCGGGATCATCGTCACCGTCGCCGAGCCCGACTTGCAGATCCTCGCACAGCAGGTGCCGGGGGTGGAAAATTATCTGCTCATTCTGACCGTCGCGGTCGGCGTGGGGATCTTTCTGCTTCTCGCCATGCTGCGGATCGTGTTCCGGGTGCGGCTTTCCATCCTTCTCATCGTCTTTTATACGGCGGCGTTCATTTTGAGCGCCTTCGTCTCGCCAAGTTTCTGGGCGGTCTCCTTCGATGCGGGCGGCGTGACGACGGGCCCCATGACGGTGCCCTTCATCCTTTCGCTCGGCATGGGCGTCGCCTCCATCCGCGGCGACAGCAAGGGACAGGACGACTCCTTCGGGCTCGTCGCCCTCTCGAGCGTGGGACCCATCATCGCCGTGCTTGTCCTCGGGATCGTGTTTCGGATCACCGATACGGTCTATGAAGTGACGGAGATCCCGAAGATCGAGGAGACGCGGGGGCTGTTTCTCGAATATCTGCACGGATTTGCGGGATATGCGGGGGAAGTCGCGGTGGCGATCGCGCCGGTCTTTGTGTTCTTCCTGCTCTTCGAGATCATCACCCGCTCCTTCCACCGGCGGCAGGTCCTGCGCATTCTCGTCGGCTTTTTGTACACGTTTTCGGGGCTCGCCCTGTTTCTGACGGGCGCAAACGTCGGATTTTTGCCCATCGGGTTGCAGATCGGGCAGAACCTTTCCAAGCTCTGGAACGGCGCGCTGCTCGTTCCCGTCGGCATGGCGATCGGCTATTTCGTCGTCGCCGCCGAGCCCGCCGTGCACGTTTTGAACAAGCAGGTCGAGCGGATGTCCGCGGGAGCGATCAGTTCCCGCGCCATGAAAAAGGGGCTGTGTATCGGCGTGAGCGCGGCGATCGGGCTTGCAATGCTGCGCATTCTGACGGGGATCTCGATCATGTGGTTTCTGATCCCAGGCTATCTTGCGGCGCTGGGACTCACCTTTTTCACGCCGCCGCTTTACACGGGCATTGCATTCGACTCGGGCGGCGTCGCGAGCGGGGCGATGGTCTCCTCCTTCGTCCTGCCCATGGCGATCGGCGCCTGTCTGGCGCTTCGCGGTGCGGAGGCGATCATGACGCAGGCGTTCGGCTGCATTGCCTTCGTCGCGCTTGCGCCGCTCATCTCCATCCAGATCCTCGGGATCCGGTACAAATACAAGACGAAAAAGATCAAGCGGACCTTCCTCAAAGAGGAGGATAGGATCCTTTCCTATGAGGTAGATTGATGGAGAAAAAGGAAGTTTCCGCAGTCAAGACGCGCCCGCCGCGGTGCAAACTGCTCTTCAGTATCGTCAACCGGGAGGACGCCGGGCGGCTCAAAGAAGTGCTCGACGAATGTTCGATCTCGCTCACCTTCGCGTTTGCGGGCACGGGAACGGCGCATTCGGCGGTTTTGGACTATCTCGGGATCGGGCAGACAGAAAAATCCATTCTGGTCTCGCTGTTTCCCGAAACGGACGAGGAGCGGATTTTGCGCGAGATCCGCGTCAAGATGTCGCTCTACCGCGTGGGGCGGGGGATCTCGTTCACGGTGCCGCTTTCCGGGATCTCGGAGATCACGGCGAAGGGGCTCTTGCGCGCGGCTTCGGAAAAAACGCAGAGCGGGAGGAAATTCATGAAGGACGAGGACAGAAAATACGATCTGATCGTGGCGGCGATCGCGGTCAATCACGTCGATCTTGCGATGGAGGCGGCGCGCGCCGCCGGCGCGGCGGGGGGAACGGTCATCCGCGCACGTTCCGCGGAAAATGCCAAGGCGGAGCAGTTCATCGGGATCACGCTCATGGAGGAGCGGGAGCTTCTGCTCATCCTCGCCAAGCGCGAGAACAAGCCGACGATCATGCAGGCGCTCAGCGACACGGTCGGATTAAAGACGGAGGCGGGCGGCGTCATCTTTTCGCTTCCCGTGGACAGGACGGCGGGAATCGCGGCGGCGGACGAGGAAGAGCCCCAAAAGGACGGAAAAAATGAGTAAACGGATCATTGCGATCGGCGGCGGGGAACTCAAATGCCGCGAAACGTTGAAGATCGACGAATATATTGCCGCCGAGGCGAAAAAGGCGGCGGGGGAGCGGCGTGCCTGCGGGCTGTTCGTGCCGACGGCGAGCCATGACTGCATGCCCTATTACAACACTTTCCACAAAATTTACACGGGGCTGTTCGACGTCAAGACGGACGTCGCGCTCACGGTGAACCGCGAGATCGACCTTGAAAAACTGCGTTCCAAATTCGAGAAGGCGGATTTTCTCTATGTCGGCGGCGGGGACACGGTGTTCATGATCGAGCAATGGAAAAAGACGGGCATGGCGGAGCTCATCCGGGAGGCGTACGAGCGCGGGGTTCTACTTTGCGGGCTGTCGGCAGGGGCGATCTGCTGGTTCGAGGACATGTATTCCGACTCGGTGATCGAGGGGGAGTATTCGATGTATCGCGGACTTGGCTGGCTGAAAGGAAAAATTTCTCCGCATTATAACGAAAGAATGCTTGACTTTGACGAAATCGTGCGGTATAATCAATATTGTGCTTGGGGATTGGAGAACTGCGCGGCTCTGGAGATTGTAGACGGGGAGCCGGTGCGATCGATCCCGGGCGGGAGCGGGAAAGTCTGGCTTTTGGACGGAAGGGACGGAGAGACCGTAAAAAAGACGGAATTTTGAGCGATGAGAGCTGCGGGGAGCTTTTGGAAAGCGTCCAAGCGGCGACAAGCGGATGTGGCGAAATTGGCAGACGCGCAGGTTTCAGGTTCCTGTGGGCGACCGTGCAGGTTCAAGTCCTGTCATCCGCACCA
>CANRGG010000027.1 GCA_947630115.1 uncultured Clostridia bacterium
AGCAGAGTATTCCTTGCCGTATGAGGGCGCAAAGGAAATGCTCAATGTGGACAATGTGGACGATAAGGTTTTTTTGACAGGATTATTTGAGGCAATGTATGACGACCTGCCTATGCCGAAAATGAAAAAGCGGTAAATTTTAATTTCGCGGAGAGATTAAAATGGCAGATAACAAGGCTTTTATGATATATGAAATAATTTCCATTTAACGAAGCAAGATGGAACAGAAAGATTGTGCAATTTATTTGAGCGGTACGGGCAATACAAAGTTTTGCGTCGAGAAATTCGTCAAATCGTTGGACGAAAATGCCCCGATCGTCGCAATCGAGGACGAGTCTGTTCTCTCAGCCGCCGCGGCTTACAAAAACATTGTCCTCGGCTATCCCGTGCAGTTTTCCAATTTGCCCAAAATGGTGCGGGATTTCATTCTCGAAAACAAAGAGCTGTGGAGAGGGAAAAAGGTCTTTTGCCTTGCGACGATGGGGGCGTTCAGCGGCGACGGCGCGGGCTGTTCCGCGAGGCTATTGAAAAAGTTTGGAGCAACTATCTTGGGCGGACTGCACCTCAAAATGCCCGACAGCGTTTGCGACAGCAAACTTTTGAAGAAGAGCAAGGAGGAGAAGATCGAGATCATCCGCCGAGCGGAAGAAAAGATCGAGCAAGCCGTTTTGCAAATCAAGAGCGGGAAATTCCCGCAGGACGGTTTGGGATTTTTTCCGCATTTTATCGGCTTATTCGGTCAAAGGCTTTGGTTTTTTGGCAAGACGAAAAATTATTCCGGCAAATTGAAGATCGACAAAACGCTTTGCGTCGGATGCGGCGTTTGTGCTCGCCTTTGCCCGATGAAAAATCTCACGGTGGAAAATCAGATCGCCGTGCCGCACGGGAAATGTACCATGTGCTATCGCTGTATCAGTCGGTGCCCCAAAAAAGCAATCACCTTGGTTGGGAAAGAAGTCGTAGAACAGTACAGGCTTGAAAATTTCATATCAGAGAATATTTAACAAGGGGGCCCTATGAAATATTTGAAAATTCTATTGGCCGGGCTGATTGTGATCGTCTCCGCCTGCCAATATTTTATATACGGTTTTCTCGACTTCATGATCTTCTGGCTTCTATACAGCCTTGTCTATCTGGCGGCCGCGCTCTATCAAAAATTTCATGTCTCGTCTGTGCGCTCGCAAATCTTTACCCTGCTCTATATCTCCCTCCCGCTGACGGCTGTGATCGTCTATTCCGCGGCCGAAGGATTTCCCCAAATGACCCAAACGTTTTACATCATCTGGATGATCGCGCTTGCGCTCGCCCTCGTTTGGGAGATCGTTTCTCTCTGCTTGGTCATCCGGGAAAAACGGGAAAAATAAAGAAATTCTCCACAAAAAACGGAAAGCGAGGACAAAACGTCCTCGCTTTTTTGTAATTTTATAGCCCGGTCAAAGCAACAGTTCCACCCGTTTTTTCACGGTGTGCATGTGCGTCGTCGGTTCGAAGCGCGCCACCACTTCCCCGTTTGGATCAATCAGAAATTTCGTGAAATTCCATTTGACAAGATTGTTCCGTTTATAGTCGGGATCCATCTTTTTGACCGCCCGGGAGAGGAACATGCCGCCGGGGCCGTGAAATCCTTCGAAACGGCTGTGCGCCGCAAGCCACAGAAAGAGGGGATCCGCATGCTCTCCCACGACGTCGATCTTCGAAAACTGCGGGAAAGTGACGCCGTACCGGGTCAGGCAGTAGCTGAAGATCTCGCTGTCCCGTCCGGGCGCCATGCCGCCGAATTGATTGCAGGGGAAGTCGAGGATCTCGAACCCATCGTCCGCATGTTGGTCGTAAAGTTCCTGCAGGGCTTCGTATTGGGGGGTGAACTTGCACTGCGTCGCAGAATTGACGATCAGAAGCACTTTGTCCCGGTATTCGGAAAGGGAGACTTCCGTTCCGTTCATCCGTTTTACGGTAAAATCGTAGATATCCATGTATTTCTCCGTTCGCTGAAAACGAAACGGATTATATCATTTCCCGCCGCCCTTGTCAAGCGGTTTGTGAAAGACGTTTTTTCAGAAAATATTTTCAAGCCCCGGCTTGTAAGTGTCCGGAAGGCAGCAGGAGAGATGAAGCATGATCTCGAGTTTGGAAAGGGCGAGCGGAAATTCCTTTTCCCCGATGAGCTTCACCGTCTCGGACATATAGTCGTCCACCCGGGAGATGTCGTTATGGGGGATCCAGATGTGCAGATGTTCCTTTCTGTTCTCCCAGGCCGCCTGCACCGCCTTCGCGTCCTCGAGGTTCGCCGTCCCGTCCTCCGTTTTGAGGCTCAGGCTTACAAGTTCTTCATGGAAACTTTCGAATTGGTCCTCCACATAATACCATTCGAAGAGCGCCGCGCCCAGAAGGAGCAGCGCCGCCGAGCCGATCGCGATGAGAGATTTTACCATGTCTTGCCCCCCGGATATTCCGTTTGCAGCGTCTTGTATTTTTGACCCTTCGCCTGCAAATACAGCTTGCCCGTGCCGTCCGCGGTGAGAACGAGCACCCGCTTCGTCTTTTGGATCCCTTCTTGTTGCAGGATCTTGTCGAAAAAGGACTTCTCAAGCCCCGTGATCTCCAGATTTTTCATGTCGTATTTTCCGTTGTCGATGATGACGAGGGGGAGGGAAGTTTGCGTCTCCTCGTAATTTTCCTTGGGCAGGGCGGAGAAGGTCCCGTTCGCCTCGTAGAGGGCGTAATCCACGCTGTCGAGCGAGAAATAGCCGGAGGTGCGAAGGGACTCGATGAGATCGCTCACGTCGAGATTGTTCTTTTTGAGCTGATAATCGTCGATCCCGTTCTTGTTGACGACGACGGAAGGCTTGCCGCTGATGAGTGATTTGAGCGGCTTGATTTTGAGATCGAGAAGGGTCATGATCTCGTGGAGCACATAGATCGTGACGACCGAAACGACCCCGTAGAGCAGGGGGATGGAGACGTCCGCCATGGGAATGCAGGCGAGTTCCGCGATGAGCAGGGTGATGACGAGCTCGAAGGGCTGCATTTCCCCGATCTGACGCTTCCCCATGAGCCGCATGATGATGAGCAGAACGACGAAGATGATCGCCGTACGAATCATGACAAGTACCATACCTTGTTAATTTCGTTCATTTGGAAAAAAGTATGTAAAACGCTTGCGCTTTTCGGTCGGGTGTGATATGATAACCCCCGATGAGTAGCCAAGGTGCGTAAAGTGTTGCGAAACGGGACGTTGTTCGCAAACGAAAGGGCGGGTAAATCTTTTATGCCACGTCCTGCGGTGCCGCGGCGCGTCCGCTCGCCTGTTTGCCGCGTAGATCGCGGCGGGAACCAGCCGGAAGATTTCTTCCGGTGACGACGGACCTCCTCAAATGGAGGTTTTTTTCATGTCTGAGACAAAAGAAAACACACAAGACCCCTCTCTTTCCGGGAATGGAAAGAGAAAAGAACGGGAACAGTTCCCGCTCTGGCAAAGGCTCTTCTTCTCGCAGGTAATCCTCGGGAAATCCGCTCCGAAGAAGATCGCCTACATCGGCGTCATGACGGCGCTGTGTATCGTCTCGAATTTTCTCGAGATCAAGCTGCTTGACAACCAATTTTCCTTCACGATCTTCGTGAGCATGCTCACTGGGATCCTCGTGGGGCCGCTCTACGGGTGCTTCGCCGCCTTTTTGGGCGACACGCTCGGCTTTCTCCTCCATCCGGGCGGGCTGTATATGCCCTGGATCGGCATTTCGGTCGCGATGATGGCGCTCATTTCGGGCTTTCTCATCAAGCTGCCGCTCAACATCTACATCAAACTTGCCCTTTCGTGCCTGTTGGTCCTTCTCGTCTGCTCGATCGGCATCAACACGACGGGCATGTTCTTCTACTACGCGAAGATCGGCTTTACCACCAAGACGCTCGGCTATATCGAGACCTATTTCGGCGGCAAGAACATGTATCTGACCTATGCGCTGGCGCGGCTCATCTTCAACGGGCAGCTCATCAACAGCCTGGTCAATTATGTGCTGCTCTTTGCGACGGTCCCGCTGCTCAAGGCGATCAAGCCCTTAAAGCTCGATTTGAATTGAAGAATTTCCCAAAGTCAACCCTTTGCGGTTGACTTTTCCATTTCCGAAGTGATATAATGGAATCGCCGATTTTCCAAAGGAGGTAAAATGGCTTCTCTTCTGCTTGATAATCCCGGGATCGACATCTTCGGATTCCGCATTTATTATTACGCGCTCTGCATTCTGACGGGGATCATCACGGCGACGGCGCTCTCCGCCCTCCTCATGAAGCGGAGGAACATCTCGCCCGATCTCATTTTCACCCTCTTTGTGTTCTGTATTCCGTCCGCGCTCATCTGCGCGCGGCTCTTCTACTGTATCACCGACGGCATGAACATCCGCTATTGGTTCGCCTGGGAATATATCCGCGAGGGAGGCCTCTCGATCATCGGCGGGGTGATCGGCGGCGTCGGCATGGGGGTTGTCGTCTGTCTCGTCAAAAAGGTGAGCTTTTTCCGGGCAGCGGACTGCGTTGTCATCACCATTTTGCTCGCGCAGGCGATCGGGCGCTGGGGAAATTTCTTCAATCAGGAGGTGTTCGGCTCGCCCGTCACCGATCCTTCCCAACAGTGGTTCCCCTGGGCGGTCTATGTGGACAGCCGCGGCGGATGGTATCACGCCTTCTTCTTCTATGAGAGCGTCATCAACCTCGTGGGGTTTGCCCTCCTTTACTCCGCCGCCTGGTTCTTTACGAAAAAGCCGAACGGGCTCTTTACCTTCGCCTATTTCGTCTGGTACGGGACAGTGCGGGCGATCATGGAGCCGCTGCGCGATCCCAGCTATATTTTGAGCGGCGGCGGCGTGCCCTGGTCGCAGGTCTTTTCCTATCTCATGATCATTTTGGGCGTCGCCGGGATCATGACCCTGCTCCTTCTCAACTATTATAAAGAGGGAAAATTTATCGGCAGCAAGAAGGGGGAGCCCTGCGGGATCAAAGAATATATCCCCTCGACAAAGGACGACGTCCCTTATTTTTCGAAGATCAATCTCTTCGGCGCGGAATATCCCGAAAAGCCGGAGGAGCTGACCTTCCGCTATAAATGGAACCGATTCAAAGACAAGATCCGGAGAACTTCCCGCGGGAAGGGCGAGGAACAAGCGCCCGCTGCGGCGGAGCCTTCGGACGAAACGAAGGAGGAACCCGCTGCGGACGGGAAAAGCGGCCTCGACGGGGCCGAGAGGACCGACCGCAAGGATGAAACATGAGAAATCTGACACTGCTCACCGATCTTTATCAACTCACCATGGGGCAGGGATATTTTACCGAAGGAAAGAGCGAACAGCTTGCGGCGTTCGATGTGTTCTTCCGCCCCAACAAACTCATCACCTATTCGGTCGCCGCGGGGCTCGAACAGGCGGCGGAATACCTCGAAGATCTGCATTTCGAGGACGAGGACATTGCCTATCTGCGCTCGCTCGGCATATTCCGGGAGGACTATCTCGCCTATCTCAAAAAGCTGCGCTTTACGGGCGACGTCACCGCGGTGCGGGAAGGGGAGATCGTCTTTCCCTATGAGCCCATTCTGACGGTGAAGGCGCCCATGATCGAGGCGCAGCTCGTCGAGACCGCTCTTTTGACGTTCGTCAACCATCAGACGCTCATCGCGAGCAAGGCGGCGAAGATCTGCGCCGCCGCGGGCGGAGGGGTGATGGAGTTCGGACTCCGCCGCGCGCAGGGACCGGACGCGGGGATCTACGGGGCGCGGGCGGCGATCATCGGCGGCTGCGTCGGAACCTCCAACGTCTATGCGGGAAAGCTCTTTCAGGTGCCCGTTTCGGGAACGATGGCGCACAGCTGGGTCATGAATTTCCCGACCGAACTCGAAGCGTTCCGCGCCTATGCGAAGAATTTCCCCGAGGGGTGCCTGCTCCTCGTCGATACCTACGATACCTTGAAGAGCGGCGTTCCGAATGCCATCAAAGTGTTCCAAGAGCTCCGCGAGGCGGGCTTCGAGCCCAAGGGGATCCGTCTCGATTCGGGCGATCTTGCCTATCTTTCCAAGGAGGCGAGGAAAATGCTCGACGAGGCGGGCTTTGAAAAGGCGATCATCTGCGCCTCGGGCGATCTCGACGAGAACAGCGTGCGCTCTTTGAAGGCGCAGGGGGCGCGGATCGACAGCTGGGGGATCGGCACCAAGCTCATCACGAGCGCGGACATGCCGGCGCTCGGCGGAGTGTACAAACTGGCCGCCGTATTTGAAAACGGCGTGCAGATCCCCAAGATCAAACTCTCCAACACCACGGAAAAGATCACGAACCCCGGGCTCAAAGACGTCTACCGGATCTATGACGGCAAGAGCGGCATGGCGATCGCCGACTACATCACCCGCGAAGGGGAGAAGATCGACCGGGAGAAGCCGCTCACCATCTTCCATCCGCTCGATGTCTGGAAGAAAAAGACGCTGCGCGGCTTTACGCTGAGAAATCTGCGCTCGCCGCTCGTCGAAAAGGGAAAGCGAGTGCGGGAGAGCCTTCCGCTCTTTGAGATCCACAAATATTTCGAAAGCGAATACGCCCGTTTTTGGGAGGAATACACGCGGCTCGACATGCCGCACATCTATAAAGTCGATCTGTCGGACGAGCTCCATGCGCTGAAAAAACAGATGGTCAATTCGTTCGGCAAGGGGGAAGCATAAATGAAACGTTACAAGGAAAAAGAGATCGAGGCGCTCGTGGCGCGGCTCAAAGAGGATTACGACGCCGTCGTCCGCCGCCAGCGGGAAGTTGCGGAGGAACTCAAAGAGGAGAACCGGCAGCTGCGCGCCCGCCTCTCCGTCCTCGAAGGACAGCGGAGCGAAGTTTCGGCGGCGCTCATGCGCGCCGTCGCGGAGGGGGAACGGATCAAGCAGGAAAGCCTCGCGCAGACCGACTCCGAAAAAAAGGAGCTCGGCTTGCTCGCCGAAAAATGCCGGATCCTTTCGGAGCGGCTCATCCAGCGCTATCCCGACGAGGAGGATGTGGGGGACTTCAAGACCTTCACCGACGCGCTCCGCGCCCGTCTGGGCGAGACGGAGGGCGAAGAGGAAGAGGAGGAAGTCTTTGATATGGACGCCGTGCTCAACCCCAAGGAGCCGCTCGATCTCGGAGACCTCTGCAAGAACCTCGGGCTCATGGAGGAGGAGAACGAGTCATGATCTTTGCGCTGATCTGCGGGATTGTGACGCTTTCGCTGCTCTTTCTCGATCTTTTTACCAAGGCCTGGGCATACGCCGCTCTGGTCGAGACCGACTATCTGTTCGGGATCATCCGCCTTGCCTATTTGCCGGGCGGAAATACCGGCATCGCCTTCGGCTGGTTCGGCGAATCGGAATGGGCGATGGCGGTCTTTATCGCCCTCACCATCCTCATGATGGGAGGGATCGCCGCGCTGTTTTTCACGGTCTTTCGGAAAAACAGGCCCGCGCAGGTCTGCCTTGCCGTCATCGAGGCGGGGGCGGTCGGAAATCTCGTGGACCGCGTCTTTCTCGGCTATGTGCGCGACTTCATCGACGTGCAGCGGCTGCATTTCGGGATCTGCAATCCCGCCGACTTCTTCATCACCTTCGGCGCGGCCGCGCTCATGATCGTCATTCTCTTCATCGGGAAGGACGCCGTGATCCCGCTCGGCAAATGGCGGCGGGAGCGGGAGGAAGCGGAGGCGGAACGCGAGGCGGAGCGGCTGCGGCAGCAAGAGGAAGCCGCCCTTTCGGCGGCGGGGACGGGGGAAGCGCCCGGGCCCTTAACGCCGCGGGAGGAAGGGCGCGACAGCGCCGATCCTTCGGGAGATCGGCGCCTATGAAACGGATGGAATTCGACGCGGAGCCTCTCCGCGTTGACGTTTTTTTAGCGGAAAAGACGGGACTGACCCGCTCGGCGATCAAAAAACTCGCGGAGGGCGGGCATGTCTTTGCGGACGGGAAGGCGGTGAAGGCGGGCGAGACCCTCAAAAGAGGACAGATCGCGGCGGTGGAGATCCCCGACCCTCGTCCGATCCGCGCAAAGCCCGAAGATCTACCCCTCGACATCGTCTATGAGGACGACGATCTTGCGATCGTCAACAAGGCGCAGGGCATGACCGTCCATGCGGGGAACGGGAATTTGGAAGGCACCCTCGTGAACGCCCTGCTGTTCCGGCTGAACAGCCTGAGCGGGATCAACGGGGAACTCCGCCCCGGGATCGTCCACCGGATCGACAAAGACACCTCCGGGCTGCTCGTCGTCGCCAAAAACGACAGGGCCCATCTCGCGCTCTCCGCGCAGATCGCGGATAAGACCTGCAAGCGGGAATATCTCGCCCTTTTGGAGGGCGTCTTGAAAGAGGAGAGCGGACAGATCGTCACGCAGATCGGGCGGGATCCCCGGGATCGCCTCAAAATGGCGGTGCTGCCCCAAGGGAAGGGCAGACGCGCCGAGACCGATTTTTTCGTCGAAGAGCGCTTTCATAACAATACTCTCGTCCGTTTTTCGCTCCGGACTGGCAGGACGCACCAGATCCGCGTGCACTGCAAATATCTGGGACATCCCATCGTCGGGGACAAGCTCTATGGCTACGCGAAACAGCGTTTCGCACTCGAAGGGCAGCTTCTCCATGCCTTTCATCTTGAGCTGACCCACCCTTCGAGCGGGGAGCGCATGGAATTTTTTGCGCCGCTGCCCGATTATTTTGAAAAAGTTCTCAAAGTTTTGAGACAGGAAACGTAAGACCGGCCGAAAACGGGCGAAAAAAACTTCAAAAAGGGACGCCGCTTTTGCTCCTTGCATAGGATGAAAAGTAAAATTTTTTCAAGGAGCAGTGCATGAACCCTTTTGACGAAAAACCCGTCCCGCTTTTCAGCCAATTCCGGAATTGGCGGCAGCTCTATCCCAAGCCCTACGACAAAAATTCCGTCGATCCCTACACCAAATGCAGGATCATCCTCATGAACGGGACGGAATTCGAGGCAAATTGGTTTTCCCATAATTTTTCGCGTCACACGACGGACAACGATCTTCGGCGAGAGCTTGCCCTCGTCCGCGACATCGAAAAACAGCAGCAGCTCAAGATCTCCCTTCTCAAACCCGCGAACGAGAGCGCCCTCGAACACACCATCTCCTATGAACAGCTTGCGGTCGATCTCACTTCGGAGCTCGCAAGGCGGGAGACGGACTGCTACGTCAAAAAGGCGCTCGATTTCGCCTTGCTCGAGGATTTCGATCATCTCTATCGCTATGCCAACCTGCTCGAAATGGAACAGGGAGTGCATGCGGAACGACTGGTCGGCCGATACACCGAGATCATGCCGGGACGCCCCACGATCTCCCATCACCGCTTCCCCAAGGACAACGTGAGAAGGAGCGTCGATTCCAAATGCGCCGACAAGCAGACGGTCCTTTCGACGATGATCATCACCGCCGCCGAGCAGCAGACGATGAACTATTACATGAACATCACCAATCTCGCCTGCAGCGACATTTCCCGCCGCCTCTATCAGGAGATCGCCCTCGTCGAAGAGGAGCACGTCACCCAATATGAGGACCTCATGGACGCCGGCGCCACCTGGCTCGAAATGCTCTTATGGCATGAATACAACGAATGCTACCTCTATTGGTCCTGCTATTCGACCGAGACCGATCCCTACATGAAGGGGATCTGGGAACAGAACTTCGGAATGGAGATCGCCCATCTCCACAAGGCGGAGGAGCTTTTGAAAAAGTACGAGGGGAAGGACGCGCAGGAAGTGATCGGCTGCGGCGAGTTCCCGCCGCCCGTTTCCCTGCACCGGAACATCGACTATGTGCGCGACGTTCTCTTCAACACCGTGCAGTTCACCTCCGTTAAAGAGGACTATGAAAAGATCGAGGACCTTCCCGGGAATGCCGATTTCTTCCTCTTCCAGAAAACGATCAATCCCACGACCAACATCGTGCCCTCGCACAACCTCATCGACATGCACATCTTCCGCTACGGGAAGGATTACCGTTTTGAAACCGCGCCCAATCCTGTGAAGGAGCTTCGGAGCCGCACGAGCGACAATACCTCCGTCGGGAGAGTGCCCCGCGCAGCCGAGAGCACCGATTTTTGGTGCAATTAACAAGGAAAAACGATGTTTGACGCCGATCTTGTGCGTTTTCTCCGCATTTTCGGCTTTGAGAAGGCTTGCTCGATCGAGCGGGCTTATCGATGTTTGCGCCGCCTGAGGCAAGGCCTCGGGCGGCGCCCTTTTGCCCTTATCTGCTCTTGTTTGCCCTTTGTTTACCTTTTATCCGCTTGCTCTCTCGCACTTTCAATTCTTTCGAAAGTTCCAGCCCCGTTTGCGGCATCAACGCCATCGAAAGTGAATTTTATGTTAAAATTTTCAGAACTGTCTTGATTTCCGGGCGGAAATATAGTATAATTTCATCGAGAAATTCAAAAAAGGGGGTTGGATATGAAAAAACGTGCGATCGTTTTATCGGTGGCGGCGGTCTTTCTTGCGATGAGTTTTTCCGGCTGCGGAGAGACGGAGGCCCATCAGCACACCTATTCCGCGCAGTGGAGCTATGACGCGGCGTACCATTGGCACGAGCCCGAGTGCGGCGACGTGTCGCCCGAACGGGAGGCGCATACCTTCGTCGGAGGGAAATGCGTCATCTGCGGCTATGCGGAGACGCCCGCGCCCGGCGAAGAACAAAAACCCGGCGAAGAACAAAAACCCGGCGAAGAACAAAAGCCCGGCGAAGAACAAAAGCCCGGGGAAGAGCAGAACCCCAGCGAAGAACAAAAGCCCGGCGGAGAACAAAACCCCGGCGGAGAGCAGAATCCCGGCGGAGAACAAAAGCCTGGCGAAGAACAAAAGCCCGGCGGAGAGCAGAACCCCGGCGAAGAACAAAAGCCCGGCGGAGAGCAGAACCCCGGTGAAGAACAAAAGCCCGGCGAAGAACAAAACCCCGGCGGAGAACAGAACCCCGGCGAGGGGCAGGAGCAAGAGGAGCAGAAACCGCCCGTCGAGCTCGATCCCGATCAGGAATTTGGGCCGTGTATGCCCACGGACGACGGTACGATCACGGGAAAGCCCGACGCGGACGGGCTCGTCACCTACCGGATCCGGATCAACCGCCGCAACGGGCGCGTTATTTCCTGGCAAACGCCGCTTCAGAATAACAGCTATACCATCAATTATCCGACCGTCGAGGTGAAGGATGAGAAGGGCGAAGTGCAATATCACGGCATCGTGCCGCGTTGGAGCGGCTCGCCAAACGACGACAGCTCCCTTTGCATGCTCGATCTCAGACTCAAAGAGGGCGTCTACACGGTGGAGCCCCTCGATCTTCCCGAGGGATTTGTCTATCAAAGGGAGTACAAGATCAGCCCGCAGAAGCCCCTTCTCGATCTGCACTTAAAGACAAAACTGCGCGACAGCAATACGCAGCTCACCCGGATCACCGAGGGCATGGTCATGCCCGATCTCAAGATCAAGAGCCTCAACAAGGGGGAGACGACCCTCGGCGACCTTTTGAAGAAGTATCAACTCGTCATTTTCACCTTCTCGAGCCGCACCTGCTATTGGTGTCAGCAGGAAATGGCGACCCTCGTCAAGATCTATCAGAAGTACAAGGGCGCGTTCACCTATGTGTTCTTTGACACGGTCGACACCGACAAAGCGATCATCATGGACTATTTGAGGAGCTCTGCTTGGTACGGCGATTTTGCGGACGATTTTTACGTCGTCGCCGACAAATTGAACGACAATCTGTACCATAAATTCCCCTCAAGGGGGATCCCGACCAACATGTTCATCGACAGCGACGGCTATGTGTTCCAGGTCACGGGCGGATTGACCGAAGAGCGCTTTGAGCGGATCCTCTATTATAATCTCGAAAGGAGCGGTTCATAAAAGCGGGCGAGGGAGCGAGAAAAGAAAAAATCAAAGGGGGTATTTTTATGAAACGGTTCATCATTTTCTTGACGGCGATCGTCTGCATGCTGCTCTCCGTCGTGCTGGCTTGCTGCGGCGAAGAGGAAGCGAAAGAGGATCCCGAGACCTGCGCGCATGAATACGGCGCTTGGGAAATTACGACCCCGCCGACTTGCTCGAAAGAGGGCGAACAGGTCAAAAAGTGCCAAAAATGCGGCAAGGAGGAGCGCGAGACCCTTCAAAAGGTCGATCATGACTATGAAGAGAAGCTCATCAAGGCGCCGACCTGCGAAGAGGACGGAGTTATGCAGTATATCTGCAAGTTCGACCCTTCCCATACCTACACCGAACCGGTGAATAAGCTCGGGCACGACGTCGTGGACGGCGAGGGCGAAAGCAAGGCGCCCACCTGCACCGAGCCCGGTTTCAGCGCTTCGGGTTTCTGCCGCCGCTGTAAAAAGACGGTCGAAAACGCCGAGATCCCCGCGCTCGGGCACCTCATGTCCGAGATGACAGTCGTCAAAGAGCCTACTTGCGAGGAGGAAGGGCTTAAGGAGAGCCACTGCCTTCGCGAGGGCTGCAGCGAAAAGAAGGAGGAGAAGCTGCAAAAACTTGAACACCGCTTTACCGACATCGTGACGAGGCAGGCGGACTGCACCCATACGGGCGAAAAGAGCAGGACGTGCACCCGCCCCGAATGCGGCAAAACGACGGTGGAGGAGATCCCCGCGCTCGGGCACGACTGGAACGCCGAAACGCCCAGCAAGGCGCCCACCTGCACCGAAAAGGGCCTCAGCCCTTCGGGCACCTGCCGCCGCTGTGGGATCACGCAGGAGAACGTGGAACTCCCCGCGCTTGGGCACGACTTCTATTATACCGACGAATCCGAATATGCTACCTGTCTGACGCCCGGGAAGAACGTCAAGAGGTGTTCCCGCTGCAACGCCAAAGAGGAAGAGATCGTCCCCGCGCTCGGGCATGACCTTTCGGCTGTTATCATAAGAGAGCCGACCTGTCAAAGCACGGGCACGAAAGACACCTTTTGCAGGCGGAGAAACTGCGACTACGATGTGACGGAGACCATGCCAAAGGTCGATCACGACTTTACCATTACCCACTGGATCGTCAAACCCACTTGCACCGAACCCGGCAAAAAGAAAATGTCCTGCCGTTTTTCCTGCTGGACGGAGACAGACCCGATCGACGTTCCCGCAACCGGCCACGATTGGCAGGAGGTGGAGATCCTTCAAGCGGCCACCTGTCAAGCGGATGGCAAGATCGAACGCACCTGCCTGACCTGCAAGACAACAGAGGAATATAAACTCGATAAAGTTGACCATAAGTACGGAGATTTTATCGTCGATACGCCCGCGACGGCCTCAAGCAATGGCACAAAATCCAAGCACTGCATTTATTGCGGGAAAAAGAGCGAAGTGACGAGCATTCCGAAGATCTCGGGAAATGAAATCGAATATGAAGTGCAGCTCCGCCGTATCAACGGCATGGATTTCAGCCCCAAGACCGACAAAAACCATGAGAATGTCAAATATGAGTTCTACAAGGACTCGCAGCTTCTCAAGACGGTGGACGCAACCAAGGATATAACGCTTTGCAAGATCCAAAAGGACGCGAACAAACTCAAAGTGACGGGGCTTCCGAAGGGATACACTTCGGTCCAAAGTGAATATACGCTCAGCGCGGGCAGTCCCATCGTCACGGTCGAGGTGAAGGGCGGCTTTTTAGGGGAAAAGAGCGTCGAGAACGACAAAAACGTGACGAAAAAGCCAGATCCCTTGCTCGAAGTCGGCGATTTCATGTACGATCTCTATATCTACAACACGAAGGATCATACAAAAGACGGCTGGCTCTCCGACATCATCAAGGACAAAAAGCTCGTCTTTCTCGATTTCTTCCATGTGCATTGCGGCTGGTGTACCATCCACATGAAGCAGTTCATTTTGGCCTATGAGCGCACCCTCCACAAGTATAAGGACGACATGCTCGTTCTCATGCTCGACGTCATGGACTATGAGGACGACGAGGATATCAACATCTATCGGAGCAACGAGCACATTCCCGAAGATTTCGTCTCCGCGTCCTGCAATTTCGAGAGCGTCAATGTGACCCGCTGGTTCAAGAATTACGTTCCGACGCCCGGGCACATCTGGCTCGACAACGAGGGCATGATCTTCTACTACAAGGTGACCGAAACGCAGGAGGATTTCACGAAATTCGTCGAGGATTACTTCGCCCGCTTCCGGGAGAACGAGACCGAGCGCAAGACTCTTCAAAAGGACATTCAGACCGTCTCCGTCCTCGAAAAAAAGGAGGCGGACGCCGGAGAGAAGCCGCACAAGATCGACCTGATCGGATCTTCTTCCTGGGACAAACGCAGGCTTTTCGCGCAAAAATAAGAAAAGAGCGAAAGAAAACGCCGAGGGATTTTCCCTCGGCTCTCTTTTTGCTTTTTTTTGTCATGCGATTGTCGTGTTCCGGCGAATTTTTCGCTCGGGCGGTTTATGCGCACAGGCGATTTTTCGTCAGGCGCCGTCCGCCGGGCCTTCGGAGAGAGCTTCTCCGGCTGTCGGGCTTTCGGGCAGAATATTTTCGGCCGCCTGATTTTCGGAGATAGTTTCTTCGGCTCCCGGGCTTTCGGGCAGAATATTTTCGGCCGCCTGATTTTCGGAGAGAGGTTCTTCGGCTCCCGGGCTTTCGGAAAGGGCTTCTTCGGGCGGCGGGGGATCTTTTCGGCGACGCTTTTTCTCCTTTTGCCAGATCCCGCTGAAAAAATAGACGAGAGAGAGGATGGTCGAGAACGTCCAGCCGACCGGCCAGGAGATCCAGATCCCGTCCGGGCCGAGCCCGACGGGCAGCGCGAACAGAAAGGCGAGCGCCACGCGCAGGAAGAGGTCGGAAAAGGTGGAGGTCAAAAAGCACCACATCTTCATCGTGCCGCGGAGAACGCCGTCCGAGATCACTTTGAAACACATTACAAGGTAAAAGGGCGAGACGATGAGCAGGAAATGCTTTCCCGCCCCGAGCGCGGCCTCGCTCACGTCCGTCATGAAGAGCTTGATCGCAAATTCGGGAAAGATCGTGAAAAAGAGCACAAAGGGGAGCGAAACGAGAACGGAGAGGACGCTGCCCCATTTGAAGCCCTGTTTGATCCGTTGGTATTCCTTGACGCTCGCATTCTGCGCCGTAAAGTTGGAAGTGCCGTTCGAGATCGTGACAAGACAGTTGACTGCGAAGGTGTTGAGTTTCGTCGCCGCCGAATAGCCCGATACTACCGCGGTGCCGTAAGAATTGACGAGCCCCTGGATAAAGAGGTTCCCGACCGAGACAAAACTCTGCTGCAAAATGCTCGGAAAGGCGACATAATACACTTTGCCGAGCATGCTGAGACTGAATTTTTTGGCGGGATATTCCCGCCAGATCCGCATTCTCCGCCCCAGAACGAGGAGAGTGCCCGCCATGGCGAGCCCCTGCGCCGCAAACGTCGCCCAGCCCGCGCCCGAAACGCCCCAATGAAATCCGCCGACGAAGAGAAGGTCGAGAAGGATATTGCCGAGCGAGGAGCCGATGAGAAAGAAGAGCGGGGTCTTGGAGTCGCCGATCGAGTTAAAGACGCCCGTCGCAATGTTGTAGACGAACAAAAACGGAAAGGCGAGGATGAAGATGTAAAGATAGCTCAAAGAGTCCGAAAAGATATCTTCGGGGGTATGGAGAAGGCGCAAAATGGGGGAGGCGCAGGGAAGTCCCACCGCAAGAAAGAGGGCGGAGAGGACGATGACCGACAAAAAGGAGGTCCAGATCGCCGTTTTCATGTCGGAGAACTCTTTTTTTCCGAAAAAACGGGAGATGACGACCGAACAGCCCGCATTCGCGCCGATCGCGACCGCCATGAAGATCATCGTGACGGGATAGGAGACGCCGATCGCGCCGACGCTCGCCTCGCCCGTGAACTGTCCCACGATGATACTGTCCGCCATGTTGTAGAGCTGCTGGAAGATCACCGAGATAAACATCGGCAGCGCGAACGCCCATAAAACTTTGCGCGGCTCGCCGACCGTCAAATCTTTATTTGTCATACCGTTTCGCCTTTGTGAGAAGATCCAAACGCGAACCATTATAGCACAAATTTCCGCGGCGGACAACAAAATCCGCCCCCCGCCCGGCTGGAAAGATCGGGAAATTTCCGAAAAACCCTTTACATCTTTCGAATTATGAGATATAATGGAATTTGCAAAGAACAGAAGAAGGACGCGCAGGTTTTGCGTCCTCGGGAGCTACATGCGCATCGTTTTCGAACAATGGAGATACATCTTCAAAAATCTTTGGTTCGTGCTGCCGTTCGCCGTCGTGCCTGCGGTGTTTTTGGCATTGTCCGTGGATTTTCAGGATATCTCCCTCGTGACGAACAGCCTGCTTTTCGGCTCGCTCGACCTCGGGTTTTTCGAAATCTTCAGCGCCTGGACCTTTTTCCGGATCGATTCCGCGCTCGGGATCATTTACAGCCTGCTTTCGATCGTCTGCCTCGTCATCTTTTCGGCGCTTCTGCTCGCTTTTGTCGGAAAACATATGCGGATCGGGAAACGGACTTTGAGCGGCGTCATCCCGGAGTTCGTCAACCATATCCTCTCCGTTCTGCTCTTCGTCTTTGTGTTCGGCGCGATCTATGAGATCTGGGCGCTCGTTCTGTCTGCGGTCCTTTATATGATCGTCTCGATCGCCTCCAAAACGGCGGCGCGGGTGCTCTTCATTCTCGTGTCCATTCTCTTCATCGCGGCGCTCTTGTATCTCGTCACGGTGATCTATCTTTGGCTGCCCTGCAAGGTGCACACGGGGTTCCGCGCCTACGAGGCCTTCCTCTATTCCTACCGCCTCGTCAGCGGAGTGAGATGGAAACTGTATCTTTCTCTCCTCATCTCCTATGCGCCCTGCTTTTTGATCTTGTTCGGCGCCTCTTTCGGGCCCGAATGGGTCTCGCGGATCCTGGCGATCCTGCTCTATCTCTTCGGCTTTCTGAGCTTCATCGTCCGGATGGAGACGCTCTACTTCGAAACGGATAAATTAGACAGGGAGGATCTGCTCCGCAGCTATCGGGAGCTATAAGCCTATGAGATTTCGGAACGCATTGCGCATTTTGTCGGACAATTTCGGAAACGTTTATAAACTGCTCCTGTTCCGCCTTGTGACGGGGGTGCTTTTCGCGAGCCTGGCGTTCGTCACCATCAACCTCGGGCTGCAGGATATCACCCACAGCGCCGAGGCGCAGAACATCGTGGAACTCTTTACGAGCCTCTTCAAAGAACTCAAGACGGGCTCGGATTTCGGCGCGCTCGTCGTCTATCGGGATGAGATCACCCTCGCCGTCACCGAATTTTTCGCGATGTTGGCGCAGAACATCGGCTCGATCGTCGGCGCGGTCGTCGGCGTCTTGGCGATCTATCTGGTCGCGCGCTTTATCAACGGCACTTCGACCTTTGCGATGGGCAGCATTCTCAACGATCGCATGCAGTCCTATTCCCGCACCCGCTTTTCTTCGGCGTATTTCAAAAACCTCGGGAAGTCGGCGATCTATCAGCTCATCTATACCCCGGTCTCCTTCCTCTTCGACGTGCTCTGTATCCTCGGCTGCTGGTTTTTCTTCTTCTATGCGCCCTCGCTCTTGCCCTCGAACGGGTTTTTGACCGTCCTTCTGGGGCTTTCGCTCTCGGTGACGGCGTTTATCTGCATGCAGGCGATCAAACTCTCCTTCATTTCGGCGTGGATCCCCGCGGTTTTGACGGATGGGAAAAGGGTCGGCGAGGGCTGTAAACTCAGTTTCCGGGCACGCAAGGGCTTCGGCGGCAGATTTTCGAGCTTCCTGCTCGCCGTCTATCTCATCGTCGCGCTCAACGTCATGTTCGGGATCTTCACGCTCGGGAGCATGCTGCTCATCACGATCCCCGCAAGCTATCTGTTCGTTCTCTGCCTCCAATTCGTCTATTATTACGAGGACACCGGCAAGAAGTATTTCCTCTCCTTCCGGAAGATCTCGGGGGCGGACGGGCTGCCCGAAACCATGGACGACTGAGCGGTTTTTCCGCCGCCTGCGCCAACGTCCGCGCATTTCTTGGGCTTTTTCGATCGGAACGCTCTTATTCGGAAAGATCGGGCGCTTTCACTTGCTCCTTCGGGGGCAATTTTTTTGTTTTCAGGAAAATACTTAAAAAGGGGAGTTTTTCGGGCGGACGGGTGAAAAACAGGGGAATTTTTCTGCGAAAGGGGGCGCGGTTTTCTCGCGGCGAAAATTCGGACGCGCAAAAGGTTGACAAACGGCGCGTTTTTCGCTAAAATGGAAGAAAACGTCTGCGATTGGCAGAAAACGGGAGGTTTTTCATGTTGGAGAAAGTCTGTAAAATGCTCGGCGAGCAGCTGGGGATCCCTGCGGAGAGTATCCGCCCCGAACAGGAGGTCGTCAAGGATCTCGGCGCGGATTCCCTCGACGTCGTGGAACTCATGATGGCGCTCGAGGACGAGCACGGCATTACCCTGCCCGAAGATGAGATCGAAAAAATCAAAACGGTGCAGGATATCGCCGATATGATGGAAAGACTCACGAAATGAGAAAGGCGCTCCCGCGAGGAGCGTTTTTCACGAACTTTTGGATTTTACAAAGCCTGACGGAGGAAATTCGGTGGATATTACTTGGACGTCGGAGGGAAGCACCGTCATGTTCTCGGTGTCGGGGGCGCTCGTGCGCGAAACGGCGGCGGAATTTGAGACGGCGGTCAAATCTTTGGGCGAAATGATCAAAGATCTTGTGATCGACTGCGCAAAGATGACTTTTATCGATTCCGAAGGGTTGCGGCAGCTCGTGATCGCGCAAAAACTCATGGAAAAACGGGGAGGCTTTGCGCTCGTCCGGGTGCCGGGCGCCCTGTCGGAAGCGCTGCAAAGAACGGGACTTGCCCAAAGGATCAAGGTGCTGTCATGAGCGATTTTCCCAGGAAACGAGCCAAACAGCTCAAAACGCTTTTCAACGCGCTCTTTGCCGCGCTGATCGCTTTTGTCCTGCTCTTCGGCGCCATCCGCTATATGATCGTCGAGATCTGGGGCGGGGGACAGTCTATCGAGAGCCTTCTCTGGGAGGTTTTGCCCGCCGTCGCCGCACTGCTCTTTGCCTGGCTTTTTACGGGGCTGCTTATGAGGAGCCGGATCTTCCGCCCGCTGAAAGATCTGAAAGACACTCTCTTCGGGCTCTCCGGGGAGCTTTCGGAGGGGAAGATCCCCGATCGCGCCGCGACGAGCCGGGAATTGCAGGAGATCCGCGATGAGCTTTGCCGCCAGAGCGACGAACTGCTCAAACTCATGCGTTACACCCAGAGCAAACTGGGCGAGGAAGTCTCCGCGCGCGAAAAGGCGGAGTTTTCGAGGCGGATCTTCCGGGAGACGGTGCCGGAGGCCATTTCGCTCTCGGGTGCCGGCTATTCCCTGAGCGGCGGAATTTTCCGGGGCTCGGAACTCTTTTTCGACTATCTCGACGCCTTCCGGATCGACGAGAGCACCGTATTTTTCGCGATCGGCGACATCTGGGGAGGCGGGCTCAACGCCGCGTTTTTCCTTTCCCGTCTCAAAAACGAGCTGCGGGAAGGGGTCTTGTCCGGAAAACTGCTTGCGGAGGTCATGATCGGGCTGAACAGCTCGCTTTTCCGGGACAATCCGTCGCAGATTGGCGCGACGCTGTTTGCGGGGATCTTCAATGCCGCGACAAGGGAGCTCCATTTCGTGAACATGGGGCAGTTTGCGCCCGTCGCATTGGGCGGGATCCCCGAATATCTGCGGATCCGGACGGGAAGCCCGCTCGGGCTCTATGAAAACGTCACCGTCTATGAGGAGAGCGTGCTGCTTTCCCCCGGCCAGGGGCTGGTCTTTTGCAGCGAGGGCGTGATGAGCGCCGCCGGCGAAAAAGACAGGGGGTTCGGCTTCCGTCGGATGCTCGGGATCGCGAATTCCTATGCGAGGGAGGAAAAGGCGGCGGAAAAGATCCTGGAAGCGGCGGGAGTCCGCGCGCGGGAGGACGCCGCCGCGACCCTCATTTTGCGCTGCGAGGAAACCGCGGGGGACATGCGCCCCGAGAGGGATCTATATAGAGATCTTCTGCTCAAATCGGGGAACGGGCGTTGATCCGCGTATTTTTTACGGACACGTCCTGCCTGCCCGATCCGAAGGAGGCGCCGCAGCTTCTTTCGAAGGTGCCTTCCGCCCGGAGAGGGGACGTCTTGCGCCCCGTCTGTCCCGAAACGCGAAAACTTTTGCTGGGAGCGGGGATCTTGCTCGGAAAGGGGCTCGAGCTTTGCGGAGCGGACGCGGAGAAGATCGTGGTCGGAGAGGACGGCAAGCCCCGGACAGAGGGGATCTGTTTCAGCTTGTCGCACAGCGCGCAGAGGGCGGTGCTTGCGATTTCGAAGCGAGAGGTCGGCTGCGACGTCGAACGGATCCGAAAGATCCCTTCTGCCGTTTGGAGAAGGCTTTCGAAGGCCGAACAAGAGGAGATCTTCTCTTGTCAAATGGGGGAGACGCCCGAGAGCAAATTTATTCTGAATTGGACGAAAAAGGAGAGCTATCTCAAATACACGGGCGAAGGAGCGCCGAAGCTCCTTCAGATAGAGATCCGGGGCGGGGAGATCTTTCGTGGCGGAAAGCGGGCGGAATGCTTTGTGAAGAGCCTGCTTCTTGCAGGGGGGTATGCACTTTCGATTTGTTTTGAGGAAGCGGAGAGCCTTATTTTGGAGGAAATTGGGACGGAGGGATAAAAGTTCCGAAAAAATTTTCTTGCGAACCGTTGCTTTTTTTCCGTCAAGTTGATATAATAAAGATGACACCTGCGGTGTACGGAGATCGGCAAATGCGTAATCCACAAAGAAAATTCGGGAGCGCGCGTTGGGCGGAATAGGCAAGGTCTGCGAAGCGGAAAGTCCGAAGTTCGTTTGCGGCGCACCCACCTGCGAAAAAGCGGGTTAACCTTTCCGATATGCGGCACAGGCGGATGTCTTTTCTTTTTGGAAAAAACGAATTTTTTTCATTCGGGCATATAAAAACGATTGCAAGATCGTTGAGGATATGATATAATTGGAAGCGTTAAGGCCTTGTGGTCAAGCGGTTAAGACGGCGCCCTCTCACGGCGCAATCCCGGGTTCGATTCCCGGCAAGGTCACCACTCTGTAACAAAGTCGAACCCTCATTGAGTTGAGGGAGCGGCTTTGTTTTTTTATGCCGTCAGCCGTGCAGAATTGCCCTGTACGGCTTTTCTTTATGGACTTCGGTGTCATTCTCGGCGGGGATTTTTCAAGGCTTGTAAACGCTTTTTTGCGCTCTCATTTTCGGCGGCGGTTTATGCCGCGAAAGGCTCTTGACATGAGAAAGACGTGCGGTAGGCTATTTGCCAAAGGCAAGAAAAAAG
>CANRGG010000028.1 GCA_947630115.1 uncultured Clostridia bacterium
GCGATCGACGTCTTGTATTCCGAGCCCCAATCGGACATCGCCTCGAGAATGGGCTTCAAAGATTTTCCGAGCGGAGACAGCGAGTACTCGACGCGGGGCGGCACTTCCGCAAATACCTCCCGTTCGATCAGCCCGTCCTCTTCGAGCGCGCGCAGATTGTCGGTCAGCACTTTTTTACTGAGAGAGGGGATCGTTCTCAGAAAATCGGTGAACCGCTGCGTCCCGTCAAAGACCAGATTGCGGATCATCAGAAGTTTCCACTTGTTTCCGATGAGCCGAACGGTCGTCGCGACGGGGCATTCGGGCAATTCTTCCTTTGTCAACATGTTTTTTTACCTGCCTTTTCGGGAAATTTCTTTCATGATAGCACAAAATGAGCCTCTTGTCAATGGTTTCGATTAGAAACAAGGTTATAAAACTATTCCCCGGTAATAAAATGGAAACATTCGGGCATTTTTTTGATCCGTCTGCTATTCTATGGGTGCGATCGAAAGAATCGCGAAATCATTTTTTATGGAGGGATCGGTTATGGAAGAAAATTTCAAGAAAGTCAGCGTAAAAGAGGAGGCGCGCGTCGAACTGCATGACGCCCTTGGCCTGACGGGCGCGGAGATCAGTCTCAATTTGCTTCCGCAGGGCGCGAGCGTTCCGTTCGTCCATTCGCACCGCAAAAACGAGGAGATCTACGGCATTCTCGAAGGAGAGGGATACGCGGAGATCGACGGAGAGCGCATTCCGCTTGCCGCGGGCGATTGGCTGCGGATTGCTCCCGCCGCCAAACGCAGATTTTTCGCGTCTGAAACTCGCCCGATGAAGTATCTCTGCATTCAGGTCAAGGCGGGCTCGCTCGAAGGCTTCACCGCTTCGGACGCCGAGATCGGATAAGGGGAAAATTGTTGAAACGTCGGCTGTCCGGCGTTCAAAAAGTTCGGCGGGCGCCCGAGTTCGGGCGCCCGCCGATTTTGTTCTGAAAAAGATTTGTCCGCTTTTATAAGTGCGTTAGAGACAGGTCAAGGCTCTGCCGAAAGAGAGATCTGCTCGATCAAATAGCCGCCCGAGGAAACGCGCACCAACGTCCCGCCCCGCTGAGAAGTTTTCTTCGCGATCCCGGGATAGGCGAGATAGTCGATGGATTTTCCGTACACAAGATCCACCCCTCTGTATTTTACGCCCAGATTGTTGAGATGATCGTGTCCCGCAAAGACGGCTTGCGTGCTCTGCTTTTGCAGGATGGCGTCGAAAAAGCCGCTCTCTTTTTCGGGACAGGACACCCTTTCTCCGTTTTCGCCGAATAAATACTCCGCTGCGGGATCGCCCACTTTCAGGGCGGAGTCGGCGTCCGCAAACGCCTTGAAGGGGATGTGCTGAAAGACAAAGGACGGCACAGTGCGGCCGATCGCTTCGCTCTCCTTGTCGATCGTTTCAAGATACCATTCGATCTGATCGCGGTGGACGGAATCATAGTCGTTGATCTCAAGCGAGCCTGCGACATAATCGTTGGAATCAATCAAAAAGAGCAGACGGTTCAGGGTGCCGTCCGCGTTTTCGACGCGGAGATATTGATTGTACCGCCCATAGATTTGCGGCTGTTTCTTGGAATAAAGGAACGTTTGCCCCAACATTTCGCCCTGTTTGTGGGAGAATGAGAAGGATTCGAACATCCATTCGAGATCTTCGCTTTGATGGGAGGCAAACGCCTCGGTGTCGTGGTTGCCGTAGACCATCGCCCAGGGAATGCCGAAGTTTTCCATAAATCGGAGAAATGCGTAAAATGGGCTCATATTGTTGTTGCTGAACGTGGCGAGCGGAACGGCATAGACGAGATCGCCCGTCACGAGGATGAGATCGGGCTCCGCCTGAAGGATGACGTCATAGCACGCTTTGAGCGCCTTGCGGTCGGTGAAGATCGTCGGGAGGCTTTCGCCGAGATGAACGTCGGTGAGCTGCAGGATTTTCAGCTCGTCTTTTGTCATGCGCAGGGTGTAAACGCCGTCGTCCTCGCGGTAGGAGATCTCGCAGGCAGGGGAATGCTCGCCGTAATCGAGAGAATGGATATAAGACATCGCAAAATTTGTTGAAATTTCCGTTACCGCGAAGAAGGCGAAGAAGCAGGTGAGCCCGATGGAGCCGCAAACGGCGAGGAGGGTAAGGGCGGTCCGCAGCCTATGGTTTTTGACAAAGCGCAAGGGCAGAGACAGCAGGAGGTTGGACAAAAAGTACACGAGCGCCATGACGGGCAGCATGGCATAAAAGAGGAAACTGCCGAAGTAGACACTGAGCGCGACGTAAAGGAAGATGACGATGAGCCAATAGATCGCCCAAAACAGAATTGATTTTTTCATCTTGGTTTTCATTTTCGTCTGTTCCCTTCGATTTTTGCCAAACTTTTTTCAAAACGCCGTAAAAACTTACAAATTGATTATATCACACAGGCAAAGCGCTTGTCAAACCGAAGAATGCATGACTTGCAAGGGTCAAAGAATATGAAAAAACATGAAAATAAAGGAAAAAATATGTTGACACATGAAAACTTTTATGCTATACTATGGATAACAACATTGGGAGGTGGCAGGTATGAACAATTCTTTGGAGCAAATGTACACCGTCGAAGATATCGCCAAAATGACTTCTTTGACAGACAGAACAATCCGAAATTATTTAAGAAGCGGACTGTTGAAAGGACGAAAGATCGGAGGACAATGGAGGTTCAGTTTGCAGGATATTAAGGATTTTCTGGACAGCAGCAAAGTGATCAGCAAGCTCTCTTCCGAGTACAAACAGGAAGTTTTGGACTTCATTGACAATGTGAACACAAAAATAGCGGGCGAGCGGCAAAGCTGTGTCATCGTAGACTTGTATATGGAACATGACAAAGCGAACCGCATCAATGAAAAATTGTGCGATGAAACCGCTTCAGATACGATCAATCAAATGCGTTTCTATTATGAGTACTCCGAAGAATATCAACGGGCAAGGTTTATTATTTTTGCGACGCCCGACGTTTCCATGAAATTCCTTTCGATGATAAACGAATAAATTGTTCAAAGAATTTCCGTTTTTCATGGTTTGCAAGCGGCAGGATAGGTCCTGCGCTCAAAATCTTGCAAATCTTTCCGTAGCGGTTGACAAAGAGCCGAATTCGGTATAAAATATAGAAGTTGGGAGGTTTTCATGACATGGATCGAAACATCGCAATCTATGATTTTCTCCTTGCAAAGCAGCAGAAAGAAGTGATGGTGCACGAAAGCTACTGAGTTGACCAATTTCGTTGGCGTCAACGCTGCGCCAAACTGAAGTGATATCGATTGTTGAAGAAGAGCAAAAGAGGAAGCGGCATGCGAGAGAAAATTTTTAAGGTTATCGAAGCTTCGGACGGGAACGATCTGTGGAGTAGTCTTTACGATTATTTCACAATGTGCATCATCATCTTAAGTTTGGTTCCGTTGGCTTTTAAGGAGTCTTATAAAGCCTTTGAGATCATCGACTACGTTTGTGTTGCGATTTTTATCATTGATTATTTACTTCGCTGGTTGACCGCTGACTACAAATTCGGAAAGAAGAATGCACTTTCGTTCTTACGCTATCCTTTTTGTTTTATGGCGTTGATAGACCTGATCTCCATTCTTCCTTCGCTCACAGTTCTTAATGCAAGTTTTAAGTTATTGAGACTTTTTCGGCTTATCCGCGCATTCCGCGTTTTTCGTGTTTTCAAAGTGTTCCGCTATTCCAAGAGCATTAGAATTATTGCGGATGTGCTGAAAAATTCTAAACGTGCGCTCGCTTCGGTGGGGACTTTTGCGCTCGGCTATATTCTCGTTTCGGCTCTCATAATTTTTAATGTCGAGCCCGAATCGTTCGATAATTTTTTTGAAGCGGTCTATTGGGCAACCGTTTCCCTTACAACGGTGGGATATGGCGATATCTATCCTGTTTCAGCAGCAGGGCAAGTTGTAACTATGATTTCTTCTTTGTTCGGCATAGCGATCATAGCCTTACCCTCCGGCATTATTACTGCAGGGTACATGAACGAAATTGAAGCGCAGCACACTGAAACTGACTCATCTGAACCCACGAAGAGGAGACAGGATCTTGCAGATGGCGAGCAAGCAAATCATCCTTCCGTCGATTACGATAAAATCGAACACAAGGATGTTAGTTGAGAATTTTATAACTCAATTTCGGCATTCACTTTTGAACAAGGACAATAAAAATGGGAAGGAAAGCATTTCCTCTCCGTCATTTTCAAGCGGCAGGGTGGACCTGCCGCTTTTTTCTATGCGTCAAAGTTATAGCAGATTGCAAAAACAGTATTTTACACGATCCGCTTTTCGCGCTATAATAGAGACAAAAAAACAAGCGAGATGTGAAAAAAGTTTTGGTGATTTCGGGAAGCTCGAGAAAAGGCGGCAAGAGCGGCAGATCCGCTCAAAATTAGGAAAACACAGCGCACGGGCTGCGCAAAAATTTTTTGAAAAGTCAAGGAGGAGACTCAATATGCAATTTGTAACCCTTTCAAACGGCGTAAAAATGCCGCAACTCGGCTACGGCGTGTATCAAATCACGCAGGACGAATGCGAACGCTGCGTTCTCGACGCGCTCTCCGTCGGCTATCGCCACCTCGACACCGCACAGAGCTATTTCAACGAGGAACAGGTCGGCTCCGCGATCAAAAAGTCGGGCATTCCCCGCGAGGAGATCTTTCTCACGACAAAAGTCTGGGTGGAACACTACGGCTATGACGAGTGCAAAAAGTCGGTCGAAGTGTCGCTCAAAAAACTGCAAACGGACTATATCGACCTTATGCTCTTGCACCAACCGTTTTCGGATTACTACGGCGCATGGCGGGCGCTCGAAGATCTGTACGACGAGGGCGTTTTGAAGGCGATCGGCGTTTCCAACTTCTATCCCGATCGCCTCGTGGACATCGCTTCCTTTTCGCGCATTCGCCCGATGGTCAATCAAGTGGAGACTCACCCGTATTTTCAGCAGGTAGAAGCACATCAATGGATGAAAAAATACGGCGTCGTCCATGAGGCGTGGGCGCCGTTCGGCGAAGGCAGAGGCGGACTGTTTTCTGACCCTACCCTGCAACACATCGGCAAGAAATACGGCAAGACGACCGCGCAGGTCATGCTCCGCTTTGCCTTGCAACGCGGGATCGTCGTCATTCCGAAGTCCACCCATAGAGAGCGCATGGCGGAAAATATGAATGTCTTTGATTTTGCGCTTTCGAACGAGGATATGTCCAAGATCTCTTTGCTCGATAAGGGGAAGAGCTCGTTCTTCTCCCATCAAGACCCCAACATGGTCGAATGGTTCGTGAAAATGGTCGAGGATCGCAAGACAAAGCATGATTCGGCTACGGAAAAGAAAAATTGGTAAAATAAAAACAATGAAAAAGGAGACTGTAAAATGAACGATTTTGTTTTTCAAAACACCACAAAGGTTTATTTTGGGAAAGACCAACTGAAATCTCTCGGTGCGGAACTCAAAAAGTACGGACAAAGAGTGCTTCTCGTCTACGGCGGCGGCTCGATCAAGAAAATCGGACTGTATGACAAAATTTTGAAAGAAATAGCGGGCGCGGGGCTGGAATGTTTTGAACTTCCGGGGGTAGAACCCAATCCGCGGCACACGACCGTCAATCGCGGTGCGGAAATCTGCAAACAAAACAAGATCGACGTTCTGCTCGCCGTTGGCGGCGGTTCTACCATAGACTGCACAAAGGCGATCGCCGCGGCAACATTTTACGACGGCGACGCTTGGGATTTGGTAAAAGGTACGGCTTCCGTTGGTAACGCATTGCCGATCGTCACCGTTCTCACGCTTGCAGCGACCGGCTCCGAAATGGATTGCGGAGGCGTGATCTCGAATATGCAGACGCATGAAAAACTTGCCATTCTCAGCCCGCTGTTACAGCCCAAAGCGTCCTTTTTGAACCCCGAAAACACCTATTCGGTCAGTAAATTTCAGACGGCTTGCGGCAGCGTGGATATTCTTTCGCACGTCTTTGATAGTTTCTACTTCACCATGCAGCCCAAAATGGATTTTATCGACCGCGTCATGACAGATCTCATCAAGACCGTTGTCAAGTACGCTCCGATCGCGCTCGAAACTCCCGACAACTACGAGGCGCGCGCAAACCTCATGTGGGCATCTTCCTGGGCGCTAAACGGTTTTGTTGCCGCAGGGATAGACCAAGATGTCTCCTGCCACATGATGGAGCATGAACTTTCCGCGTTTTATGATATTACACACGGTCTCGGGCTTGCCATTTTGACCCCGAGATGGCTCAAATATGTGCTGGACGAGAATACTGCCCCGCAAATCAAAAAATTCGGTGTGGACGTGTTCAGAACAGACAATTCGCTTTCGGATATGGACGGGGCAAATGCTGCGATCGACGCTCTTTCCGACTTCTTCTTCCATACGCTCGGCCTCAAGAGTACGCTTACCGAAATCGGCATTGACGACAGCAATTTCTCCGTTATGGCGCAAAAAGCCTGCAACGGCGGGACATTGCAAGGATTCAAGCCGCTTACCCCCAAGGATGTGGAAGCAATTTACAGAATGTGCCTTTGATTGACGGGCGACATAAATCCTGGGTCGCTTCGAAACGACGAAGGAGGGAATAAAATGGCAAATCTGATTGTTTATTTTTCAAGAAAGGGCGAGAATTATTGGAATGGCTCGATCAAAAATCTCAAAAAAGGGAACACCGAGCGGGTCGCCGAGTTTATCCAAAAAGCGGTCGGTGGAGATCTCTTTGAAATCGAACCCGTGAAGCCCTATTCCGCCGATTATTACGAGTGCATTGAGGAGGCAAAGGCGGAACTTCGCGCAAATGCCTGCCCCGAAATCAAAAGATATGTCGAGGATCTTTCAAAATATGATACGATCTTTGTGGGCTATCCGAATTGGTGGGGGCAAATGCCGATGTGTCTGTGTACGTTCCTCGAACACTACGATCTTTCGGGCAAGAAAATCGCTCCGTTCTGCACGAATGAGGGCAGCGGCATGGGTTCGAGCGAGCAGCAACTGAAAAGCGTCTGCAAAGGCGCCGTGATCGCTGCGGGGCTCTCCATTCACGGCGCGGAAGCTCAGCAGTCGGAGGCAAAAGTTGCGGCTTGGGCGAATAAAATTTAAGGCAAGGAAAAAATTATGCAATATTTTACTTTGAATAACGGCCTAAAAATGCCGATGGTTGGGCTCGGGACGTTTATGCAATCCCCCGAAGAAGCGGAAAATTCGGTCCTGGAAGCGCTCCAATGCGGATATCCGATGATCGACACGGCAAACGCCTATATGAACGAGCGCGGCGTGGGACGCGCGATCAAACGGAGTGGGGTAAAGCGCGAGGACATTTTTCTCGTCACAAAATTATGGTGCACGGAGTACGAAAACGGCGACAAGGCGATCGACGATACGCTTGCAAGGCTCGGCACAGACTATCTTGATCTGCTGTTTTTGCACCAGCCCGTTGGGAATTTCCTCGAGGGCTACAGAGCATTGGAGCGTGCCTACAAAGCGGGAAAGATCAAGGCGATCGGTCTCTCGAACTTTCCGCTCGACAGAATGGAATTGATTTTGAATTCGTGCTCTATTGTTCCACAGGTCGTGCAAGTGGAGGCGCACCCTTACTATCCGCAAGGGGAGCTTAAGATCTTCCTCGAAAAACTTAAAATGGCACTCATGGCATGGTATCCTTTGGGGCACGGCGACAGGGGACTCATCGAACAAGAAATATTCACCGATTTTGCAAAAAAATACAATAAGACGAATGCGCAGATCATCTTGCGCTGGCACATTCAGGCGGGAAATATCGTCATTCCCGGCGCAAAGAGCAAAGCGCACATTGAGCAAAATCTCGATCTCTTTGACTTTGAACTTTCCGAGGAAGAGATGGGGGAGATTGAAAGATTAAACCGGAACACGCGCTATTACAACATGGCAATCGAAGATCAGGAGCGGGCGTTCATGGGTTGGGATTTGGATTTTAACGAGCAGCCCTGAAAAATCAAAAAACAGATAAAATAGAGGAAAGGCATGAAAATTTAAACGCCTTTCCTCGCTTTTTGCCGTTTTGCATAGTACTATGCGTGACATAATACCGTGTTTTTACTTGCATCGCTCAATAAATTCCTTAAAATGCTCTTTGTTCTTCTTCAAAATATAGCAGTAAAAGTGCAGGGTTGCCCCATCGTCGAGGACGGGGATCAAGAGATTGCTCTCGCTGCCGCCGTAGTGTCTGGCGGAAAGTTCGGTCGAAAAGGAGAGGAGCGCGCTCTCCCGCTTTAACGCCTCGAAACTCTCGCGATTCTCCTGCATGATGATGTGAGCCGAGGGCATTTGCTCGTGAATAACGTTCTCCCATACGCCCGTATGAGAATACAGAAGAAATGAATATTTTTCAATTTCCGAAAACCGCACGCCGCCCTTCTTTTTTGCCAGCGGATGAATTTTGGGCACGTTCAAAAGAAGTGTTTCTTTCCCCGCATAAAAGGAGATGGTTTCGGGATCGTCCGTTTTTTCGGTCGAAATGATGATTTGATACATTCCCGCTTTCAAGCCTTCAAAAAGTTTTGCGTTCTCTGCAACTTCCGAAGTGAGTCGCTTTTCGGGATAGACCGAGGAGAGGAAGGGGAGAATTTCCCAAAGCGGCGCGGGCGCGCAAGAAGCTACGGCAATCGTTCGGTTTGCCCTGTCAAACTCACGCACCTGTTCGGAAAAGTTTGCGGTTGATTTCAAAATATCTTGGGCAAGGTTGAGCGCGAATTTGCCGTTCTCGTTGAGTTCAAGCTTGTTTTTGTTGTGCGTAAAGAGCTGAACGCCGAGCTCCTGCTCGAATTTCTGCATGGAGCGCGACAGCGCGGGCTGCGAAATGAAGAGCTCCTCCGCGGCCTTCGAAACCGTGCCGCACCTTACGATCGTGACGAATTGTTCAAGCTGAGAAAGTTCCATGCCTTTATTTTATCATCTTTTGTCGGCGTTGTCAACAGTATGCGCTGAGGTTATAGCGCATTGCAAAATCGGTATTTTACACGGCGGGGTTTGTGTTGTATAATATTCCCAACAAAGGAAGGAGGGATCTCATGAAACGTTTCAAAAGTATTTGCGCTCTTTTGATGTGTCTCTTGCTTGCATTCCCGTTTGCGGCGTGCGGCGAGAATGAGCAAAATGTCGAGCAAGGGGGAGCCCAAGGCGGCACCCAAAACGAACAGGGAAGTCAGGGTTCGCAGAGCGGCAATGAGCAGGAAAGCCAGGGCGGCTCGCAGAGCGGCAATGAGCAAGAAAGTCAAGGCGGCTCGCAGAGCGGCAGTCAGCAGGAAAGCCAAGGCGGCTCGCAGAGCGGCAACGAACAGGAAAGCCAAGGCGGCTCGCAGAGCGGCAATGAGCAAGAAAGTCAAGGCGGTTCGCAGAGCGGCAATGAACAAGGCTCAGGAAGTGGTTCCATCAAGCCCTCGGAAGGTGAAACGGGCGGCGAACAGGGAGATGGCGAAGCGACAAAGAGCGGTTTCGTTCTCGTCGTGTATTTTTCGGCAACGAACCATACCGAGACAGTTGCGGGGTATATTGCGGAGGCGACGCACGGCGATCTCTTCGAGCTCATCCCCGTTGAGCCCTATTCTTCCGACGATCTCGATTGGACGGATCGGAACAGCCGCGTCTCAAAGGAGCATGACGACAAAAGCCTTCAAAACATCGAACTTGAGAAGACGAGCGTCGAAGGCTGGGAAAACTACGATACGGTGTTCATCGGCTATCCCATTTGGTGGGGGGAAGCCGCTTGGCCCGTCAACGGGTTCGTGACTGCCAACGACTTTACGGGCAAGACGGTCATCCCGTTCTGCACGTCGTCGAGCTCGGGCCTGGGGCAAAGCGGGGAGCTTCTTGCCGAAATGGCGGGTACGGGCGAATGGCTCGAGGGGAAAAGATTTCAATCGAGCGCGTCGGAGGCGACGCTCAAGGAATGGGTCGAGAGCCTCGAGATCGACTTCGAGGAAAAGAGGCCGGAGGAGCCCGAACTTGAGGCGACGGCAACGCTCGCATTCGAGCGCGACACAGTGAGAAACGGTTATATTGTCACGGGCGATGAAGGGCAGGCAGAGGACATCGTCATTCCCGCCGAACATGAGAGCTTGCCCGTCGTCGGGATCGCCGACAGCGCGTTTGCCTATTCGCGGCACACGGCGAGGATTCGTTCCATAACGATCCCCGACAGCGTAGAGGAGATCGGCAAGAACGCCTTTTATGCGCGGATAGACGATCTTACGACCGTCAAGATCGGCACGGGGAGCCAGCTGAAAAAGATCGGCAACAACGCCTTTTCGGGCTGCCGCGCCCTCACCGCCATCTATCTTCCCGCAGGACTTGACGAGCTTGGCGACGACGTTTTCAATAACTGCGGCGGGCTGAATACGATTACGGTTGCAGAAGAGAACACGCACTATTCGGGTGAGGGGAATTGTTTGATCGACCTTTCGACCCAAACGCTGCTTCGAGGCAGCAATCAGAGCGTCATTCCCGACACGGTAAAAATCATCGGCGTCGCGGCATTCCGCAAAGCGACACTCACCGAGCTTACGATCCCCGCAAGCGTCACTACGATCGAAAAGTACGCCGTGCAGGACTGTGCAATCACGAAGATCGTCTTTGAGGGCACTTCCGCGCAGTGGGAAAAGCTCATGGAGGCGTCCTCGAAATATTGGAATTTAGGAAACAAAGAGGTGCAAATCACCTGTTCGGATGATAATGCGTAAATTCAGACTTGTTCTTCTATGCCTTGCCTTGGCGATTTTTTGTGCAGCTTGCGGCAGAAGGCCGAGACGACGTGCTTGTGATCAAACATTCAACGAATCGCCGACAGAGCATTTCGCTTTGTCGGCGGTTTTTGAGTTTCAAAAGACAATCGCGCTATTCTTTCAACGAAGAATTTTGTAAACAGAAAAAAGTAGCTTCGCTTGATTTGCCGGACGATTTTATGGTATAATTATCGTGATTTTTGAGGTGGATTTAAGGTTTGTGTGCTATATCAGTTGCGAGGTGAGGCATGAAACTTCTTTTAGCCGAAGATGAAAAGGCCCTGTCAAAAGCTCTGGTCGCCATATTGAAGCATGAAAATTATACCGTGGACGCCGTTTTCAACGGAGAGGACGCTCTTGACGATCTCCTCTCGGGAGATTATGACGGCGCGATCCTCGATATCATGATGCCGAAAAAAGATGGGATCACCGTTCTCAAAGAATTTCGGGCGAAAAATAAGACAATGCCTGTTCTTCTTCTCACCGCGAAAACCGAGGTCGACGATAAGGTGATCGGATTGGATAGCGGCGCAGACGATTATCTCGGCAAGCCCTTCGACGTCAAAGAATTGCTCGCCCGGCTTCGCGCCATGCTGCGCAGAAAACAAGGCGAAGCGGATAATCTTCTCATCGTTTCCGATCTGTCTTTGAACCGCTCCACGTTTGAGCTGCGCTCTTCAAAAGGCGACTATCGCTTGGGCAATAAGGAATTTCAGCTGATCGAACTTTTGATGTTGAACGAAGGCAAAGTCATTCCGACGGAGACGATCATGTCAAAAATTTGGGGATATGACAGCGACGCCGAGACAAACGTCGTTTGGACCTATATTTCCTATCTTCGCAAAAAGCTCGCCGCCCTTACAAATCAAGTGGAAATAGAAGCCGTGCGCGGCGTCGGCTATGTCTTGTTGGGGAAGAAATATGTTTAGAAAACTTCGTCTGAAATTTATCATGATCGCAATGGGTTCGGTCTTTTCCGTCATCTTTTTGATCGTGTGCGCGATCAATATCGCAAACCGTATCCGAATGACCCAAGAGGCCGACAATCTCGTGCAGACCCTTGTGGAGGGAAACGGCGAATTTTTGGGACGTCCGCCCTTTGGGCAAAACCCGGAGCTTCCCTTTCGGACCCGGTATTTTACGGTCGAATTTAACGCGCAGGGTGAGATCATCTTTGTGAATACGGAGAAAATCGCTGCCGTGCAACAAGAACAGGCAATTTCCTATGCGACCGAATTATATCGGAAAGAGAAAACGAGCGGATATTACGGCAATTATCGCTTTGCTGCGGGGCAGATGCTTTTCGGGGGAACGCGCTATGTGTTTGTCGATTGCTCGCAGGAACTTTCGAGCTTTTTCAACGTGCTTTGGATCAGTATCGGGGTGGCCTCGGGCGGACTTTTGCTCATTTTTTGCTTGATTTTCCTGCTTTCGGGGAAAATCATGAAACCTGTTGCCGAGAGCTATGAAAAACAAAAACGGTTCATAACCGACGCAAGTCATGACATCAAAACGCCCTTGACGATCATCGGTGCCGACGCAGACGTTCTCGAAATGCAGAACGGAAAAAACGAATGGACGGAAGATATAAAGCACGAAGTCGCGCGGCTGACTTCGCTCACCGAGAAATTGATTTTGCTTGCAAAAATGGACGAGGGCGGTCAGGCGCCAAAGATGACGGACTTTTCTCTTTCGGACGCCGTGGAGGAGACGGCAAACTCTTTTTCTTCCATAGCGCTGGCACAGGGGAATCAATTCACGCTGAAAATCCAGCCCAATCTCTCCTATTGCGGGAATGAAGATCTCATCCGGCGGCTCGTGGGCATTCTGGTGGAGAATGCTTTGAAATACTCGGACGAGGGCGGGGATATTTCCGTCTCTCTCACCGAAAATGCGGGCAAAAGGCAGCTTGTCGTCAAAAATCAATCGAAAGAGTTTTCCGAGAAAAACCCGGAGCGTCTTTTTGACAGGTTTTATCGAGGCGATGCGTCGAGAAATTCCGAAAAAGCGGGTCACGGGATCGGGCTTTCGCTCGCGCGTTCGATCGTGACGGCGCATAGGGGGAAGATCACGGTCAAAAAAGACGGCGATACCGTCCTCTTCATCGCAACGCTTTGATTTCCGGAAAGTTTTTCAAAAATAGCACGCTTTTTAAGTTTTATTTTAAGTGAGGGGTTTATAATTTGCCTTGAAAATCATGAATGCGCAAATGTGCAGGAGGGGAAAGTGCGTAATGAAGATAAGACGTTTCTTTGTATCGGGGATTGCGGCCTTTGCCGTGATCGCCTGCCTGGCGGGATGTAGCGCCGAAAAGGGGTTTGAATTGCCGGCGGTGGTTTCCTATTATTCCGCCGAATCGACGGTTTACATCTCTGCGACAGAAGTCGTGAAAGAGGTAGCCGATACCGTTGTGGAGATCAGCACCGAGTCGGTCACGACAAAATTCGGCAGACAGTATATCGTATCCGGCGCGGGAAGCGGCGTGATCGTGGGCAAGTCGGAAGAAAATTATCTGATCGTAACCAACAACCATGTCATCGACGGCGCGAACGAGATCACCGTAAGAACGCGTTCGGGGAGCGAATTGGACGCAAAACTTGTGGCGACCGATGAGTCCGCCGATATTGCGGTCATAGCGGTTTCTTCCGACCAAGCGCTGAAACTTGCCGTTTGGGGGGACAGCGACGATTTGCAGATCGCCGAAGATTTGATCGCGATCGGCAATCCGCTCGGCAATCTCGGCGGAACGGTGACGGAGGGCATTCTCTCCGCGATGGGCAGAACGATCACCGTCGGGAACTTCGATATGACGCTGTTGCAGACGGACGCCGCGATCAACCCCGGCAATTCGGGCGGCGGATTGTTCAATATGCGCGGGCAGCTCATCGGGATCGTGAACGCAAAGACGAGCGAAGAGGGGATCGAGGGACTTTGTTTTGCAATTCCCGGCAACGCGGCAAGGCGCGCCTTTGAAGATCTGATAGAACATGGCTATCTCGTCGGGAGAGCAACCCTTTCTATAGAGCTTGCCGAGGCGACCCTTTCGGGGAACGGCATTGCTTACGTTTCGGCGGCCGAAGGTGCCGACGGAAATTTCAGACAGTACGATAAACTGTCCAAAATCAACGGATTAGAGATCACTTCCATTCTCGATTACAACCGCGCAATGGCGACCATTCAGCCCGGCGAAGAGGTGACCGTGGAGGTGTATCGCGGCTCGCTTGTGCAAAGCATGTGGGGAAATACTCTCTCTTTTGAATCATCCCCGATAACTTTCAGCGTAACTGCCGTACAATACGGGGCAGAAAAATCACGATAATTATTTCAAAGGAGGTCGTTATGAAACGAATCATCATTTCGATGTTGGCGCTTACCTTCTCCGTGTGCGTTTTGGCAAGCTGTGCAAAGCCCACCGGAAACGTTGAACCCTTTGAAAATCCCGGCGACTATCTCGGCGGGGGCGGCACAGGCGAGATCGCAGAGGGCGCCGACGATGTGACGGGCGACGTGAAAGAGGATTTTTCCGGCGAAGATCTTGACGATCTCTCGGGGAACGCCTCCTCGGATGGGGCGATCGAAGTTGCGCCGACGAATGAGATCTACGAGATCACCGAGAGCGGGACATACCGTTTTCGCGGTCAGTACGGCGGGATTTCGCTCGGTGCAGATGAATTCAAATTGCACCTCATCTTCGACGGCGCCAAGATCGAGACGGCGGACGGCATTGCCCTCGACGGCGCCGATCACAAAAAAGCGGAGGTCGTTTTAACGCTCATCGGCGAAAATTCCATCCTTTCCACCGCCGAAGGGGAGAACGCCGTCCACATCAAGGGAACGCTCTCTTTGAACGGGAACGGTTCTTTGCAGGTTGAAAGCGGCGGCAAGAACGCGATCAAAGTTTCCAAAGAACTTGCGATCGTCGATTGCTCTTTGAAGCTCACGGCTGCCAATCATGCGATCTCCGCGCTCTCCGTTTCGGCTTCGAACGCAAAGATCGACGTCCTGTCTGCGGGCAAGGATGGGATCAACGCGGAGTGCGACGACGAAACGACCGAATTCACGACCGAAGAGGGCTATGTCTTTCTGGAAAACGTCGATTATACCTCTAAAACGGCGGGTGACGGGATCCAGGCCGACACCGTTGTCTATCTCAACGGCGGCAATTACAACATTCAAACTACGGGCGTTTTCGTCGCCGACAGCGCGCAGACTCGGGCGGAATATGGGCTTGCAGCGGACGATTTCCGCTATATCAAAAACGGAGACGATTATCAAAAAGTTGCTTCCGACTATCGCGGCGGTTCGCTGTACGCTTTGGCGCAGGGCTGCAAGGGAATTAAAGTGGGCGAGATCGAATATCCTGATCCGAGCGATCCCGACAAGGAGATCGCCGTCACAAAAGGCGACTACTCCATCATCCTCGAGGACGGCACGTTTACGATCGACAGCACGGACGACGCGATCCACGCAAACAGCGGAAATCTTTCGGTGAGCGGCGGAACGTTTACGATCTCCACCTATGACGACGCCTTGACGAGCGACGTCCTCACGAAGATCACGGGCGGCGAGATCACCGTGGAAAAGAGCTATGAGGGGATCGAGGGCGGCTATGTGGAGATTTCGGGCGGCACGGTAAATCTCACGGCAATGGACGACGGGATCAATGCGGCAAGCGACGACAGGAACGTTTCCGAACATATCATCATCTCGGGCGGTGAGGTCTATGTGAATGCGAGCGGCGACGGGATCGACTCCAACGGCACGATCTTGATCTCGGGCGGTGAAACCTATGTGGCGGGCCCCACGAGCAATATGGACTGTTCCATCGATTCCGAGCGCGGAACGGTTGTCACGGGTGGATATCTCTTTGCCGTGGGTTCTTTGGGCATGGTCGAAACACCTGCGCAAAATTCGACCCAATATGTCGTGTCGTTTGCGCGCAATCAGTCGATCGCGGCGGGCACAAATCTTTCCCTGACGGACGAGAACGGGAACGCGATCCTGACGTTCCAAACGCCGAAAGCGTGCCAGTCGGTCATCATTTCCTGTCCCGAACTTGAAAAGGACAAGAACTATCAAATTTACGGCGGCGACAGCAGCCTGTGCGAGTTTACAATCAGTTCGATCATTACAATGATAGGCTCATCGGGCGGGATCGGCAATCCGTTCGGGGACGCGCCGGGCGGTCCTGGCGGCATGAGGCCGGGCGACGGCGGCATGGGCCCCGGACGACAGCGTTTTACAGCATTTTTATCAACAAAAGGCGCAAAGATCGAAGTTGAAACCGATAAAAATGACTGATCTATTTTGTCTCAAAAGCGCGAGACGCAGGAGCAAACAGAAATAGAGAAAAAGCCGAGAGGTGTTCCTCTCGGCTTTCTTTGTAAAAGGCCGTCATTCTTGCGGTCGTCTTTTGCCTTGCTCGACAGCTTGACATTTATCTATAGGTTGTCGTATAATGGGTCTTACGAGTGGGGCGGTCGCCTGCCCCGCTATCTGCGACGACTCATGATTCATTAAATCTTGCATGGATGTATTTCTATACGGGGCATTGATTCCATCGGAGAAGGTTATGTCTAAAAAAATATTTACGGGAAAGTGGATGTTACTCTTATACAGCGCGTTGTTTCTGTTATTTCCGGCGTCGGCTTTTCTGTTCATATATCTTGTCTATGATACATTTGCATATGAGGTCTTGATTGTCGGTTTTTTGATTTGGCTGATCTTTCTAGTTACAAATTCGGTCACGGGATTTGTGACGATCGGAGAGAATGAGCTTAAATTCAGAACGTATCTTTTCAGCGTAGAAAAGATTTTGCTATCCGAGATCAAATACTTTGTGGCGAAGTATCATAGAGACGTCTTTGTCTATGTTGTGTCGGAAAATGATATTGAGGTCAAGATCGGGGGCGGCTACTTTGTCACACTCTTATACTTATGATTTGAATGGAAACGTAACTGCCGTTAAGAGGAACTCAAAAACTGTAGAGTACATATACGATAAAGCGAATAGGCTTGTAAGAGAAAATAATCCTTTCTTAAACAAAACCTATACTTATGCTTATGACGACAATGGAAATATCACTTCGAAAAAGGAATACAGCTATACAACAACGACAAATCCGTCCACGCCAAAAACCTACAATTATACTTATAACTCTAACGGCCTTTTGACACAGTTCGGCGGAAGCAGTATATCTTATCATACAGGGATACCGGTGGAAGGGATTCAGGTCTCGCAGGTTATCCCGATGATAAATTGGATGAGGAACTTAAAAAGGCAATTAAAAATGGAAATACTCAATTAGCTAAAAGAATTGTGAGAGAGCAAAAGATCAGAGGATTGCGCAACATGAATAAACATCGCGGTGGACCTCATATGAGGGGATTGATTGCATGGTTCGCTTTAAATAAAATTTTACGGGATATATTTGAAAATGAAAATTGAATGTGAAGCAATCGATTCCAATCATGAGTTTCTTGTTGACAAAAGGGTAATAAAACAACTTTTTAAGAGATGTGAGATCGAAATTAACTTCAAAAAAGGGAATGTATCTTCTGTTTTTAAGGGCAAAACCTTACCGGAATCCTCAAGAAAACAGAAAGTGGCGTCTTTGTACATTGTGTCGTCCGATTTCGTACTGTATTCCAATCCTTTCCTGAATATTTATTCTGTGGATAAGAAATATCTAACGGATTCGCTTAAAAAGCAGTTTTCGGAGGAGATACTGCCTAAAATATACAGTCTTTTTGTTGCCCATAAGCCGCAGATTGAGCAAGGAAACGAGGATACCTATCGCCTGTCGGTCTATCTTTTAAATGGTAAATTTATAATGAAAGAAAAGACAGAAGCGTAAAATTTAATGGCGCTTTTTCCCGAGAAATGAATTTTTCCTCGGGAGAGAATAAATCCTGACTATTAGACAAGCATTATGTTAAGGATTCCTTGGTTGCTTCCTAGATTTGTCTCAAATCAAGAAAATTATTTTGGAATATGACAAAAGAGCGACTGTATTTCTTGTTTTCGATTCTCAAATAGGGACAAGGGAAAGACTCGGGAGCGGGTATCGTTTTGTCGAAGAGCTATATGCTCTGCTTCCCAAAGAAATTTTCCATGTCAAATGGTCGGAGTGCTCTTATTTTTTTGCACCACTGAAGCATAGACAATTTTTATTGGAAAAAGGACTTATTACAAAAGAGCAATTCGATTTCATCTCTCGGTAGAGAAAAAATCCTGACGATTAAGGAGTATATATGGAAGATTGGAGATTGCTGATTAATCAAGACGATTTAAGAGGGAGAGATCTTTATAGGGTTTTCTTTCCCGAGTTCTGGACTAAATCATATGAACAGAAAAACAGCTTTTATAAGATGATTAAAAGAGAGGCTTTAGATTTTGTGAAAAAATATAAAAGAGGAGAGTCTTATTTAAATGGAGAATTAGTTGGTCATTTTTGGCATGCACATTGTGAATTTTGTACTAAAAAAATAATGGTTGATTCAGAATGTGAATGTTATTGTACAGAAGATTTTTCATCTTGGGTATGTTCTGAATGCTATGAAGAATTCAGAGATAAGTTTCTATGGCGAATTCATGACATACAGGAATTGATATGAATTTTGGTAAGTAAAACTCAAATCTTTCGGATCGGCAATTTCAATCCGTTCCGTTATAGGGGATACGATTATGATACGGATTTGAAGAAGAGAATTAAAGGAATTGATAGTTCAAATCTTGGGGGGGGGATTATTATGAAAATACAATGTAATTTTAATCCGTTATCCGATAAAACGCTGAATATATCTTTTATTCGAAATACACTGAGTTACTTATTCATGCACTATTTAGAATGTAAAAATGGTATTTTAAGACTTTCAGATTTCCGTGCATCTTGATCGTAAGCATAGTGCTTGCAGTGGGTTAAACAGGTCGTATAGACTAAAATTTTTTTATCATGTTAAGCGAAGTTTACAAAATGTAAAGAAAGTTATATTGACATCTTCCCGATTTGGTGATATACTTTTGCCAAAAAAAGGAGGTAGCCCCGATGAAACTGGCTACAAAACCATAACGGAGCAAAGGAACAAAATCAAACATAAATTCGGTTGAAGATTTCTGCAAAAAGGAAGACGATATGAAATAAGATGAAAAGTTATAATATGGAAAAAGGAAAGTTTTTTAATTCAGGAGGTTATATGAAGAAGTTTGCATGTGTTGCATTGTCTCTTGCGGCGCTTTGCATGGCGACTTGTTTTTCGGCGTGCAAGGAAGAAAAGCCCGCGACAGACGGAGGACCGGTCTTGGTGAGTCCCCATTTGAGCTGTATTGCCTTTGACGAGAAGACGTTCGACGAGGACAACGCCTATGCGACCGTCTATTTCGGCGATCGTGGGATCGATGAAGAATATTACGATCTTGCGGATACGGGGAAGTTCTTTTCGCAGGCATATTTCTTTGATTCCGAGGTCGCGGGGGAGCATGACGTCAAGTGGAAAATTTCCGACGAGGATCTTTTTTCGGCGATGTCGAAGATGGCGTCCACCCCGCTCTATACGATCGCCAATGATTTTTACGAGCAAGGGAGAAGCTATTATATCATCCATCACGGAGCCGATCCCGGGATCTATTTTTCGGGAGATTACAGCATCGAGCTTGCCATGAACCAAGAGACAGGGCGTGCGGACAGCATGCACTTTTGTCATTCCGAGCGGGTGCACCTGCCGAAAGAGCTCTTCAAGAAAGATTCGGGAGCGGTCAGCTTTGCCTATCAGGTCGCGCTCTTCCGCGGAGAGGAACACAAGGCAGAAAAGAAGTCGGGAAATGCCTATTTGGAGATCGAGTACAACAAGGAAAACGGAAAGATCACCCTTCAAAAAAGCGAGATCCACTGCGAGGAACTCTTCAATTATACCTACTTCGGAACAAAGATCGACAATCTCGAAAAGTAAAGTTTAATAAAAATTTATAAAATCTGGAGAATACAAATGAATAAAAAACTTATTGCAACGTTAGGCCTTGGTCTAGTGAAGCACCTTCTTGGATTAGTTCTTTTTTAAGGAGCCTATTTGCATTACAAATATGATTAAGAAGGTAGCTGCATCATTAGAAGAGGGAAAATTGGTATACGGGATCACAAAAGCTGTTTTGATGTTTTCCTCCATACTGCTTGCGTTTGCGATTTTGACCGATATCGGGATTTGGGTTATGGTTTTAATGGGAAATTTCACGATGGCTGCATACATGATGGAAGCGCTTATTTTTGCCAATCTTATTTGCGCGCTCGTATCAATGTTCTCGATATATCTTTTGATAAAAGACAATAAACAAAAGAAAGAAATTGCAGTATGGTTGGAAGATGCAGTGATAATCAATCATGCGGTACTGAAAAGAAACTTCCAATCCTCTGGAAATCCGAATCGTATTGAGGTAAAATTCAGTTATAATGGTGCGGAATACTCTTTCTGCTCCGAAGAAGGCACTCGCATAAAAGGATATAGCAAATTTTATATTTGGTACTGCAAACGAGTAAATGGAAAGGCAAAAATTTTGTACTCGCCTACATATAACAAGGTTATGCTATTAAAGGTGAAATATGCTCTATAACATAAAAAATTGGAAGAGCGCTAGCGCCTCCTGCACGAGACGAATTTGTAGGACACAGCAGTAGCGTTTTGAATAAAACATACAGCCACTTGTCCGACGAATATCTCTTAAAAGAGGGGAGAAAGTTGATTTGGTGAACAAAATGGGAAGAAATGAATCATGCCCCAAAATGTGCCCCAAAATGTGCCCCAAAACTTGGCAAGGTAACAAAAATCACATGAATAACATTCACAAATATGCACAAAAAGACAAAGAAAATGCGGATTTATTCGCATAAATCCGCATAATCTGGTGCACCTTCAGGGACTCGAACCCAGGGCCCACTGATTAAGAGTCAGTTGCTCTACCATCTGAGCTAAAGGTGCATAACAGCGCTTTCGCGCTTTTGTCTATCTCGTCTCTCCGAACGGGGGAGAGGGGATCTGCCGAGCTCCCAAAAGAACTGCCCTCTGTTTGGGATGGGGCGGCGCAGGGGAGCCGACAGCCGATTGGCAAGCGGATCCGGCGCCATGCGCCGTCTGCCGCATTTGGTGGTCCATCCGAGATTCGAACTCGGGACACCTTGATTAAAAGTCAAGTGCTCTGCCAACTGAGCTAATGGGCCA
>CANRGG010000029.1 GCA_947630115.1 uncultured Clostridia bacterium
GCCTTGCCGACACCGCCCTCAAAACGGCGGACTCGGGATATCTCACCCGCCGTCTCGTCGACGTCTCGCAGGACGTTATCGTCCGGGAGGACGACTGCTACCAGGGCAAACAGCCGCGCGGCACCAAGATCTTTGCGATCAAAACGAACAGCGGCGCGGTGATCGAGTCTCTTGAGGACCGTCTGACGGGCAGATTTGCCGCAGAGGATCTCAAAGACAGAGAGGGGAACATCATCACCCCTTGCAACAAGATGATCACCGAAGAAAAGGCGAAGGAGATCGCGCCCATCGCGGAGGAGGCGGAAAGATTTTTCGCCGAACTTCCCGAGGAGAAGAAGCGGGATCCGGACGCTCTGCCCGAATATGTGCGGCAGTATAAGGACGGCGTGAATATCCGTTCGATCTTCAACTGCAACACCCGTTTCGGCGTCTGCGCGAAGTGCTACGGCAAGAACATGGCGACCACCCTTCCCATCAAGGTGGGCGAGGCGGTCGGCGTCATCGCGGCGCAATCCATCGGCGAGCCCGGCACGCAGCTGACGATGAGAACCTTCCACACCGGCGGAATCGCGGCGACGGGGGACATCACGCAAGGTCTGCCCCGCGTCGAGGAACTCTTCGAGGCGAGAAAGCCCAAGGGCGTCGCGACTCTTTCGGAGTTCGAAGGCGTCGTCTCCATCGACAACAGCGACAACCTCAACCACATCACGGTCAGCGAGGAGGGGACGAACATCCCGCTCCATGAATATGTGCTTCCCTTCAACGCGGAACTCAAAGTCAAGACGGGCGACAGGGTGAAGCCGGGCGATCTTCTCAATGCCGGCTCCGTGAACCCGCAGGACATCATCCGCGTCAAGGGCGTCAAGGGCGTGCAGGACTATATCCTCGAACAGGTGCAGTCGGTCTACCGTTCGCAGGGCGTCGATATCAACGATAAACACGTCGAGATCATCGTCCGCCAGATGCTGCGCAAGGTCAAGATCGAGAACGCGGGAACGACCGATCTGCTTCCCGGCCAGCTCGTCGACATGTTCACGTTCGAAGAGCAGAACGAAAAGACGATCATGGCGGGCGGCGTGCCCGCGACCGCAAAGCGGGTGCTCCTCGGGATCACCAAGGCTGCGCTTGCGACCGACTCTTTCCTCTCGGCGGCGTCCTTCCAGGAAACGTCGCGCGTCTTGACGGAGGCTGCGATCTGCACCAAGCGCGACCCGCTCATCGGGCTCAAAGAGAACGTCATCATCGGCAAGCTCATTCCGGCGGGCACCGGCATGAAAGACTACAAGAACGTCTCCGTTCAGACCATGGGCAGATACAACGATCTGCTCGCGGAGGAGACTGCCGTCGCTGAGGACGCGGAATCCTGATCCAAATCGGCTCATGAAAAAGACTAACGGCAAAACCGTTAGTCTTTTTTTGTTGAAATTGCAAGGATCGGGACCTTGGAGCCTCGAAGGACCAGATTTCCGAGCTCTTAAAAAGCCGTCGGATACCAACGTCGGGAGCTCAAAAAATCCACCGGGGACTCTGAAAGACCACCGGGCACAGCCGCCGGAAACCCTGAAAGGTCGGAGCGCTTCGATCTTAAAAAGCCTTCAGACGCTCAAAAAGCCGAAAACTTGGGCAAAAAGTGGACATTCATGAGCAAAACTTGGGAGAAAATGAGCGCAAAAAGGGACGCCGATCACAAAAAGAGCGCATAATCCTTCTTTCTCGGCTTGGGAGCGGGCAGCTCGCCCGACCGGTAACCCAAAATGCAGTTGCCGATCCCGACAAGATCTTCGGCAAGTCCCCATTTTTTCAAGAGCGCCTTGCCCTCGGGGCTTGCAAAGACCTCCCGCGCGCGGTGGATCCAGCAGGAGTCCACGCCGAGAGCGAACGCCGCGTTCATCAGATTTCCCATGACGAGGCTGCCGTCCTCCACATAAGTGGGGCGTTTGGGATCGGCGAGAACGACGATCACCGTCGGCGCGCCGTAAAACGGATCGGTCGTGACGCCCATGACCGCCGCGTTCATGCGCGAAAGCGCCGCGATGGTCTCCGGATCCCGCACGACGACCATGACGGGCGACTGCGCGCCCATGCCCGTCGGCGCATATTCACCCGCTTCCACTATGCGCGCAAGCGTTTCCTCTTTGACCGGTTCCTTTTTAAAAGCGCGAACGCTCCTGCGCTTCGTCAAACATTCGATCGTTTCCATCTCTTTCCTCCGTTTTTTCTCTTATTATAACCCTTTTTTCCCAAAACGGCAAGGAAATTTCGATGAATTTCAAAATACCGCTTGACTTTCCGCCCCGATTTTGGTATCCTATATTTCGATAAATCTCGAAATACAGGAGTCGCGAATGAAAAATGCTTGGGAGGCGCTGTCGGACGGAACGCGGCGGGAGATCTTGTCGCTGTTGAGGAGCCGTCCGCACACGGCGGGGGAAATTAGCGACCAATTTTCCCTTTCCGCCTCCACGGTCTCCCATCATCTCGGCGTTCTCAGAGAGAGCGGGCTCGTCTTGCGGACGCGAAGGGCGCAGACGCTCATCTATTCCCTCGACGAGGGCGCGTTCAAGCGGCTGCTCACGGAGATCAACGGATTTTTGCAAGAAACCAGGAGAGGTATTTGATATGATGTTTGCCGCGATCGTCTATACAGTGCTTTCGGTGCTCAATTTGATCGGCTATGTGACGGGGGTGCTGTTCCTGCCCGCGGAGACGCCCATCCATTTCGACGGGGCTTTGACGGCCGACGCTGTCGGTTCGCCCTGGGTGTTCGTCTCCTTACCCGCCGCGGCCGCGCTGATCTCGGCGGCGATCTGGACGTCCTCCCTCTCCAAGCGCGAAAAAAACAGAAAGATCCTTGTCGGGGTGCTTTCGGCGGTCGGCGCCGTGCTCGCCGTCATCGGCTGGGTGTTCTTTGCGCTCATCGCAGGGGGCGTGCAGGCGGGGGAAAGGGCGAGCTTCCCGGTCGTGCTCTGCGTCGTGATGCCGCTTTCCCTGCTCGTTGTGTTTTCGGGCGTTTTGATCCGGAAGATCAAGCGGAACAAACTTTTGGAACTTGTTTCCGTTTCGGCGGAGAAAAACCCGCGCGCAAGCGGGCAGGCAAACCGTCTTTTGGGGATCCTTCTCATCGCGGCGGGCGGAGTCTCTGCGGCGCTCTCGGCCGCGCTCTCCTGCCTTCTGCCGCAGCTTTGCTATCTCTCCGCGATCGTGCTCGCCTGCGGGGTTCTCATCTCGCTCGCGGCAAGCCTGATCTTCGCGCGCGTTTGGGCGGGGAAGGAACTTCAAGAAGCGGAAGGGGACAAAGAGCAGATCTGACCGTTCTCAAACTGCATAAAATTGCAAAAAAGAGGGGGATTCCCTCTTTTTCTTATAAAAATTTTGCGCTATGTCCTTTTCTTTTTCGTGCGGATATGGTATGATAAGGAGAAAGGTTTGCAAGGAGCGCGCGGAACACGCGCAGAGGAAATGGAAGAAGCGGAAAAGCGGCTTTCGCCCGAGATCAAAGCGGATAAAGAGTGGTATCTCGCCCTACTGGACGAGAACGCGCAGAAAACATGCGAGGAGGAACATCTCCGCGCGGTCTTGCTCATGCTGCGGCGTTTTTATCTGGCCCGGTATATGAAGATGATCAAAAAGACGCAACAGGACGCCGAGGCACTGAAAGCGGAAAAGAGCTATGCCGCCGAGGAATATTGCCAGATCCTGGAGCTCGAAGGGCAGATCGCGCGGCTGAGGGAAAAGATCGACGGCTATAAATGCTTCTTCCGGGAGCCCTATTTTGCGCGCATGGACGTCGTGGACGACAAGGAGGGCTATAACAGCTATTATATCGGCAAGAAGGGGGACGTCAACCTCGAGATCGTCGATTGGCGGGCGCCGCTTGCCGTTCGCTATTACCAAAAGAGCCGCGTCAGCTTCCGGATCAACGACTACGAGTTCAAGACCGTCCTCCGCCGGGCGATCGACGTCAAAAACGGAAAACTTCTCGGCTTCCGCAACGAATATCTCTCGGTGCGGGACGTTCTGACGAGCGAGGAGATCGCGGGACGGGACGAGGAGATCCTGTTCGATCCCTATCTTCGCAGCATTTTGCAGGAGCGCAAAGAGGACGTCAAGATCCGCGACATCATCCGGACTATCCAAGAGAAGCAGTTTTTCGTCATCACCCGTCCCGAGCGGGAGAACTTTGTCTTGCAGGGCTGCGCCGGCAGCGGAAAGACGATGATCTTGCTCCACCGGCTCAGCTATCTCATGTACAACAATGAAAAGCTCGGCCCGCGCGACGTGCTTGTGCTCACCCCGTCCGATTCCTTCAATGCCTTCATCGACGAACTTTCGCAGGTTCTGGAACTTCAAAAGGTCTATACGACGACCTTGCAGAATTATTATTTCCGGATCTTAAAGGGGGAGGGCGTCGATCTTGCGGCAAAGATCGGCGATCTGCGCGAGAGCGAAGAATATCTGCGCTTCCTCTATTCGGAGGAGTTCCCCCGTCTCGTCGAACGGGAAGTCGGCAAGATCTTTTCGGATATGCTTGGGTTTTTCACGGGCAGCGAGTGCCGTTCCGTCTCCGAGGAGCTCATCGAGGACGGGAAACGGCGGCAGGCGCTCTATCTGAAAGTCAAAAACAGCTCTCTCCGGATCCGCAAGTGCGTGCTCGGCGAGATGAAGGAGAACAAGGAGGGCGGCTTTTATTTCACCAAGCCCTTCCGCGCCCTCATGAGCGCCTTCGTGCAGGTCGAGGACTTTTTGCGGCTCGTGCTTGAGGGGGGTGAGCGGACTTGCGATTATTTTATCCGCCAATTCGTGGAATTTTACCGCTGCGCCAAGGAGATCGCCGTCCGTGGCGAACAGGTCTTTGAAAGGGCGCAGGCAGACCTTGTCGGGTTTCTTGCGATCCTCGAAAAAGAGATCGCCGATCTCAAACGCTACCGCCGAAGGTCGGGCGAGGAGGAGATCTACACCTATGCGGAGCGAATTGCCGCGCGGGAGGCGCTCAAAGAGGAGACGAACAAGATCGCGCGGGTCGTCTTGGAAATGGCGGAGGGGGTGGACTTTTTCCGGGAATTTTTCGAGACGATCCGATCAAGTCCCATCTGCGCCGAAGCCGGCAAATGCGAGAGCGCGCTCGATATCTTTCGGCTGCTTTACCGCAGAACGGTCAAAAAATACAAGCAAAATTACGGCTTGAAGGGGGTCTTTCCCTCGGACGGCTACGCCCTCTGCACGCTGCTGTCGGCGGCGGGCAGAACGCTCACGCCGCGGTATGGGCTCGTCTTTGTGGACGAGGGGCAGGACATTTCCAAGAGCGAGTACGCCCTTCTCAAAAAGATCAATCCCGAGGCGGCGTTCAACGTGTTCGGCGATCTCAAACAGAACATCACGCCCTGGCGGGGGATCGGGGAATGGGACGAAAGTTTCGGCGAGAAGTACGAGCTCAACCGCAATTACCGCAACACCAACGAGATCGTGGAGTTCGTCTCCGGGCTCGGCGGGGTGGACATGACGCCCGTCGGCATGCACGGCGGGAAGGTCTGCCGCGTCAAACGGAAGGGTCTTTCGGCCTTTTTCCGCGAAAAGGCGGGGCTCAAAGCGGTCATCGCGCGTGAGGAGGATCTTCCGCTCTTTGACAAGCGCGGCTATTCCCGTCTTTCGAAAGCGGGAAAACTTGCAAAGGACAAGATCAACGTCATGACCGTTTTCGAGAGCAAGGGGCTCGAATTTTCCGCCGTCGCCGTTCTGGAGAGCGGCATGACCGAAAACGAGCGGTATATCGCCTACACCCGCGCGCTGGACCATCTTGCCATCATAGAAAATTGAAAATATTTCACGGCATTTTCATCTGAAAAAGATGGAGTTTTTCAACAAGAATTGTTATAATAATCCTGCGATCATAGCGGGTTTAGAGTCAAATGAAGGCTTTGGAGTTTCAAAATGTCTCGTTTTCCTACGGGGACGGGGCGTTTGCGATCGAAAACTTGAATTTCTCGGTGGAAGAGGGGGAATTTGTCGCCGTCTTGGGGCACAACGGGAGCGGGAAAAGCACGCTCGCGCGGCTTTCCGACGGGCTTCTGACCCTCGACAAGGGGGAGATCCGCTGTTTCGGCATTCCGCTGAACGAAAAAAATCTTTTGACGATCCGGAAAGATCTCGGGATCGTCTTTCAGAACCCCGATTCCCAGGCGGTCGCCTCCATCGTGGAGGACGACGTGGCCTTCGGGCCCGAAAATATCGGTTTGAGCCGGGAAGAGATCGGGAAACGGATCGACTTTGCGCTCCGCGCAACGGGCATGGAGGAGTTTCGCCGTTCCATGCTCTCGCGGCTCTCGGGGGGACAGAAACAGCGCGCCGCGATCGCGGGCGTGCTTGCCCTGAAACCGCGCATGATGATCCTCGACGAGGCGACCGCCATGCTCGACCCGAAAGGGCGGCGGGAGATCGTCGAGGTCGTCAAAAAACTAAACGAAGAAGAGGGGATCACCGTCCTCATGATCACCCATTTTATGGAGGAGGCGATGCTCTGCGGCCGCGCGGTCGTGATGAACCGCGGGGAGATCGTCATGCAGGGGACGCCCTCCGAGATCTTCGAACGGCATGAGGAACTCCTCACGTTCGGGCTTGCCCTGCCGCGGATCGGCGTCATCTGCAAGCGGCTGCGCGAAGGGGGGCTGAACGTTCCGGACGTTCTTGATCCCGAAGAGCTTGCAAAGGAGATCGCCTCATGCGTATCGTAGCCGAACATCTGACCCATATTTACAATGAGGGGTCTCCGTTTGCGGTGAAGGCGCTCGACGATCTCTCCCTGACCATCGAAGAAGGGGAGTTTTTCGGCGTCATCGGGCATACGGGGAGCGGAAAGAGCACCTTTGTGCAGTATCTCAACGGACTCATGCGGCTTCCCTCGTCCAAAAAACGCCGGAAAAAGAAGGGCGATCGGACCGTCCTTCAGGTGGGAGAGTTTGATCTCACCCGGAAAAAGACAGATTTCCGCGCGCTGCGGAGAAAGGTCGGCATGGTCTTTCAATATCCCGAAAGCCAGCTGTTTGCGGAGACGGTGTTTGAGGACGTCGCCTTCGGATATAAAAACTTCGCCGAAAAAAAGCCCACCGCGGAGGAGCTTGAACGAGTGGTCCGCGCGGCGATCGAGGAGACGGGGCTCGACTATGAGAGCGTCCGGAACGCCTCGCCGTTCGATTTGTCGGGCGGGCAGAAGCGGCGCGCCGCGATCGCGGGCGTCATCGTCACCCGTCCCGAAATTCTCGTCCTGGACGAGCCTGCGGCGGGGCTCGACCCCCTGGGCAAGCGCGAAGTCATGGAGCTTCTCCATAAGCTGCACGGGGATTGGTGCAAGACGGTCGTTGTCGTCTCCCATGACATGGACGAGATCGCCGAAAACTGCACACGGGTCGCCGTTTTCTCGGACGGGAAGGTCCTGTATTCGGAGCCGCCGAGGGAACTTTTCAAGCGGGCCGAAACACTTCAGGCGCTCGGGCTCGACATTCCGCTCACGGCAAAGCTCTGCGCGGCGCTCGAAAAGCGGGGAGTCCCCATCGACTGCGATTTCACGATCGAGGATTTCGTCAAAAAGACGCTCGCCCGGAAAGGGGGCGAATCGTGCTGAAAGACGTCTCCTTCGGGCAATATTATCCCGTCGAATCCTTTGTCCATCATCTCGACCCGCGGGTCAAAATCGTCTTTTTGATCGTCTATATCGTCGCGATCTTCCTCGCGAAGGAATTTTTGGCGCTGGGGATCGCGGCGGCGCTGCTGCTTCTTGCGCTGATCGTCTCGCGGGTTCCGCTCCCGAAAGTGATCGGCGCGCTCCGCGGCATTCTCTTTCTCGTCGTCTTTACGGCAACGGTGAACCTTCTGTTCTATCAGGGGGACAAGGTCTATTGGGACGCGCCCGCCGTGCTCTTCGAGTGGAAGATCATCAAGATCACGCAGGAAGGGATCATATTTTCCATTTTTCTCGTCATTCGGCTGGTCCTTCTCATGGTCTGTTCGTCGCTGCTCACCTATACGACGACGCCGGTGTCGCTGACAGATGGTGTGGAGAGCCTACTAGCACCGCTGAAATGGATCAAGTTTCCCGTCCATGCGCTGGCGCTCGTGATGAGCATCGCGCTTCGGTTCATTCCCATCCTGATGGATGAGACGCAGCGCATTATGAACGCGCAGAAGGCGCGCGGTTCGAGCCTCGACACGGGCGGACCCGCAAAGCGCGTCAAGGCGGTGGTGCCCGTGCTGGTGCCGCTGCTCGTCTCGGCGCTGCGGCGGGCGGACGAATTGGGCGAAGCGATGGAAGCGCGCTGCTACTCAGACGGAAAGAACCGGACAAAATACAAGAAACTCCGCTTTACCTGGCGCGATCTTCTGGCGTTCCTGTTGGGAGCCGGATTGCTCGCGGGCATGATCGTTATGCGGTATTTCCCGGTATTTGCCTTATGAGATACGTCTTTTTGCTCGAATATGACGGAACGGATTTCTGCGGCTGGCAGCGGCAGCCGGGAAAGCGTAGCGTGCAAGAAACTCTGGAGAAAGCGGCGGAGAAGGTCTTTGCCGCGCCCGTCAGGATCACGGCGAGCGGCAGGACGGACGCGGGCGTGCATGCGCGCGGGCAGGTCGCCCAATGCGACGCCGAGACGGGCATTCCCGCCGAAAAACTCGCCGTCTGCTTCAACCGCCTGCTGCCGCCCGACGTGAAGGTTCTGAAAAGCGCGCAGGCGCCGGAGGGCTTCGACGTCACGCGCGGCGCAAAGCGAAAGACCTATCTCTATTCCGCCTATTTTGCGCCCTGCGATCTGCCGCTCAAAGAGCGGTATGCGGCGCGGCTCGAAAGGGAGCCCGATCTTGAAAAAATGCGGGAAGCCGCGGCGCTTTTGTTGGGCGAACACGACTTTGCGGCGTTCCGTTCGGCGGGATTTTCCTCGAAAACGAGCGAGAGGACGATCTTTTCCGTCGAAATAGACAGAAAAGAAGAGCCGGACTGCGTTTTCTTCGGGATCGCCGTCACGGGAAACGGCTTTTTGTACAACATGGTGCGGATCCTCGCGGGCGAGCTGTTTGCGATCGGCTGCGGCAAGCCGGAGGGGATCACCCGCGCGTTTGAGAAAAAGGAGCGGAGCGCGCTCGCCAGGACGATGCCGGCGCGGGGGCTCTGCCTTGTCAATGTGGAATATACGGCGCCGCTCTTCGGCGCAGAGAAAAAAGAGTAAGGAGGAATTTTATGGATTTTTTCCGTTGGTTCAGCGTCGCGCAGCTGATCTCCGAATTGTACAGCACGGTCGACACCGTCAAGGATGAAACGTTCGTCGCGGCGCAAATCCTGCGCGAAACCTACATCTGCCTCGGCGTCGCCGGCGGCATTCTGCTGATCACGCTCCTCTTCGGCGGGATCGGGCTGTGCACGATGGGAAAAAAGCAGGGGAAGAAGTTCGGCATTCTGGCATTTCTGCCCTTTGCCAACGTCTATTGCGCCGGCAAACTTGCGGGCGAGGCGAGATTTTTCGGACAGAAGATGAAGCGGACGGGGCTGTATGCCATGATCGCGGAGTTTCTCTATGCCGCGATGGAGGGATTTCGCGTGGCGGCGAGTATCTTGCTCACCCGTCCCGAATATCTCACCTTAAAAACGAACGCCGCGTCGGGCTATACCTATTGGGAGATCGAATCTTCTCTCGTTCCCGCCCAAAATCAGTGGATGTGCAACCTGCTCGAATATGGCGAGATCGCCGTTCTGGTGCTGGACTTTGTCGCGTTCATCTTCCTGTTCGTGCTTTTTCTGGCGCTGTTCCGGAAGTATTATGCGAAAAACCCGGTCCTCATGACCATCCTCTGCACCCTCTTCCCCGTGAGCGGGTTTGTGCTGTTTGCGGTGCGCAACAATACGCCCGTCGACTATAACGAGTTTCTCCGCCGCCGCGCGGAGGAATACGCTCGCCGCAACAACCCTTACGGCGGATACGGCGGCTATGGCGGCGGCTACGGCGCTCCTCCCTACAATCCGCCCCCCTCGAACCCTCCCGCAGACAACGGCGGGCAGAGCGGCAGCTCGGGCGGCGAAGATCCCTTCGGCGGAGAGTTCGGCACCCCGCCCCCGAGCGGACAGGGCGGCAACCCGGGCGGCGAGGATCCCTTCGGCGGGGAGTTTGGTCAGAATTGAATGATTTTTCAGATTTTTTTCGGCGATTTTTTGATCGCCGAAATTTTTTTCGGAAAACGGTTTACAAGGGAATCCGAATGTGCTATAATTTCTATAAGTAAAACTTATAGCAAGTAAAAAAACGATGGAATTGATCTCAGCAATCGCCACGGCGCAGGGAAACGGCGGTGTGGCGGTGGTGCGCGTGAGCGGGGACGGCGCGCTCGGACTTGCCAAAAAAATGTTCCCGAAAAAGGGGGAGTTTGTCCCCAACCGGCTGTATGCGGGCGAGATCGAGGCGGAGGGCTTCACCGATTTCGGCCTCTGCGTCTATTTTCGTGCGCCGCATTCCTTTACGGGGGAGGACACGGTCGAATTCCACTGCCACGGCGGGCGGGAGATCGCAAGGGGGGTGTTCAAAAGAACCCTCTCGCTGGGGGCGCGGGCGGCGCTTGCGGGGGAATTTACCCGGCGCGCCTACCTCAACGGAAAGCTGTCCCTCTCGGCCGCGGAGGGGATGGGAGAGATGATCGCCGCGGAATCGGAGGCGCAGGTGCGCGCCGGCTACCTTCTGTATGGCGAAAAACTCACCGCGGAGGGCAGGGCAATGCAAAAAACGATCAAGGAGTGCCTTGCCGCCGCCGATGCCGACGCGGATTTCCCCGAGGAGGACCTGTCGACGGATGTTCTTACCAAGGCCGGCCGCGGGGCGGAGGAGGTCCTTGCCCGGATCGACGGGCTGCTCGGGCAGTACCGCGCGGGGAAAAAGATCAGATCGGGGGTGAAAGTCGTCCTCTGCGGAAAGCCGAACGCGGGAAAGAGTGCCCTGTTCAACGCCCTTCTGGGCTTTGACCGGGCGATCGTCTCCGCCGCGGCGGGCACGACGCGCGATCTTTTGGAGGGGGAGATCGAACTGCACGGCGTGCGCTTTCTGCTGTTTGACACGGCGGGGCTCAGGGAGCGCGGAAGCAAGACCGAACGGGAGGGGATCCGGCGCGCGGAAAACGCGGCGAAGGGGGCGGACCTTCTGCTCTATCTCAAAGAGGAGGGGGACGGCGTGAAACTTCCCGAGGGGGTCCCCGTCGTTACGGTCGGCGCGAAGAGCGATCTCGGGAAAAAACGGGAATGCGATCTCTGCGTCTCCGCCAAGACGGGCGAAGGACTGGAAGCGCTCCGGGAGCTCCTCTATGAGAGGGGCTTCGGCAGGGAGAACGACGGGGCGTATCTTTTCGAAGAGCGGCACCGCGAGGCGCTTCTCGACGCGCGCGAAGCGCTCCGAAGGGCGCTCGAAGGAGCGGCGGCAGGGGCATTTACGGAACTCGTCGCGGAGGATCTCAAAAGCGCGTACACGGCGCTGGGACGGATCAGCGGCGAGACGGCCTCCGAGGACGTCATCGAAGAGATCTTCTCCAAATTCTGCGTAGGAAAATAAACGGGGGGAGGAACCATGGTCAATCTGGAACTCTATAAAGTATTTTATACCGTCGCCAAGTGCAAGAGCCTGACGAAGGCGGCGGAGGAGCTGTATATCACACAGCCGGCGGTCTCGCAGGCGATCAAGCAGCTCGAATCCCAGCTGGGGATGTCGCTGTTCAACCGCATGCACAAGGGGGTGGAACTGAGCGTGCAGGGGGGCGAGCTCGTCTATCCCGACGTGGAGCGCGCCCTGCAGCTTTTGATCGGCGTTGAAAACAGGCTCTCCGAGCTCAAAGACAGCGCGACGGGGACTCTCCGGATCGGCGCGTCGGAGACGATGTTCGAATACTGCCTTGCGGACAGTATCATGAAATACCATGAGACCTATCCGCAGGTCAAGCTCGAACTTCTGACCGATTTCACCGCAAAGACGATCAACAATCTGAAGATCGACCGTTGCGACGTGGGATTTCTGAATCTGCCGATCGAGGAGGACAAGAGCATTCTGCTCATCGACAGTATCATGCTCTTGTCGGACGTGTTTGTCGCGGGAAATTCCTTTTCGACGCTCAAAGACAAGGAGATCCCGTTCTGGGAATTGCAGCAGTATCCCTTGATCCTCATGCAGGATCACACCGTCTCGCGGAAGCTGTTCGAGCGGTTTTGCCAGAGCCTCGGGGTGAAGATGACGCCCGCGGTCGAAGTGGATAATTGGGGCTTTATGCGGCGGCTCGTCGAGGACGGGCAGGGGATCGGCTGTATCCCGCGCGAATATGCGAAGAAAGCGATCGAAGAGGGGACAATGTTCGAGCTCGGCGTCACGCCCGCGCTCCCGTCCCGCTCGGTGGGGATGGCGGTCTCCAAAAATTCGGGGATGTCGTTCGCGCTTCGATCGTTTATCAATATGGTCCGGAGGAAATAAGATGAAAAAGATCTTTATTGTCGGAAGCATCAACACCGATCTCACGATCCGCGCGCCCTATCTGCCCAAGCGGGGCGAGACGCTCACGGGCGACGGCTTTCTGATCGCGCAGGGCGGCAAGGGGGCGAACCAGGCGGTCGCGGCGGCGCGGCTCGGCGGAGAGGTCGTCTTTTGCGCCTGCGTCGGGAGCGACGTGTTCGGCGCCACTGCGGTGAAATCTTTGCAGCGGGAAAAGATCGACGTCAGCGCAATCCGGACCGCGGAGGGGGTCTCCTCGGGCGCGGCGGTCATCGTGGTGATCGACGGCGACAACCGCATCGTTTTGGACAAGGGCGCCAACGCCTGCCTGCGCGAGGAGGACGTCGAGCGCGCGCTCGAAGGGGCAAAAGAGGGGGATATTCTGCTCGCCCAGCTTGAAAATCCCGTCAACGTCATCGGCTATGCCTTGAAACGGGGCAAGGAGAAGGGCATGTACGTCGTCTTGAACCCCGCGCCCGCAACGAGGGAGATCGAACCCTATTTGAAGTACTGCGATCTTCTGACGCCGAACGAGACGGAGGCGGAGATCCTTGGCGGAAGGGAGGCGCTCGCAGCAAAGGGGATGGAATTGATCGTGACGCTCGGCTCGGACGGCTTCGAATACTACCGCGGCGGCAAGGCGGAGCGTCATCCCTGCCTGCCTGTCAAGGCGGTGGATACGACGGCGGCGGGGGACACCCTCTGCGGCGGGCTCTGCGCCAGGCTTGCGATGGGGGAGGAGCTGGTCGCGGCGGCGGAATACGGCTCGGCGGCGGCTTCCCTTGCCTGCACGCGTCGGGGCGCGCAGCCCTCGATCCCGACCGCCGAAGAAGTCAAAGCTTTTCTTGCGGCAAACGGGAAATAATTTTCGACGCGAAAAGAAACGGGCCGCGAGCCTGCGGGAGCGAAAAAGCGGAATTAAAAACAGCGGCCCATAGCCTGCGGATCGATTATACAATTCGACTACATACAGCGGCGCGCCGCCCCAAAAACAGGGCGGCGCGCCGCGATCGTTCTTCTTCACCGGAAAAGACCGCCTTTAAGGGGACGGCCTTTTGAATTTACAAGGCAAAATATGATTTTTTCGGCGAAAATCGCCTGTTTTAGGAGAGCGGCCTCTTGAATTTGCACTGCGGGAAGGCGGAACAGCCGTAAAAGAAGCTCCCGTCGTCCGCTTGCCGCAATACCAGCTTTTTCCCGCACCGCGGGCAGATCCCTTTCTCGATCTTTTTTTGCGTTCTTTTGATGTTCCGAACGTGCTGCCTTTTCGTGACTCCGCAGTTTTTCCGGAGCCTTGAAAGATCGCGGAACAGGCGTTCCATTTGCGCTTCTGTCAGACGGACGTTCGAATCTCGCCTGAGGATATCGGGAAGTTCTGCGGCGGAGAAAACGCATTTGGAAGAGACGTGCCGAAGATCCGCGCCGGGCAAAAAGACGACGAGGTTTCGGAAGATGTCTTTGGCATGCAGCGCCTTTGAAAGACGGCGGATGTGCGCCTCGTTCTGCATGACCGGGTTGTAGAGCTTGTTCCGAACGTTGCCCCGCCCCAAGACCTGCGTCCATTCCCGTTCGCCGTCGCTGCCGAAGATCTCGCCCGCATAATTTTTGGTTTCGATGACAAAGACCCCGTTCCGGTTGATGAGGATATGGTCGATCTGGCAGGACTGTCCCTCGCCGCAGAGGAACAGCAGATCGTTGACGACGTACTGTTTCCCCCGTTTCGTCCGGCCAAGAAGTTTTGAAATCTCCCGCTCGCCGCGCGCGCCCTTCCGCCGCGTCCTTTTTGTGAAAAAGACAAGCGCCAAAACACCGGCGGCGATCAAAACAAGGAGCGGGATCAGAAAATATTTCATCGAAAATCATCCTTTTTCGGAGAAGGCGCGGCCATTTTTGCCCGTCTGTCCGTTTTGGAGAAAGAACTCCTCTTGCCCGAGAAGGGGATAGGAGACGAGGTCGGCGGCGTCAAGATCTTCCCGGTGCAGATCGACGCCGACGATCCGGCTGTTTCGGTAGGTCGTGTAGTAATAGATCCCCCGATCGGCGTTGCAGCAGGCGGAATAGATCGTGTGCTCGAAGCCCTTCTCGACCCGGCAGCAGCCCATCTGCTGTTCGACCGAGGACAGGATATGGAAAAATTGAGAGACGCTCTCGACCTCGCTCTCTCCCGAGACGGAATTGAGCTTGGTGAAGGCGGCCTTGACAAAGCGCGAGGCGGAGGAAAGATCGCCGGGAAGCCCGATCGCGCCCATGCCGCGGCTATAAGGCCGCAATTCAAACGAGGAGGAGAAGCGGCTTTTGGGCTCTTCGCGGGTGAGATTGAGATAATTCGAAAGGTTGGTCAAATGGAACTCGAACGGGGGATTGTTGGTGAGGATCCCGACGGGATTTTCATAGATCCTGAGGCCGTCTTTCATGGGCTCGACGACAAGGCATTCCTCTCCGTCCGCGACGATCCAATGGAGAGGGGAGCAGGGCAGTGCGTCCGAAAAATTTTCCCGGAAAATGACGAGATCTTTCAAAGCCGCCCGCGCCTCGGCGACGTTTTGGCAGAAGGAGAGCAGGTAGGGGATGAGTTCGAAGGGGGCGACGTTGGTCTTGGCGTCGTCCTTTTCGGGATAAAAGGCGTTTCCCGGGAAATTCAGCCCCGCCATCCAGAGGCCTTTTTCGTTGACGGCGTCATAGTAGAGGGGATAGCCGCTTTGCACAAACGCCATGCCGATCATCGCAAAGTGCGTCTCTCTTTTTCCCGCGCAGCGGAAGGAAAAGGGATAGTTCCGCGGCGTGATGGTGACGGTCTCCGAGTAGGAGTACTCATAGTCGAGATTTCTGCCGAAATAGCGGTCTTTTGTCTTGTAAGTTACGGCTGTGCACATACAGTTTCCTCCTGTTCTCCTTCGATCGTGATATTCCGGATGGAGCGGGCAAGCGCTCTTGTCGCTCGGTTTTCGAGGTTTCTTTCCAAGAAGGCCATATTCACCCCTTCCCAGACGAACAGCGTGCCGCTGATGTTGATGAGGTCGAACCACAGCTCATGCTCGCGCAAGAGGTAGCTGACGACGAGGATCGCCGCGCCCGCGCCGATCAGGGAGAAGCCGCTCAAAAGTTTCCGTCTGTTTTCCTTGAAAACGCGGTAAGCCGTCAGAAAGACGTTCTGGCGGATGATGTTTTCGCATTCTTCCTTGGTATAGTCTCCGAAATCGCGGATGACGATATGCAGATTGAGTTTGAATTTTCTCGGCAGGAGCAGGACGGCCTCGCGGATATCCGAAAAGAGCTTGTCGTTGAGTTTTTCGATCGAACCGTCTCCGAAATTGGGGTTGATCAGTTCGGAAAAGGAATCGTAGACGAGTTTCAGCGTCGCGAGGTTGTCCCGGATCGAGAAGTAGTGCTGTAAGATCTGCATTTTGAGTTGTTTTGTTTTCCCCATCGTAAGGCGCTCCTTTTGGCAAACATTGTACTACAAACGGCGCAAAATTTCAAGCGGATCGGGCCAAAAAGAAGGCGATCGTACCATTTTCCGGCATTATACTCCAAGCACTTCGTTCACGATTTGGCGAATTTGTTTGTTGCCAAGCTGTGTACGGAAGCTCACCTTATAACCATCCGCAGCAAGGGTATTAAAGAATACTTCCGCGCATTCGATCTTCACTTTTTCAATGCCGCGAAGGTCGGTTTTATTTTCTACATCTTTCGTTTCAACGACGATCAGGACTTTCGTGCCGTCCTTAAGCTTTACCACATATATGAAATCGGGGCTGTAAGTGCCACCCGCGATTGTTGGTATGGCGATGCTGTTGCGAGGAATTTTTCCATAGACGATCACTTCATCAATGTCCGCGAGCAAATTATTCTTTTCCAGCGGCGAGTCATAAGCAAAGGCGTCATAAAGATATTTTTTACTCGGTGTTCCTTCGATAAATTTAACTCCGATCCTGCCCTGTGCGATTTCAGAAAGAGGCGTGCCGTCCGCATGCGTTAAAGCCGTAGCGCCAACAGGTGCCGCGCTTGCCTGATAGCTGAATCTTCCTGCAAGCTTCTTAATTTTCCATTCCGTAAATTTCCCGCAGAACGCCGCAACCGAGTTTTCATTGAAAAGCTTTTGCTCTATCGTACCATGTTTTTTTGCGTATGCGCATATCGCGGAATGAAGTGTATTGATAGGAATACTTGTTGCGTTGGATATTCGCTTCAAAAATACATGATAGGGAATCGGACGAATTACCGAGTATTGCACGCCCGTATCGGCTCCGATGCTCATTTGTATACCGTCGCTTCGAATGATATCGCGACGGCTGCTCATCGTCATATCAACAAACACGTCCGTTTCAAGCAGCGTCTGGATCTCATCTTGTAATTCTGCATTCAGATCGTCGTCATATGCTTATTGTTTGTAAAGATACAACGCACGCTCAAAAAGTTTTTGATTACATTAAATCGACCGCCTTCCGCGATGGCAAATATGCGGATAAAGTAATAATGGTACACAGCAATCAAAAAGGGGCCGAAAAAGAAGAAAATGTTCAGCTTTTACTGAATGTAGAAAAGGCAGAAAACCCTATCGAAATCGTTATTCACGTCAATATGCTGAAAGAAGGTTGGGACGTAAACAATCTTTATACAATCGTTCCTTTACGGACGGCTACCAGCAAGATTCTGCGCGAACAAACGGTTGGGCGCGGATTGCGTTTGCCTTACGGTGAAAGAACGGGTGAAAAGCTCGTCGATTCCATTACTATTACGGCGCATGATAAATTCGACGAAATTATTTCGGAAGCCCAAAGCGGGGATTCAATATTCAATTCCGACGGCATTATTTATGCCGAATATGAGCAGAAGAAAAAAATCGCTCCCGTACAGTTAAGCATAGATACCGACACCGAACGCGCCGAAATACTTCATGCCGCGGGATTGGACTCTACTTCGGAAGAAGATAAGCAAAAATATGATCAAGCAAAGCAAATTATCACTAACACCGTTCAAAATCACGTTAAAACAACAGGCGGAAGAGTTACAGTTGAGCAAATTAAGGAAACGATAGAAAAAGACCACGGTGAACAATTTAGAGAAAATACCGACTTGCAGAAGCTCATTGAGCTTATGTTCGGCGTAACCGAACATAGCTTAGTCGAGCGTATTCAAGAAAAAACTATGTATATTCCGAAAATAAGAACGGAACAGCACGGCGAAGAAAAGTATATTATACAGGACTTTGATCTCGACTTGTCAAATATGGTATATGTCCCTATACGCAACGAGATTTTGATTAAGAATATGATCGATTCTATGGAGGAAACCTATACCCTTAAAGGCAGACCGGTCGATTATAACACTGAGAAACCCGAGAAATTTCTTGGCGATTTGATAAGAAATGTTGATGAGATCGATTACGAAAAATGTCCGCAACTGATACAGAAAATCATTTTACAGTTCCTTACATATTACAGAAGCAAATATTCCGAGTCGGAAGTTCGCAGTATTTGTCTTATGGAACACCGCGACATAGTGGACAAATTGAAGGCACAGTTACTGAAACACCTTGCGGTATCTTACGAAGGAATAATTGATATTGTGCAGGGAATCGAAACTGTAATACAAGGAAATTATATCGATATTACCGATGGCGTAAAAAACATAACGGTTGCTCCGGAGAATGGACAAAGCATTAAGACGTTGGTATATACAGGATCAAGAAAATCCGTTACCGATTATTTCAAATTCGATAGCAATTCCGAAAGATTGTTTGCGCTTGCTTGCGATAATTCGGAAGAAGTTGTCCAATGGTTAAGACCTGCGGCAAAGCAATTTAATATAACCTACAACAACGGACACGAGTACAGGCCCGACTTTGTAACGGAAACGGTGGATAAATATTACTTAATAGAAGTGAAAGACAGAAGAAAGTTATACGATCCGGATGTAATTGCAAAAAAAGAGCGAGCGCTTAAATATTGCAAAGTTGCATCGGAATATAATATAGCAAATGGGCATAAAGGTTTTGAATACCTATTCATCCCCGACAACGAAGTAAGCAGTTCTTCAAGTTTTAATACGCTATTAAAAAGATTCAAAGTTCAATAGAAAATAGCCCGACAGTTAACTGGTCGGGCTATTTTCTATCTTAAAAGTTAACTATTCGATAAGCACACCCTCTCGATATATGAGAGGATTTTTTCTTGTAATGAAGCAAAATTTTGTCAATACCCCCGATTTTGTCAACGGATAGGTAGAGAGACTTTTACGAAAGGCAAAAAACTTTTCGGAATAGGTCCGATTTTGCCCTTATTTTGTCAACGGATATATGGAGGAAACTTTTTGCAAGGAAACGGACGGGCAAAGAGAAACTGCCTCAAATCGGGCGAAAACGGGCAATTTTTTTGAACAGGATAAGGGCGAGACTCACTTTGCCGTCCCACCCACCTTTCGGGCAAACAGGATACCCGTTTCCTCTCTCAAAAATTCAATCATTCGGAGGTTTCTATGACAGGTCGGTTGGCAGTCAAAAACGGAAAATATTACGTCGTGATCTCGTATAAGGACGAACACGGCAAACCCAAACAAAAATGGGCGGCGACTGGGCTTGACGCGAAGAACAACAAGCGCGCCGCCGAGGAGGCCATGCGCGAGATCGTTGCGAATTTCGGCGGCGAAGGACAGTCTGCAAAAGCCGCGCAGAAAAAGCAGGACGACATTCTGTTCGGAGATTATCTCAACAAATAGATAGAGATCGCAAAGCCGAATTTGCAATTAAGTACCTATGCTTCGTACAAGGGAAAAATAAAGCGTATAGCGCCCTACTTCAACGAGCGCGGCATTACTTTGAAAGGGATCACGCCCACGGACATTCAAACGTATTACGCATGGCTTTTAGACCATGGCAAGAAGATACAGACGTGTACGCACGATCACGTCGTCATTCGGCGTTCGCTCGAAATCGCGTATCGGACAGACCTCATTCCCGTCAATCCCGCCGCGAAAGTGGAAAAGCCGAAAAGCCCGAAATACGAAGCGAAGTATTACGA
>CANRGG010000030.1 GCA_947630115.1 uncultured Clostridia bacterium
CCTCCGCGCCGAGCGCGTCAAAAACCGCTTTGGAGATCGCCCAGGCACTGCCGTTGGCGCAGTCCAGCCCGACGCGGAAGCCGCTGAACGACGAGCGCGGCAGCGAGAGCAGAAACCCAAGATAGCGGTTGCGCCCCGCGACATAGTCCACCGTCCGCCCGATCTTCTCCCCCTTCGCATAGGGAATAGAAAATTTTCCGTCAAGATATTCCTCGATCTTGAGGAGGAACGCCTCGTCCGCCTTCTCCCCGCCGCGCCCGATGAGTTTGAGCCCGTTGTCCTCATAGAGGTTATGGCTCGCAGAGATCATCACGCCGCAATCGAACCCCTCCGACCGCACAACAAAGGAGACGGAGGGCGTCGTCGTGACATGCAAAAGATAGGCGTCCGCGCCCGAAGCGGTGATCCCCGCCGCCAACGCATATTCGAGCATATAGGACGAGCGGCGGGTGTCCTTGCCGATGACGATCCGCGCCCGCCGCGGCCCGCTCCCGAACGGGGAGCCGACCGGCATACCGTTTTGCGAAGATCCCCCATAAAAATCCCGAGACTCGGCGGAAAACGTCTGATTTCCGCAGACATAGCCGAGAAAGCGTCCGACTTCGAACGCATGAAGCGCGGTGAGCGACTCATTGGCTCTGCCGCGAAAACCGTCTGTACCGAAATATTTTCCCACAAGACCACTTCCTTTCACGGCATTTTATGACGGCGAGCTTTCGTTCGGTGACCGCCAAAGTCTGCCAATCCGGCAGTTTCCTGCAAGTTGTTCAATTTCTTTTGAATTGAAAACGGGCGTGAGCTGTTCAACTTTTTGTGAGCCGTTTATTTCTTTTGGATTGTTTAGTTGGGCGTAAGTGGTGCGGTTTCGCGTGATCGGTTAATTCTTTTTGAATTGTTTGGTTGGGCGCCAAGTTTTCGCAAAGTATGAATGGCTTCCGTGAGCTACCCCACAGCTTTTCGGCCCTTTCCTTGGCGCGCCGCTCGATTAAAAGTTGCTTGGTTCGGCGTGAGTTGCTCGATTGCCTTGACGCGAACTGTGCAATTTGCTTGACGTGAGCTGCGCGGTTTCGGCGCGAATTCGCTTCGTTGTTCAAATAAATAGTGGCAGATTGAGCTTTTTCATCATTCAGCCTTGCCGCCTTTAGGCTTGCCCAAAGGCAGCAAAGAAATCTCTTATCGAACAGCAAAACTTCCTCATATTTGCTCGAATTTTTGAAAATCTTATTAAAATCATGCCATTGCGCCTCAAAAAAGCCGAAATTCTTCGTCGAAAAAATATAAAAACGCGCCGCCCGAGGCTCTGCCTCGGGCGGCGCCCAATCATCCAATCACCCAATGCCAATTATTCAATCATGCAATCGTTCAATCGATCCATGTCTCCGATCGTTCCGAAACATTCGGTCAAGATTGCGACATAAGCCTCGACAAGATCTCCTTGCAGGCGATCTTGCAATGCTCGTACGTGAGCCCACCCTGGAAATAGGCGGTATAGGGCTTGCGGATGGGCGCGTCCGCCGAAAGCTCGACGCTCGCCCCCTCCACAAATGTCCCCGCCGCCATGATAACTCGGTCGTTATACCCCGGCATGTCCCACGCCTCGGGCGTCACAAAGGCGTCAACCGGCGAGCAGGCCTGCACCGAACAGATGAAATCGGTGAGCTGGCGCTCGCTGTCGAACCGGATCGCCCGGGTGATGTCCGCAAGCGACCGTCCGATGGGCGGGAAATTTTCGAAGCCGAGCGCCTCCATGCACCCCCCGATGAGAAGCCCCCCTTTGAGCGCCTGCTCCACGACGTGCGGAGCCAGGAAAAATCCCTGGAAAAACGCCCGATAGCCCGCCGCATAAGAGCCGATCTCTCCACCGACGGAGGGCGCGGTCAGCCGATTTTCGCACATTTCGACGTATTTCCGTTTCCCCGCGATGTAACCGCCCGTGGGCGCGAGCCCCCCGCCCGGATTTTTGATGAGCGAGCCGACGATGAGATCCGCGCCGACTTCGGTCGGCTCCCGCGTTTCGACGAATTCGCCGTAACAGTTGTCCACGAAAATACACCCCTGAAAGCCGCAGGCGCGCACAAAGGCGCACATTTGCTTGATCTCATCTACCGTAAAGGCGTCGCGCAGTTCATACCCCCGCGAGCGCTGGATGTAGATCATGCGCACCTTTTCAAAACGCAAAATGCCGTCCGCTGAATCGTAGTCGGGGTCCCCGCTTTCGAGAAGGGGCAGATAGATGTGCGAAATGCCGAAATCTTTGAGCGAACCGTTCCCCTCGCCGCAAACGACGCCGCGAAGAGTGTCATAGGGCTCGCCCGTTAAAAAGAGCACCTTGTCCTTCGGCCGTAGAATTCCAAAGAGCGCGACGGTGAGCGCATGGGTCCCCGAAAGAAGGGCGGGAGAGACGATCGCCCGCTCCGCCCCGAACGCGCGCGCATACACCCGCCCGAGCGCCTCCCTGCCGTCGTCCCCGTAGCCGTAACCGGTGGACGGATTGAAATGCCGGAGCGCGATCTGCTCCTCCCGAAATGCCGAAAGCACCTTTTCCTGGTTGAACAGCGCGACCTTTTCGATCTCGTGAAATTGCTTTGCAAGCCGCTTTTCCTGTTCTGCGATCAGTTTTTCAACGCTCGTTCCCGTCATAGATCTTACAAACCTCCGTTGCCGCGTCCTCGATCCCCTTCGGCGCGAGCCAAGTCAAATTTTCCATTTTTTTGAAGAAAGTCAGCTGCCTTTTGGCATAATTGCGCGTATTTTGTTTGATTTTCTCGGAAATTGCAGGTACTATGTCTGACATAGTACTATGCAAAACGCGATTTTTCAAGCCTTCGATCACTTCTTTGTAGCCGATCCCCTGCATGCACTGCGCGTTTTCGGGCACCCCCTCTTTTAAGAGAGCGACAACCTCTTCGAGAAGTCCCGACGCGATCATGGCGTCCACGCGGCGGTCGATCCGGGCATAGAGTTCGGCGCGAGGAAAGTCGAAGGCAAACGCCGCAAAGGGAAACCGCGGAATCTTTTCATCGTGCTGTTCGGATTTTTTCTTGCCCGAGAGCTCATAGATCTCCAGCGCGCGGACGACCCGTTTGACGTCGTTTTCATGCAGCTTGGCTGCGCTCTCGGGATCGACTTTCTCAAGAAACTGATAGAGAGCGCCGCGCCCCTCCTCGCGGGCGATCTTTTCGTATTTTTCGCGCACGGTCTTGTCGCCGCCCGTGCCGCCGAAGCCGCTTTGGTACAGCACGGCGTTCATGTAAAATCCGGTGCCGCCGCAGAGAACGGGCGTTTTCCCTCGGCGAATGATCTCTTCGACGATCGGCAGCGCCGCCGCCTCATAGTCGCTGACCGAAAATTCCGCCGTCGGCTCCACGACGTCAATCATGTGATGGATAATGCCGCCGCGCTCCGCTTCCGTCGGCTTTGCCGTGCCGATGTTCAATTTTTTATAAATAAGCAGGGCGTCCGCCGAGACGATCTCGCCGTTTAAGCGCTTTGCGCACTCCACGGCAAGCGCGGTTTTTCCGGTCGCGGTCGCGCCGCAGATGATAAGCAGCTTCATACCGTCCTTTTGAAGAGCTTTTCGAGCTCCGACTTTTTGATCTTCACGCACGCCGGCCGCCCGTGCGGGCATTTGAGCCCCATATTGCCCTCCATTTCACCGAGCAGCGCGCGCACTTCCGCCTCGGTGAGCGGGTCCCCGCCCTTCACCGCCGCCTTGCAAGCCATGGTCGCGAGCCTGTCCCGCACGATGTCCGCAAGTTTCACCGCGCGAAGGGTCTCCATCGAAGAGAGCATTTCGCTCAAAAAGGCGTCCGCGTCCATGCCGAAAAGATCGACGGGCACGGCGGAGATCTTGACGCTCGAGGTGCCGAATTCCTCGATCTCGAAGCCGAAGGAGCGCAGAATTTCAAGATTTTTGGAGAGAAACGCAAATTCCTGCGGCGTGAGGCTCCTCGTGTAAGGAAGCAGCAGCGGCTGAGAAAGCGGCTCCCGTTTTTCCAGTCGTTCGGTCAATTTATTGAACAAAAGACGCTCATGCGCGGCATGCTGGTCGATCAAATAGACCTCGTCGCCCCCTTCATAGAGGAGATAAGTGCGGAAGAGCTCGCCCTTATAGACGAGCGCGGAAGGATCCACCTTTTCCTGCTTCGCCCGCCGTTCGCGCTCGAAAAGTTCGCGGCGGTTCTCCTCGAAAACATCCTCTTTTTCCGCTTGCGAAGGCTCCCCGGGCGCGGGCGAACGCAGCTCGGGCCTCCGCGCCTCCCGTCCGAAATAAGGGCGGTCCCCGCCGAGCGGCGGGATGACGAATTGCAGTTCTTTTTTCGCCTCCTCATAGCTCATCTCGCCCGGAGAAGGGACGGACGGCTTTGTTTTCTCTTGCAAAGACGGAGCAGGCGCGGAAAATGCCGCGGACGCCGCCGTGAAAGTTCCGCTGCCCGAAGCAGTTTTTTCCTTCATGGGCGCGAGATATTCGAGCGCGCGCGAGTTGCCGTCGAGGATCGCCGAAACAATCGAATAGACGCAGCCGTAAATGACCTGGTTGTCCGCAAATCGCACGTCCGCCTTGTTGGGATGGACGTTGACGTCCACGATCTCGGGCGGAACGTCCAAAAAGAGCACATAGAAGGGATATTGCCGCTTCATGAGATAGCTCGAATAGGCATTCGCCACGGCGGAAGAGAGGGTCTGATTGGTGACATATCGGCCGTTCACAAAGAAACTTTGATAGCTTCTGTTCGGCTTGTAAAAGTTTTGGTTGCCGAGATACCCCCTCAGGCGCAGCCCGTGCTTTTCGGCGTTGACTTCGAAGCAGTTTTCGAGCGCCGAAGCGCCGTAGACGATCGCCGCCGCACTCTCGAGCCCGTCGCCGAAGGATTGATAGCGCGTCTTACCGTTGACGAGATAGGTGAAGGCGATTTCGGGACGGGAGAGAAGAAAGCGGGCGACCATTCCGGAGACATCCCCCTCCTCCTGCGAGTCCGATCGTAAAAATTTGAGCCGCGCCGGCGTATGGGAAAAGAGCCCGTCCACCGTGACGCAGGTGCCGTCCGCCCCCGCCGCCGGTTCAATCTCTCCCAAAACGCCGCCGTCCGAGACGAGCGACCAGCCTTCGCCGTCCTTCGTCTTGGAGGCGATCTTCATCCGCGAGACCGCGGCGATCGAGGCGATCGCCTCCCCGCGGAAGCCGAGCGTTGCGATGTGTTCCAGATCCGCTGCCGATTGCAGCTTGCTCGTCGCATGGGGATAAAAGGCCGCTTTCAGATCGCTCTTTTCGATCCCGCAGCCGTTGTCCGTCACGCGGATCCGCTTTTTCCCGCCTTCCTCGATCTCGATCTTGATCTCGCTCGCCCCCGCGTCCACCGCATTTTCGACGAGCTCCTTGACGACGGAATAAGGCCTGTCCACGACCTCGCCCGCCGCGATACGGTTGAAAACGTCCGGCGTCAGAATATGGATCATTGATATTTCTCCTTCCACTCCGAAAGGATCCGGAGCGCTTGCATGGGCGTGAGCAGATCTGGCTCGAGTTCTTTGAGCTCTGAAAGGAGCGCGGGCGGCGTCTCCTCTTCGGGCTCTTCGCGCTCTCCCGCCGTGCCACGCTTTGCAAGATCGTTCTTTTCGAGCGTCTTCAGAATTTTCTTGGCGTTAGAGGTGACTTCCTCCGGAACACCCGCAAGGGCCGCGACCTCCACGCCGAACGAGCGCGACGCGCCGCCGCGGACGATCTTGCGCAGAAAGACGATTGCGCCGTTCACCTCGCGCACGCCGATCTTATAGTTTTTGACCCCCTCGAGCTTGCCCTCGAGCTCGGTCAGTTCATGGTAATGGGTCGCAAAGAGGGTCTTGGCGCGGATCTTTTCATTCAGGAACTCGATCACCGACCAGGCGATGGACAGCCCGTCGAAAGTGCTCGTTCCCCTGCCGACCTCGTCGAGAATGAGCAGGCTTCTTTCCGTCGCGCCGCGCAAGATCCCCGCGACTTCGCTCATCTCGACCATAAAGGTGCTCTGATTGCCGATGAGATTGTCGCTCGCGCCGATCCGGGTGAAGATCCTGTCGCAGAGCGGGATCCTGGCGCGCTTTGCGGGCACGAAACAGCCGACATGCGCCAGAAGGACGATGAGCGCGACCTGCCTTAAATAGGTGCTCTTGCCCGCCATGTTGGGACCCGTGATAATCATCGTGCGGTTCTCCCCGCCGTCCAGACGGCAGTCGTTGGGCACGAACCGCTCCCGCGAGATCCGCTCGACGACGGGATGTCTGCCCTCCTCGATCTCGAGCGCGCCGTCCTCCTCGATCTGCGGACGGCAATAGCGGTATTCTTTGGAGACAGTGGCAAAGGACAGGAGGCAGTCGAGCCGCGCGACCTGCTCCGAGATCTCCTGCAAAACGGCGATGTTCCGCGTCAGAACGTCGCAGATCTCCTTGAAAAGGGTCTCTTCGAGCCGGGAAGCCTTCTCCTCGCAGCCGAGCAGTTTTTCTTCAAGCGTTTTGAGCTCCTCCGTCGTGTAGCGCTCGCCGTTTGTGAGCGTCTGACGACGAATATAGTCGTAAGGAACCTTCTCCTTGAAGGAGTTGCTCACCTCGATATAGTAGCCGAACACCCGGTTGAACCGAACTTTGAGGGTGCGGATCCCCGTCCTCTCCCGCTCGCGCGCCTCGAGCTCCACCAACAGCCGTTCGCCGTTTTTCTTGACGTCTTTGAGCTCGTCGAGCTCCGCATTGTAGCCGGGTTTGATGAAATCTCCGTCACGGAGCAGCTCGGCGTCCTCCTTGAATGCCGAATCGAGCAGCGCGCAGAGCGCCTTGGGATCGGCGAGCCCGCGCTCGATCTCTTTGAGAAGGGCGGAAGAAAATCCCGCCAGGCGGAATTTGACATTCGGCACGACCGCGAGCGACTTGGAGAGCGCCACGCAGTCGCGCGGCTGGAGGTTCCCGTTCGAGATCCTGCCCGCCAGCCGTTCGATGTCGCGCATGCCCGAGAGCATTTCCGAGATCCCCATGCGAACGAGCGTCGCGCCGCACAGTTCCTCCACCGCGTCGAGCCTTTTTTCGATCTCCTCGCGGTCGAGCGGCGGCGAAAGGAGCATGGCGGAGAGCTTCCGCGCCCCCATGCCCGTCTTGGTCTTGTCGAGCAGCCACAGCAAAGAGCCGTACCGCTTGCCCTCGGCGGCGTTTTTCAGGATCTCGAGATTGCGCACCGCCACCGGATCGAGCCGCAAAGACCGGTTCTCCTCGCTCAGACGGAGCTTGTTGATATTTTTCAGGGAATGTTTTTGCGTATCGCTGAGATATTCGAGGAGAGCGCCCGAGGCGATCTCGCAAAGATCCCGGTCGGCAAGCCCCAAAACGTCAACCGAGGGCACCGAAAACTGTTCAAGCAGCGCCCGCTTTGCATGGGAGGGCTCGAACGCCTGCGAGAGATAGCAGGAAAAGGGCGGAAGGAGCCCCCGCTCGATCTCGGGGCTGTCTTTGACCGCAAAGAGCATTTCGTCGTTGCAGATGACTTCGGAAACGGACAGATTGACGAGCGCGGAGAGCAGTTTTTCGGGATCTTCCATCTCGGAGACGTAAAACTCGCCCGTCGTGATATCCGTCCAGGCGCAGGCGCAGCGCTCCTGTTCCTTGACGGCGCAGGCGATGAAATTGTTTCTCCGCTCGTCCAGAAATTCGTTCTCGATGACCGTCCCGGCGCTCACGACGCGCACTACGCCCCGCTCCACCATGTCCTTCGAAGAGGACTTCGCCTTGGGGTCGGAGAGCTGTTCGCAGATCGCCACGCGCTTGCCGCAGGAGACGAGCTTCGCAAGATAGCTCTCCGCCGCATGATAGGGCACGCCGCACATGGGCGCGCGCTCTTCCAGCCCGCAGTCCCGCCCCGTCAGGGTGAGATCCAGCAGTTTGGACGCTTCGACCGCGTCCTCGAAAAACAGTTCATAAAAATCGCCGAGCCGGAAAAAGACCATGCAGTCAGGGTACTTTTCCTTGACGCTCTGCCAGAACTTCATCATAGGTGAGATGGGCATACATTCCTCCCTGATCGCCGCAAGGGCGGTTTCTTTTGGAAAAGACGGTCAGTTTTCGACCGTCCCGAAGAGCGAAACGCCGTTCGCGCGCTCCACTTTGAGATCGACAAACTCCCCGATGAGATTTTTTTCGCTCGCAAAATATCCCATCCGCCCCGCTTCGTTGCGCCCGAGATACAGCCCCTTCTTGGGGTCGTAGTCCTCGCAAAGGATCTCCGTCGTTTTCCCGACGAATTTCTCGGAGCATTTCCGGGTGTTCTCGTTGACTTCGGCGATGAGCTTCATGATCCGCCGTTTTGCGGTCTCCTCGTCGATCCGTCCCGGCATCTGCGCCGCCTTCGTGCCCGTCCGCGGCGAATAGATGAAGGTGAACGCCGAGGCAAACTCCGCCTCGCGGACAAGCGAGACGGTCTCCTCGAACTCCTCCTCCGTCTCGGAGGGAAAGCCGACGATGAGATCGCTCGTCAGCGCGCAGTCCGGAATGGCGCTCCGCAGCATTTTCACGCGGTCGAGATACTGCGCCCTCGTATATTTTCGGTTCATGAGCGAGAGGATCCGGTCGCTCCCCGACTGCGCGGGAAGGTGCAGACAGTTGCAGATCTTGTCATGCTTTTTCACGACGCGGACGAGCTCCTCCGAAAAATCCTTGGGATGGGAAGTCATGAAGCGCAGACGGAATTTCCCCTCGATGGAGGCGCAGGCGTCGAGAAGCTCCGGAAAACTCAGCCCGCCCCGCCCGTCGCTGTTGTAAGAATTGACGTTCTGCCCGAGCAGCGTGATCTCCCGGAAGCCCGATCGCACGAGCCCTTCGACTTCCTTGACGATCTCGCGGAAATCTCTCGAAACTTCCCTGCCGCGCACATAGGGCACGATACAATAGGAGCAAAAATTATTGCAGCCGTAGGTGATGTTGACAAAGGCACCGGGAAATCCCGTGCGGACGGGCTCGATCCCGTCCTCGACCGCCTCGCGCTCCTCTTTGAGGGAGATCACCGCCTTCTTCTGCCCCTTTTTCCTGTCGATGAGCTCCCCCAGCTCCCCCAGATTGTGGGTGCCGAAAACGATGTCGATGAAGGGAAACTTCTCTTTGAGAAGTTCCGCTTTTCCCGCCTCCTGCGCCATGCAGCCGCCGACCGCGACGAGCAGCCCCTTTCGCTCCCGTTTCAGCTTTTTGAGCGCGCCGAGATTGCCGAACGCATGGTTTTCGGCATTTTCGCGGATACAGCAGGTGTTAAAGACGATGATGTCCGCCTCTTCCAAAGGGCTTTCCCGGTCATAGCCCTTTCCGCGCAGGATCGCTGCGATCTTTTCCGATTCGTGTACGTTCATCTGGCAGCCGTACGTAACGATATGATACTTCATAAAAAACCTTATTCAAAGCTGCGAAAACACTTCGCCGATTGTTTCATGCAAGACGAGGTCGCACTTGTCATCGAGCGGCGTTTCGTCGCGGTTGATGAGAACGAGATATTTGCCCCGGAAATAGGCGAGAAAGCCGGCGGCAGGATAGACGGTGAGCGAAGTCCCCGCGACGAGGAGCATGTCCGCCGAAGAGATCGCCCCGATCGCGCCGCGCACGGTCCTCTCGTCGAGCGGTTCGCCGTAGAGCACGACGTCCGGCTTGATCGTTCCCCCGCAGGGACATTTCGGAACGCCGTCGCTTTCCGCGATCTCCCGCGCCGAAAAACTTCTGCCGCACTTCAGGCAGTGATTGCGGTGGATACTGCCGTGCAGTTCGAACACGTTTTTGCTGCCTGCGGCCTGATGAAGCCCGTCGATGTTCTGCGTGACGACCGCAAGGAGCTTCCCCTCTTTTTCCCATTCGGCGAGTTTCCGGTGCGCGGCGTTCGGCTTTGCCCAAAGGGGCAGCATTTTGTCGCGGTAAAAGCGGTAAAATTCCTCGGGATGGGAATGAAAAAACGACGCGCTCAAGATCGTCTCGGGCGGATAGGCATATGTCTGACGATACAGGCCGTCCTCGGAGCGGAAATCGGGGATCCCGCTCTCCGTCGAGACGCCGGCGCCGCCGAAAAAGACGATCTTGCGGCTTTCATGGATCATTTCTTGGAGCGTCATTCCGTTTTCTCCTGATCTTTGCCCGAAAACGGGCATTTTCCATGCAAATTATACCATAGATCGTCCGAAATTTCAACAAATGCGCACGGCTTTGCAAAATTTTTTTCCCTTCGCCGATACTAATGACCGATGAAACTTACGCTCAAAATTTTAGCGATCGTTCTCTCCGCTCTCCTCTGTCTTGCGCTCGCCCTGCTTCTGACCGCCTATGCGCTCACGCGGGACGCCGCACTCGATTTTGAAAAGCTCTCCTTAAAGGGCGGGGCGGCGGTGACGGTCTTTGCCGCGGACGGCAGCGAGGCCGACCTGCCGCGCGGGGGCGGGACGGCGCGCATTCAGGAGCTGCCCGCCTATCTTCCCAACGCCTTCGTCGCCGTTGAGGACAAGCGGTTCTATTCCCATGGCGGGCTTGACTACCGGCGCATGGCGAAAGCGGCGATGAAAAATCTCGCCTCCTTCTCCTTCCGCGAGGGCGCCTCGACGATCTCCCAGCAGCTCATCAAAAATACCCATCTTTCAGGGGAAAAGACGATCAAACGCAAGCTCAAGGAGATCAAACTCGCAAAACTTCTCGAAAAAAACTACTCCAAGCAAGAAATTCTGGAGCTTTACCTCAACTCGATCTATTTCGGGCACAGCGCTTTCGGGATCGACAGCGCGGCGCGCTTCTATTTCGGCAAGGCACCGAAGGAACTCTCCCCCGCCGAGAGCGCGACCTTGGCCGCCCTCGTCAAGTCTCCCAACCGCTACTCCCCCTTCCGCGACGCCGAAAAATGCCTTTCGCGGCGGAATTTCGTCCTTTCGCTCATGAAGGAGCAAAACTATCTGTCCGATTCTGAATATGCCGCGGCAAAAGCGGAACCGCTCCCCGCCGAGCCTTCCGAGGAAGTCAAGCCAAGCAGCTATTTCAGCCTCGCCCTCGAAGAGCTCGCCCTGCTTCTTCCCGACGCCGGTTCGGGTGAGCCACTCAAAGTCTACACCTATCTCGACCGCTCCCTGCAAGAGAAGCTCGAACAGACAACGACCGACTGCGACTGCTCCCTCCTCGTCTGCGGGAACGAGGGGCATTCCGTCAAAGCCTTCCATTCGACCTGCGGGCTCCTGCGGCGGCTCCCCGCCTCGACGATCAAGCCGCTTGCAGTCTATGCGCCCGCGATCGAAGAGGATCTCGTCTCCCCCGCCACTCCCGTCCTCGACGAAAAGACGGATTTCGGCGGCTATTGTCCCGAAAATTACGATAAAACTTACGGCGGATATCTCAGCGTCCGGGACGCGCTCGCCCGCAGCGCCAACGTTCCCGCCGTCCGGATCTTAAACGAGCTCGGCGTCGACAAAGCCGCAAAATATCTCAAAAAAATGGCGCTCCCCCTTTGCGACGAGGACAAGACGCTCGCCCTTGCGCTCGGGGGAATGCGCGAAGGCTTCACCCTCAAAGAGATCGCCGACGGCTATTCGGTCTTTGCAAACGGCGGAAGATTTTCCCCCTCCGCCTTCATCGAGCGGGTCGAGGACGCCAGAGGAAACATCTTATACGCCCGCGACTCTCTTTCCAAAATGGAAGAGCGGCAGGTCTTTTCGGAGGAGACCTGCTCGCTGGTCGACAGCATGCTCAAAACCGCAGTGAAAGAGGGCACCGCCAAGAAACTGCGGGGGCTCAACTTCGAAGTCTGCGCCAAGACGGGCACGGGCGGCACGGACAAGGGAAACACCGACGCCTACACGATCGCCTACACTTTGCGCGACACGGTTGCGGTATGGCTCGGCAACCGCGACAATTCGCCCATCGACGCCTCGGGCGGCGGAATGCCCTGCAACCTTGCCCTCTCCGTTCTGCAAACGCTCTATCAGGATTCCCCCCCGCCCGATTTCTCCCCCTGCGAGAACGTCGTCGAGGCGGCGCTCGATCAGGAAGAATACGAAAAAAATCACCGGCTCCTTCTCGCCGATCCCGCTTCGCCGAGTTATCTCTCCCTTCACGAGCTCTTCAAAAAGAGTGCCCTGCCTCAGGGCGTGAGTTCGAAGTTCTCCGCGCCGAAAATCCAAACTCCGCTCATTCAAGTGAAAAATGGAGCGGTGACCCTAATACTATGTCAGACATATTACTATGATTACGTGGTAAAAAGAGAAAGTGATGGTCAAATTTCAACGATTTACAGCGGAAAATACCGTGAAGAGATCGTCGATAACTCCGTCGAGGGGGGCAAGACGTACACCTACTCCGTCACGCCGGTCTATCAGGGGATCGAGGGCGAAACGGTCAAACTCCCCTCCGTTCACATCGAAAAATCGTCGGGAGAGCTCCCCGACGATTGGTGGAACGATTGAATTTTCAAAGCGATCCGTTGTCCTCGGTCATGAAATGAGGAACTCTTCCCGCGAAGAAAGCGCCTCTTCGAGGAGCGCGGGCACGTCGAGCTTGCCCTCCTCCTCTTCGATGAAGGAAAGTTTCGGGCGGGTCGCGGGGAACTCCGGCAAAAAGACGGTACAGCAGTCCTCAAAGGGCAGGACGGAGGTTTCAAAGGTGCCGATCTTCTTGGCGATCCCGATGATCTCCTCCTTGTCGAAGCCGATGAGCGGACGCAAAACGGGCAGGGAGACGACGGCGTTCGAAGAGGTGATCCCCTCGATCGTCTGGCTCGCAACCTGGCCGAGGCTCTCGCCCGTGATGAGACACTTCGCAGATCTGTCCTCCGCAATCTTTTCGGCAAGACGGAACATGAAGCGGCGGAGCAAAGTCACGTTGAGTTCCGGGGCGCAGCGGCGGTGGATCTCCTCCTGGATATGGGCGACGTTGAGCGTTATGAGTTTGCCCGTCAAGGTGTATCCGGAGAGAAGTTTCGCAAGCTCTTTGACCTTCTCCTTCGCGCTGTCGTTGGTGTAGGGATAGCTGTGGAAGTGCAGAAATTCGACGGACATGCCGCGCTTTGCCATCAGATAGCCCGCGACGGGGGAGTCGATCCCGCCCGAAATCAGAAGGAGCCCCTTGCCGGAACTGCCGACGGGCATTCCGCCCGCGCCGTGCTCGAAAGCGCTGAACGCGAGCGCCGTTCCGTTCTCCCTCACGTCGAGATACACGGTATGCTGCGGCGTATGCACGTCCACTTTCAAGCCCTTCCGATCTTTGAGGAGCCTTCCGCCGATCTCCGAACTGATCTCCATGCTCGTCATGGAATATTTTTTATCCGCGCGGTGGGTGACGACCTTAAAAGTCCCCGCCGCGGGCGCGACGGCAAGCGCCGCTTCATAGATCTCGTCCATGGAATTGCCGGTGCAGAGCCCGACCGAGTAGGAATGGACGCCGAATACTCTCGAAAGCCGCGACAAGATCTCGTCGGTCCGGCTCTCGTCGAATTTTGCGAGCAGATATCTTCCGCTCGTGCGGTGCAGTTCATGCCGCAGCCCCTTCAACGCGCGCTCGAGATTGACCGAGAACACATGCTCGAAATAGCCGCGGTTTTTTCCCTTCAAATGGATCTCCGCATAGCGGATGATGATGACTTTTTCCATGCTTTCCCCCTTTAACGGACCCTTTCAGACAGCTCGCGCGCACACTCGTTCAAGGCTTTCGCCGCAAAATGCGCCTCTTCCTCTGTCGTTTCGGGACAAAAACTCAGCCGCAGAACGCCGCCCAACACCTCTTTTTCATAACCGCAGGCCTCGATCACCCGGCTGAACGGCTTTTTGGACGAACAGGCACTGCCCGTCCCCACGATCACCCCGCGCGCTTCCAAAAGCCGCTGCAAGATCTCGCCGCGCAAGCCCCTCGCCGACACCGTGAGAAGATAGGGGCTCCCCCCTTCCGGCGAAATCCGGGTGAAGATCTGCCCGTCGAGCGCGGAAAAGATCCATTCTTTGAGCGTTTCCAGCCGCGCCGCGTCGCGCTCGAGCGAAGAAAATTTTTTTTCGGCGGCATAGGCAAAGCACAGAATGCCGAGCACGTTTTCGGTGCCGCTCCGCAGCCCTTTTTCCTGTCCGCCGCCCAGGATCAAGGGGAGCAAAGCGAGGGTCTTGCGCCGGAACAGCGCTCCCGTCCCCTTCAGCCCGCCGATCTTATGGGCGCTCACCGAATAGAGGTCGATCTCTTTGCTCAGACGGAACGGGATCTTCCCGAACGCCTGCACGCCGTCGCTGTGAAAAAGACAGCGCGGATTTTTTTCCTTCACCCGCTTGGCGAGCGACAAAATATCGTTGACCGCGCCCGTCTCGTTGTTGACATGCACGACGGAGACAAGGCCGGTCTCCCCATCCACAAGGGACAGAAGATCGTCCCCATCCACGCTCCCGTCGCGGTTGAGCCGCGCAAAGCGGGGTTTTACGCCGCGGTTTTTCAGTTCGGTAAACGATTGGTACACCGCCGCATGCTCTCCCGCGGTCGTGACGGCGTTTCCGCGCCGCGCCCCGCAAAAGACCGCCTGATTGTCGGCTTCCGTCCCGCCCGAGGTGAAAATGAGCCCGAATTCCTCCCCCGCAATGCGGGACAGAAGAAATTTCCGCGCTTTTTCGATCTCCCCCTGTACGCAAATTCCTCCGCCGTACAGAGCGGAGGGATTGAAAAAGTTTTCTCTCGCGAATTCGATCGCGCGGCAAAGAGCCGCATTATCCGGCTTCGTCGTCGCCGCATTGTCGAGATAGATCATGCTGTTCGGTCCTTAAAATTCGACGCGCCCCTCGTAGACTTTCTGCACGCTGCCCGAGAGCGTCACCCTGCCGTCCGAGCCGTAGAGAACGGTGAGATCTCCCCCCTTGACTTTGACGGTGATCTCGCGGTCGGGCTTGCAGAGCCCCTTCAGCACGCAGGCGACCGCCGCCGCAGCCGCGCCCGTGCCGCAGGCAAAGGTCTCGCCGTTGCCGCGCTCCCAGACGCGCATTTTGATCGTCGATTCATTGACGACACGCACAAATTCCACGTTGGTCTTATGCGGGAAATATTTGCTGTTTTCGATCTTCGGCCCGAGTTCAAAGACGGGCACCGCCTCGACCCTGTCGCAGAAGATGACGCAATGGCTGGAACCAAGATGGAGCGCCGTCGCGCTCAGAACGGTCCCGTCGATCTCCATGGGCTGGTCGATGATCCGCTTCCCATGCCAGACGGACGGGATCTTGTCCCCTTCGAGCAGCGCCGTCCCGAGGTCCACGCTCGCGGACGTCACGACGCCGCCGAAACAGTACACCCGCACGTCCATGACGCCGCTGTTCGTCTCGATCTTCATCTCTTCCTTATGGACGATCCCCGTCTCATAGAGATATTTCGCGACGCAGCGCACCGCGTTGCCCGTCATGCCGCCCTCCATGCCGTCCTGGTCAAAGACGCGCATTTTGGCGTCCGCGATCTCCGATCTTTCGATGAGCACGATCCCGTCCCCGCCGATCCCGTAGTGGCGGTTGACGAAGTTGATCGCAAGCGATTCGGGGCAGGTGATCTCCCCGTCCAGGTTCTCGAAGAAGATATAATCGTTGCCGCAAGACTGCATTTTGACGAATTTGAGCTGCAATTTATGCTTTCTCAAACGGTTGATGTCCACAAGTTCGGTGTTATTTTCGGTGAATTTGCTCGCGATGATGTCGCAGAGGGCGTTCGCCGTATCGAGCGAAGTGAGCACCGTGATCCCGAGCAGGATCGCATGGTGATGGAGCTCGATATAGTCGTTGATCGAGTCGACGTCGGTCTTGCCGGTGTAGATGATATAGTCGATCTTGCCCTCGTCCATGAGCTTCGAGACCTGCTTGGTCGCTTTGAGCCGTTCGACGATCTGAACTTCGACGCCGAGATCGGAGATGACCTTCGCCGTCCCCGCCGTCGCATAGAGGTTGCACCCGAGATCCGCGAATTTCTTCGCGATCGAGACGATCTCCGACTTGTCCTGATCGTTGACGGTGAAGTAAACGCCGACAGGCTTTTCCTTGGTGGGATGGCACATCTTGAAGCCCGCCGAGACGAGCCCCTTGAAGAGCGCCTCCTCGATGGTCTTGCCGATCCCGAGCACCTCCCCCGTCGATTTCATCTCGGGGCCGAGCTGGGAATTGACGTCGTTGAGTTTCTCGAAGCTGAATACCGGCACTTTGACCGCCACATAGGGCGAGTCGGGGTACAAGCCCGTCCCATAGCCCAGCCGTTTGAGTTTCGCCCCGCCCATGATCTTGGTGGCAAGCTCGACCATGGGCACCCCCGTCACCTTGGAGATGTACGGGATGGTGCGCGAGGCGCGCGGATTGACTTCGATGACATACAGACGATTTTGATAGATGAGATATTGGATATTGATGAGCCCTTTCGTCTTGAGTTCGAGGGCGAGCTTTGTCGAAACTTCGACGATCCGCCCCTTCATCGCGTCGCTCAGATGATAGGGCGGGTACACCGCGATCGAGTCCCCCGAATGGACGCCCGCCCGCTCGACATGCTGCATGATCCCGGGGATCAGAACGTCCACGCCGTCCGAGATCGCGTCCACTTCGAGCTCCGAACCCATGAGATATTTGTCGCAGAGCACGGGATTTTCAATATTTTGCGCCAAAATGACGTCCATATACCGGGAAATGTCGTTCTCGGTGAAGGCGATCGTCATGTTCTGCCCGCCGATGACGTAGGACGGGCGCAGCAGCACGGGATAGCCGAGGGTCTCCGCCGCGCGGATGGCCTCGGGCTTGGTCATGACCGTGAGCCCCTTGGGACGGGCAATGTCGAAATGCTCCAAAAGTTCGTCGAACCGCTCCCGATCCTCCGCCATATCCACGCTGTCCGCGCTCGTGCCGAGGATCCGCACCCCCTTCCTCGCGAGATAGCCGCAGAGCTTGATCGCCGTCTGCCCGCCGAAGGTGATGACGACGCCGTACGGTTTTTCCACATCGATGACATTCTGCACGTCCTCGGGCGTGAGCGGCTCGAAGTACAGCCTGTCCGCCGTGTCGAAGTCGGTCGAGACCGTCTCGGGGTTGTTGTTGATGATGATGACTTCATAGCCGAGTTGTTTGAGGGTCCAGACGCAGTGGACGGAGGAATAGTCGAACTCGATCCCCTGCCCGATCCGGATGGGCCCCGAGCCGATGACGATCACCCGTCTCTTTTTCGATCTTTCGACGAAAGGCTTCGCCTCGTCGTGGTCGAGCTCGTCATAGGTCGAATAGAAATAGGGCGTCTGCGCGGCAAATTCCGCCGCACAGGTATCCACCATCTTGAATACCGCCCGCCGGTGCCCCGGGAGCTTCTGTCCGCTCAGCTTTTCGAGCATATAATCGGTATAGCCGAGTTTTTTTGCGGTGAGATATTCCGCCCGGGTGAGTTTTTTGTCCCGAATGCTCCGCTCGAACTCGACGAGGTGCAGCAGTTTATGAAGGAACCAGCGGTCGATCCCGGTGATCTCATAGATCTCGTCGGGGGTGATCCCGCTGTGGAGCGCCGCGAATACGACGAAGAGCCGCTCGTCGGTGGTCTTTTGCAGCCGGTCGAGCAGTTCCTCGCGGGAGAGCGAGCGGAATTTGGGCGCATTGAGGGTGAAAAGAGAGATCTCCGCGCCGCGGACCGCCTTCATGATCGCCTGCTCAAAGGTGGAGCCGATCGCCATGACCTCCCCCGTCGCCTTCATGCGCGAGCCAAGCTCCCGCTTTGCGTACAAAAATTTATCGAAGGGCCATTTGGGAAGTTTGACGACAACATAGTCGAGCGCGGGCTCGAAGCAGGCATACGTCTTACCGGTGACGTCGTTTTTGATCTCATCCAAGGTATAGCCGAGGGCGATCTTGGTCGCGACTTTCGCGATCGGGTAGCCCGTCGCCTTGCTGGCGAGCGCCGAAGAGCGCGAAACGCGGGGATTGACCTCGATGACCGCATATTCGAAGCTGTCGACGGAAAGGGCAAATTGGCAGTTGCAGCCGCCCTCGATCCCGAGCTCGTTGATGATGTCGAGCGAAGCGGTGCGGAGCATTTGGTATTCCTTGTCGGACAGTGTGACGGCGGGCGCGATGACGATACTGTCCCCCGTATGGATGCCGACGGGGTCGAAATTCTCCATGGAGCAGACGGTGAGGACGTTTCCCGCGCCGTCGCGCAGCACCTCGAACTCGATCTCCTTCCAGCCGCCGATGTATTTTTCGATGAGGACCTGGGTGATTGGCGAGAGCATGAGCCCATTGTGGGCGATGAGCCGAAGCTCCTCCTCGTCCCTTGCGACACCGCCGCCCGCGCCGCCCAGCGTGAACGCGGGACGGACGATGACGGGATAGCCGAGCTTTTCGGCGATCTCCACGCACTCCTCGACCGTGTAGGCGATATCGGAGGGCACGACGGGCTGATGGATCTTCTCCATCGTCTCCTTGAAGAGCTCCCGATCCTCCGCCCGGTCGATCGCGTCGAGCTTGGTGCCGATGAGCGTCACCCCCCATTCGTCCAAAAAGCCGCTCTTTGCGAGCTTGCAGCCCATGGTGAGCCCGGTCTGCCCGCCGAGCGAGGCGAGCAGCGAGTCGGGACGCTCCTTGATGATGATCCGTTTCAGACTCTCCTCGGTGAGCGGTTCGAGATAGATCTCGTCGGCGAGCATTTTGTCGGTCATGATCGTCGCGGGATTGGAATTGCAGAGCACGACGTTGACGCCCGCGTCTTTGAGGACGCGGCAGGCCTGCGCGCCCGCATAATCGAACTCCGCCGCCTGCCCGATGACGATGGGTCCCGAGCCGATGACGAGCACTTTTTTGATGTCGCTTCTTTTAGGCATGGTTCGCCTCCTTTTTCATGCGTGCAAGAAATTCGTCGAACAGGAAATTCGCGTCGTGCGGCCCCGAGCAAGCCTCGGGATGGAACTGCACGGTAAAGGCGTTGAGCTCGGGATAGTCCACTCCCTCGCAGGTGCCGTCGTTG
>CANRGG010000031.1 GCA_947630115.1 uncultured Clostridia bacterium
TCCGCCCTGCCGTCCTCCAGCGTAAATTCGCCGCTCCCAAGCGCGGAGAGAAGATCGTCCCCCTCCTCTGCCTCGGACAGGTCCGCATCTTCCGCGGGCGGCTCCGCCGTGAGATCTTCGACGAGCGAGATAAGCTCGTCTAATTTGAGCGCAAATTTCAGGCCGCCGTAGTTGAGATAGGCGTTGCCCTCCTCCACCCACAGCGACAGCGGACCTAACTTGACCTTGGCATCGAGTGCGGAAGCATCGAACGCGGCAAAGTCCGTCTTGCTCAGGTCGAGGTCGACGGTGCCGTGATAGGGCGTGTCGCCGACCGTGAGGTCGAGTTCGAGAACGGTGGGATCGGTGAGTACGCTCCCGAAGCCTTCGGCAAGACAGTCGAGCGCCGTGATCTCTTTCTCGACGGGCGCGTTGTTCACTTCGCCGTCGGCGTATTGGTAGAAATACTCCCGATACGCGTCGGAATGCGCCTTGTCGGTGTTATACTCGTATTCGGTCGTGGACGTGGACACGCAGGGCGCCGCGATGGGACCGTATTTCGCCGAATATTTTTCCTCGATGTCCGTGCGGAATACCTGCCAATTCTCGTCGAAGGTAAAGGTAACGGAGATGGAATCGAACTCGGGCGGCGTGGTAAGCCCGCCCGTAAAGATCATCTGGTTGACGTAATAGGCGGTCGCGCCCTTTGTGGTGAGCACGCCGTCCACTTCTTCCTGCCACGTTTCGGGCTTCAGATCGTAAGTGATCTGGAATTTGCCGTCCTCCGTCACCGTCACGGGGCTTGCGGCTGCCACGGTGTCCTCCGCGATGACGTAGACGCTCAGCTCGTAGGCGGGCAGACCGTTCGTCGCCTTGAACCCGTGCTCGCCGCCGATCGTCATGATGTTGTAGGGCGCGCCCGTCTGCCATTCGGTGTTCAGGCCGTCGTAGTTTTTGGAGGCGGGCTTGCGCCAAATCACTCTGTCCTTTTCTTTGAGGTAACAAAACTGGCTGGCACCCTTGATGAGCGAACTCTCCGTGAGGTCGGCGGAAATGAGGATGCCGTTTTCGTACTGCTTATAGGTCGAAACCGATTGCTGGATGACCGTATCCACGGTGCCGTGCATCTCGGCATACCAGAGGGATTGTTGGGAAAATTTCCAGTTCAGGCGGGCAAAGACGTCCACGGGGGCATAACCGCCCGTGAGGGAATACACCTCCCCTTCCGCCACGGGGACGGACGGAGAGCCGTAGTTGAGGTCGACGTTGTTCCGCTGCGCATCGCGGGAAAAGGCCGACCCGACGCCGTACACCCCGAGCACGAGCACAAGCACCGAGCACAGCGTTACGATCGCCTTCGACGTGCGGGACATCCGCCTTTTGGCATGCAGATGCAGGCCCTCCTTCTTGTTTTTTACGGCACGCGGACGGCGTTTGTTCTTGATCTCATGCATTCCGCTTTCGGTTTTTTTCATATTTTTTCTCCTCCCCCGCACGCGGGCGAGGCGCCGTCACACAGGGAAATTACAAATATCATAAAAATCTATGACAACATTTTATCAAATCCATGACAGAATGTCAATGAAATCTTGAAAATTTTTCCATAAAATAGGGTAAAAATCAAAAATAATACAATAAATTACGCCAAACGTCCCCCGCCGGCGCGCCAAAGCATCTGGGCATGGCGCATTTGGAATGGCACAAAAAAAGCCGCCTCCGAACGGAAACGGCTTCTGAAAAACTATTTCTTTTTTGCTTCTTTTGCGGCTTTCTTCTCTTCGGCGGCTTTGCGCTTTTGTTCGAGCTTTGCCTGATACTTTGCTTCTTCCGCCTCGTAATCAAGCCCTTTCTTTTCGCACTTTGCTTTTAGCTCCGTCTTGCGGTTCTCCTCCGCGATGCGGTTTGCCTCTTCCTCTTCGAGGCGCAGCCGCTCCTCGGGTTCGATCCACTCTTCCCCGTTGGCAAGCGCCTCCGCCTTCTGCCGTTCCTTGATCTGTTCATGGTCCTCTTTGGAGAACTTCTCCACTCCCATGAAAATAAAGAGAAGGGCGATCACCACATAGCAGAGCGTTTCCCCGCCGATGAAGATCCACTTCATCGCCGTTTGAAGCGCAGGCGTGGGATCGGGGATCATCGCCGCCGTGTAGCCGCTCGCATTCAGCGCAAGATTGAGGATGCCCGTTGCGATGCCCGTCATTCCCGCCATGATCGCGCCGTAGATCGTCATCGTAAGCCCGTCGGTACGGAACCCGTGTTTCGCCTCCTGATGATCGAGAATGTCGGCAAGTAGCGCGAGCGAGAGATACATCGCGGGCGTGGAGCCGAGCGCTTTGACCATAAACGATACCGTCACCACGATGAAGTTATCGGGTGCGATAAAGCCGATCGCCCCGCCCACAGCCGAGAGGATCGCGCCGAAGAGAATGGCTTTCCCCTTCCCGATCTTATTGGACAGCGGCCATGCGATGACCATGCCGAGCGCCGTGGGGATCGCGCCGTAGATCGCAAGCTGTCCCGACCAGAACCCGCCCGCGTCCTTGGAATAGGCGCCGTTCTGCGGGAAAAAGGACTGGCAATAGTAGAACTGCGACACGTTCTTGAGCATCCCGCCGAGCTGATACAGGAAGAAGAACACGATCATGATGATCCAGAACTTATCCTTGAAACAGACCTTGGCCTGCTTGCCGATGGATACGCTCTTCTTCGTTTCCGTCTTGCCGAGGGCGAACGTTTCCTCCGTCACGCGCTCACGCGTGAAGAAATATTCCACCACGATCCCGAGGAAGGTGATGACGACGAGCGCGATGACAAAGATCTTCCATGCGTTCAAAGACGCCGTTTGATCGATGACGCCGTCATGCGACACAAACAAAAGCCCGATAAAGAAGGGCAGGATCATCGTCGTAAGCCCCATCGCGGCGAGCGCCGTCGCGTTGGAAATGGTAGCGAGCAAAGACCTGTCTTTGCTGTTGCGCGTAGACAAATTCACGAGCGCCGCATGCGAAGTATAATAGAAAGGATAGGCGATCGCAAACCAGAGGTTGTACCCCACCGCAAACAGAATGAGGATGAGGGTGTGATTGCTCTCCGTCGGCGCGGGCGAAAAGACAAACAGCACGAGCAGAGCGAGTATACTTAACGGGATCGCAACGAGAAGGAGCGGCCGCGCTTTTCCCGCCTTCGTCCTGCTCCTGTCCATGAGCCGCCCGACAAGGATGTTGCCGATGATGACGAACACGACCGAGATGACGGGCAGCCACGTCACGAACCATGCCGCCCAGCTCATCATGTCGAGGACGTCCGTCATGTACTGGTTGAGATACCCCGACAATATGCTGTTCGCAAGCAGCGCCAGCGTGGGACCGATAAAGTAGCCGAGCGCCCCCTCGGGAAAGATCTTTGCCTTCGCCGATTTGATCTTCGTCGACAAGAGCGGCGTTTCAAATATGCTCTTTCTCTGTTTTTCCATATTTCCCTCCGTTTATCCGGCGGTATATTCCCCGCGGAGATGTCCGTCCGTTGCGGTGAGCGAAAAGCCGTTTTCGCCCGCGCGGACGACGGCAAGCGCTTCGCCGTAATAGGTGTCTGTTTTTGTGCCGAGATACCCGTCGCGGTTGAACGGACAGGCATTGCCGAGCGCGACAAGCTCGCCCCCTTTCACTTCTACCGAAATCGCTCTGTGTTCGAGCGGCTTCCCATTCCCCTTTCTGTCGGTAAAGCGAAGGCGCACGAAACAAAGCTCTCCCGCTTTCACCTCTTCCTTCTCGGGTTCCACGGAGAGCACCGTTTCCGCCCCCGCCGTTTTCAGGGAGTTGCGGGAAAGCTCTCTGCCGCTCTTATCTCTTCCGATCGCCACGATCTCCCCGCCATAGTATTTTACCTTGAAATCGAACCTGCAATTTTTTTTGAACTTCTTTTTCCCCACCCGTTTGCCGTTGACGAGCAGCTCCACCACGGGCGCGCGGGAATAGACTTCCACTCTTGCAGGTTTTCCGTCAAGCCCGTTCCAGCTCCATGAGGGAAGGGCATTGGAAAACTTCCACGCGGACGGGGAATGCTTTTCCCTCGTGTGGCTGACGGGAACGACCGCGATCTGCGGTCTTGTTTCGAGTTCAAAGGCGACCCGTGTGTAGAGCGCTTCGCCGAGCGGCTTCCCCGTGAGATCGAGCCTCCCGCTGCCTGCGGAGATCCAACCCGCGCTGCCGCACGGCGCTGGCGCATATTCCTTGTATTCCCAGCTGCCGACGCCCACTTCGCCCAAATAATCGATGCCCGCCCAGACGAAGTCGCCGATGAGCGCGGGGTGAAGTTTTGCCTGTTCCCAAAAGAGATAGGCGTCCGAGCAGAAAGTTTCGCTGCCGACGATCACCCGATCGGGATATTTTTTGAGATCGTGCAAATATCGCTTGATGCCGTAGTTATATCCCGCGACATCCATGTTCGCAAAGGCGTCCCTCGTCACCCTGTCGCACAGGGGGAGGGTCGCCATCGTCTTCATGAACCCCGCCCCCGTTTTTCCCGCAAGGTCGTTGAAAAATTCCGAACCGACCGACGGCTTTTTCCCCGTTTTTGCGCTCGCCTGCTTGTCCGCCTTCTTGTCGGAGTACTGCCCGAAGCCCATCTTATACATGGCATTGAACCAAATATTGATGCCGCAGGTGACGGGACGGGTCGGGTCGAGTGCGTGCAAATAGTCCGTTAACTGTTTGGTGAGCGCGATCCCCCGCTTTTCGGAGGTCTCCCCCACTTCGTTCCCCGTCGAGTACAGAATGACGGACGGATGGTTGAAGTCCTTTTCCACGAGCGCTTTTAAGTCCTCTTTCCATAGGTCGGGAAGGTATGCCGCGTAGTCGTATTTCGTCTTATGCACATACCACATATCGGCGTATTCGTCCATGACGAGCATGCCGAGGCGGTCGCAGGCGTCGAGCAACGCCTTGGAGCACGGGTTGTGCGCCGAGCGGATCGCGTTGTAGCCCGCCTCTTTCAAAAGGCGGATCTTGCGCTCCTCCGCCTCGGGATAGGCGCACGCGCCCAAAATGCCGTTGTCGTGATGGATACACGCGCCGCGCAGGATCACCCGCTTCCCGTTGATACAAAATCCCCGTTTTGCGTCGCATGCGATCGTGCGCACGCCGAACGGCACCGTCTGCTCGTCCCCGTGATAGGTCACACGGCAGGTGTAGAGATGAGGCGTTTCGGGCGACCACAGCTTGACGTCGGGAAGGAGCAATTTGACCCGTTCCCCCTCGCCTTGCGCCACGATGTTTGCGCCCTCTAAAATTTCGATCTTTGCGCTTCCGCCGTGGGAAGTCCGGACCGAAACCTCGATCTCGCCCCCTTCGTTCAGGGTGGAAATTCTCACCCCGTACGGCAAGATGTGCCTTTTCGGGAGTTCATACAGCCATACGGGGCGGTAGATGCCCGCGCCCGAGTACCAGCGGCTGTTGGGCTGATCTGCATTATGCACGACCACGCGCAGCTCGTTCTCACCGCCGAAGATGAGAAAGCCGTTCGCCCGCACGAAAAACCCGATATACCCGTAATGATGATACGCCGCTTTTTTGCCGTTCACATACACTTCGGCGTCCTTATAAACGCCCTCGAATTCGAAGAGCAGCTCTTTATCTGCGCATTCTTGGGGCAGGACAAAGGTCTTTTGATATTCGTAATCGCCGCCCGCAAAATAGCTCACGTTCTTCCCGCCCGGGTTCTTCCCGTCGCGCGGCTCTTTGAGCATTGCGTCGTGCGGCAGCGTTACGGCTTCCCAGCCTTCCCCGCCTAACCTGCGCCATTTCCAATTGTCGTTGAAATCGATCTTTTTCATGATGACCACATCCTGTGTTACATGTCTTTGCCATTATACACTGTTTCGGAAAATATGCCAACCGTTTTATTGTAGATCTCGGGATCCCCGGAGCGCGATCGCCGTAAAGCGCCGTCGGGAAGGGCGCTCCTTACCGACGGAGCGCTCTTCCGCGCGCATTGAGATCACTTCTCTCTGCGGAAAAACCCCGAAACGATCGCCGTGACGCTCATGACCAGCATCAGGACGAAATTTGCCACGATAATGCCGAAATTCTGCGGATCCCCGAACATGACGATATTCTGATAATAATCGGCGATGGAACCGAGCGTTTCGGGCGGAGTCTGGGCAAATAGCCCCAACGCCAACATCGAAAGCCCGGCGACCGCGATCGGGAGATAATCGTTATCGAAGAAAAACAGCGCGATCTCGGAGAGGATGACGAGGAGCAAAAGCACCAACACCCACGGCACGAAAAGCCCTTCCCCCGCATTTGCATATTGCAGATAGACGATGAGTTCCGCGACCGCCAAACATAAGACGGCGATATTGAGGAAAGTGGCGACCCCCCTCTTCCGCATCAAAAATTCTTTTCCTTTCATTGACGTTCTCCTTTTTTATCCCGGTAAGTGAGCACTTTGGCTATGACAAACATCGTCACGGAACCGAGTGCAAGCGCGATGAAGATCCCCTCTGCAACATACGTCATGATCTGCCATACGGGCGTTACGGACGAGATCACATCGTCTTCCGCCAAACCGTTGACCGCGGCGGAACGCGAGAGAGAATATGCGATGTTCTTTGCGGAATCTCTGAGATAGCCGAGCAAGACGCCGTCGTCGTTTGCCTTGATATAATCCGCTACGATGCCGCCGCCGACCGCCTTGCCGTCAAGGCAGTACATGTTCGTTCCGTTTGCCATCGTCGTGACATAATGTGCCTTATAGCCGCTCAAAACGCCGCTCGAAGCGTCGGTGATCACCTGTCCTTCGAACCCCCACTCCTCGCGCAGGACCCCGATATTGAGCGCCGCGCAGGAAGAGGAGAAGATCACGCCTTGGCGGCTGAACGACTGCATGACGGAATGGACTTTCCCCTTTTTGAGCGCGCCTTCGAAGCCGCGAAGCGCGCCCTCGCGGAACGCCTGCTCGTTGTAGAAGGTATTCAGGCCTTCGCGGTGGGACTCCTGATCGTTCCCCGCAAAATGTTTTACGCCGCCCAAGATCCCCTTCTTCTCCATGGCGGGAAGTTCCACCGAGAGGATGAGGTAAGTAAGGTTCGCGTCTTCGCTCCAATATTCCGCGTTGCGCCCGCCGAAGGGAGTGCGCCGAAGATTTCCGCCGCCCGTCCAGATGACGGTCGCGTCCAAAAACAGCGCCTCGTTCCCCATCAGATTGCCGCGCTTTTCGATCAGTTCTTTGTTGAACGTACAACCGAGCACGGAGGTATACAGGCAGGGATCGATCGCCTCGCCTTGGGTCAACGTTTCAGAAAAATGTCCCCTCTCGCCGCCGATGCCCTGGCAACCGTCGCCGCCCCACTTTTCGGGAAGATTGATCGGCTGGGAAGCGATCGGGATGTTCCCGAAGTTGTTCCCTGTCATCAAGACAAGCTCGCTCAGATCGAACTGGTCGATAAACTTCGTCCACTTTTCCTCATCGTCATAAGCGACGTCTTTCATCGCCGCGAAAGAGATCCCGTTGTCTACGCCGTTCCAGTTGTTGCTCTTGCCCTGTGCGTAAATGTCGGTAGAGGGAGCGTCCGCCGCTTTCTCGTACCATTCCCCCTGCAAGAGTTTCGCCATCTCGCCGCTTTTTAGGGTGACTTCCGCCGCCTTCACGGGGAATGTCCCCGCCCAATCGGAACGGGTGAGATAGGGAACGTCATTCCCTTCCCAATGGTTGATGTCCATTTCATCGAAACGGTTGGTCACGAGCGTTTCACCGTCTTCGCCGTATTTGTATGTTTGGGTATCCAGCTCCATCTCCCAATGATACACCGCATCTTTGTCGGGCGTTACGGCGTTCCCGTCCTGATCGACAAGTCCCGTTTTGCCCATTGCACCGAGCACATTGTTGAGCGCCGTATGCGCATCGCCGCCGACGGCGAAATAATAATCGCCCGCGGTGAGCACATAGCCCTTGGTGTCCGTATAGTCGTAGCTTGCGAAGAGATACTCGTCCACTTCCACGTCGACCTCTTCGGATCCCCCCGGCGCGATGACGCCCGTCTTGGAAAATCCGGCGAACAAGATCGCCGATTTTTCGATCTTGCGCGCTTTTTCATATTCCCCGTAGGGCGTATTCACATAGACGAGCACCGCGTCTTTCCCTGCGGCCGTACCCGTATTTTCCACTTTCACCGTGACGGTATAACTGTGGTCCTCTTCATTTTTTTGTACCTTGGAGATCGTTTGGCGAAACGTCGTATAACCAAGCCCGTAGCCGAAGGGATAACACATCTCTTTGGCGTAATCCCAACCGCCGTCAAAGGAAGAGCCGACCGCCGATCTTGCGCCTTCGTCGCCCGAGATCGCATCCGCATAACGGGTCTCGTAATACTTATACCCGACATAGATGCTCTCCTGCTGGACATCGACCCACGAAGTTTCCTGCAACAAGTCGTTCACGCCGAGCGCCTTGAGTTCGGCGTTTGAGGAGGCGTTTTTCCATTGAGGCGTGTTGCCTGCGGCGTTGGCGATGGCGGGGGAAGAGAGCGAATCCGCGGCGAAAGTGTCGGCAAGCCTCCCGGAGGGAGAAAGCCCGTCTTTCCCCGTAAGGACATTGACTACGCCCGTGAAGCCCGTAAGCCCCGGCGTGCCGATATACAGCGCCGCGTCCACGCCGTATTCGTCGAACCAATCGAGTTCCATCATGTAGTTCGTATTGATGAGCACCACGATCTTTTTATACCCCTGCGCTTTGACGAAGTTCAGCATGTCTTTTTCGTTGGTTTGCAGCGCAAGGGAGTTCTTTTCCTGTTCCTTGGTCTGGAATTTGAACGCCGCATCGGTAGATTGGTCTACCGCCATGTCGATCCCCTCTCCCGCGGAGCGAGTAAGCATGACGATCGCAACGTCCTTGTATCCCGCCAAATTTCCTTGTTGCGCCTCGTAGAACCCGACCGCTTCCTCGAACTGATAAGAATAGCCCGAATTGTATTTTCCCTTGCCGACCTTCTTATCCGCATAGGAATCGAAGAAATTCTTCGTGGCGAACCCCGCCTCCTTGAGGGCGCGATCGAGGCTCACAAGGCGGTCGGGATTGGTTTCGTCCGCCTTGGAAACGGCGGCGCTCGTTTTGTAGAGCGGGCTGTAAGTGGCGCGCCCGAACAGCGTTACGTTCTTTTCCCGCGTCACGTCGAGCGGAAGCGCGGGCTTGCCGTCCACGTCCTCATTCTTCAACAGAACGGTCCCCTCTACTGCCTCCGCGATCGTCTGTGCCTCCGCGGCGGCTTCCAGTTTGCGCAAATTTTCGGCGTTGATCTCGCCGAAATCGGACTCGTACACGACCGAGCCTGTCAAGCTCGACGTCGTTGTGGAAACGCCGAGCGCGTTATTGATCACAGACGCATATTGGGACAAGATCGCCGTAGCAAAGATGACAAACACCATAAGCCCGACGAACAGTCCGCTCAAACCGCGCCATAAACCGATTTTTCTCATACTACCATCCGATACGCAACAAAGCGCATTCTCTCCTTTTTTCGAATTCTAAAATCGGGCAGAAGCTCCTTCCCTCGGCAGAGTCGATCTGTTGGAGGAATGGGAAAGAAGCTCTGCCCGCCGTACGATACCGATCTTTCTCAGTCGGAGTGTTCTTCGTAGTTTTCCAAGTTGCTCCAGACGGGGTCCCACGTGAGCGTTGCGTCCGTCGTGAGGGAAATGCAATCCACCATGGGCGCGACGGCCGTCACAGTCGATTCGAAGTTAGAGGAATTCGCCACAAAGAGCTGAATGGTGTTCTCCCCCTCTTTCAGCGATACGGTCGTGCTGATGACGTGGTCCGTGAAGGGGCGCTGGTTGCTCTCGCCCTGTCCCTTGGCGCCCGTCAATGCGATGGGATCGTAGGTCAGACGTTCATTATTGACGACAAACCAGAATTCCTCGTATGCACCGTAGGGCGACTCGGCACAGTCCTCCGTTTCGGGCGCGATGTAAATGTCGTGGAATTCCGCGGAGAGGCGCGCCGTGAGGGTAACGTTGTCGACGGCTCTGTCCGAATGGATGACAAATTCAAGCGACAGACCGTATTGATAGAGATACCCCACGCAGAAGCCCATGTGGGCGCCCTGGTTCCTCGCTTCTGTATCCCAGCGGATCATGCCGGCGTCGTTGTAAGAAATGGAATATCCGTACCCCGTCTTTCCGCTGAGGTCGGTAAGCTCCGCCTCGAAATCGTATGTCTTGTTTCCCCATTCCGCATAGAGGATGGTGTCCTCGTTCACTGCGGCGTCAAAATCGTACTTTTGGGTGCAGTCCTCGTCCCGGTACCAATCGGAAACGGATTCCGTTTTGAAATCATATCCGTGTTCCTCGGATCCGAACACGGTGTGCGTGACGGTCTTCGTGAGCCTTTCGACTCTGCTTTGCACGACGGGCCGCGCGACTTTGCTGCCCGCTTCCACGTTCACGACTTGCGCTTCGGGCGCACCGTCATAGTTGAGGTCAAATGTGACGCTGTAAAGCGTGGCGCCTTCGGCGAGCCATTGGGCATAGATCACGGTATCCGCGACGATCGCCGAAGAGAAGTCGAATGCGGAACCGCCCTCTGCGGCCGTCGTCCAGCCGTTGAACTGAAAGTCCGTCCTCTTCGGATCGGCGGGTTTTTCCACCGTCTTGCCCTCTTCCACTTCCTGCGTGACGGGATCGTCTGCGCCGGGGTAGTTGAGATCGAACGTGACCGTATACTTTACGGCGGGTTTCGTCGGCTCCTCTTTTTCATATGGGCACACCGTGCACTTGTTGCCGCTGAACGTATGCGGCGCGAGATTCCCCTTTTCGGAAGTATGCTCGCAAGTGGCGGGATTCCAGTGGTTGGTTTCATCGTACTGCCATTCGGCGGTATTAAAGGTGTGCGTATGCGTCACGGGCGGTTCTTCCTGAGGCTTGCAGGCGCCGAGAAGGAGCGCAGAGGTAAAGCACGCAAGCCCCGTGAACACCGCGAACATTCTGATGATCTTTTTCATGTATCCGTATCTCCTAAAGAAAAATTTTGAAAAGACAGACAGTTTCGACAGCATAGCTGCCGTCGAAACTGTCTCTTTTATCATTCTGTAGTTACAGAACCGGGGAGGATCGAATCTTTTTTTGTTCCGTTATTCTGTAGTTACAGAATCGGGGGGGGGGTGGCTCAATCTTTCTTCTTCTTGAGAAGGACAAACGCGCCTGCGCCGAGAATGGTGATCATGGCAACGATGGCACCGCCGACTCCGATCATGCCGCCGCAGCCGCCGCCGTCTTCGCCTTGCTCGCCTGCCGCACCGGTCTCGCCCTTGTCACCTTTTTCGCCTTTCTCGCCCTGTGCGCCTGTCGCACCGGTCTCGCCCTTGTCGCCTTTCTCGCCTTTTTCGCCTTGCTCGCCTGCCGGGCCGGTTGCGGGGATCCCCGTATCTTGGCCGTCTACGACCCAGTTGCCCGTTTCCTCATCGATATACGGAGGTTCCCAATCGGGCGTGGTCCCGGGAGCGGCTTCGCCCTCGATGGGAGCGAACGTCACCTTCTTATCGCCGTACAGATAATTTGCGACTCTGACTTCGATGGTGACCTCCACTTCTTCGGTCGTGCCGTACTTGGGCGTTCCGGTGATGGTACCGTCTTGGTTGAGGACAAGTCCTTCGGGAAGGGTGCCGTCTACGACGGAATACACCACGCTGTTGTCGAAGGTATCGTCTTTGAGCGCCACGTCGATGGGTTCGATCGCTTCGCCCTGTTTCAGCCCGTCGACCGCAAGCGTCGTGTTGTGATAGTTGCGAAGCTCGACGCTGTGGTCGTTGGTGAGCATGCCGTTCTTGTTGCCGTAGCAGTTTGCCGATTCATAGCAAGCGTACATCGCCGTCATTCTGACGTAGTACCACTGGGTGTACCCGGTGTGCGTCATGCCGTTGTCATACTTCTGGCTGGAAGCCGCTTCGTGCTCGAGTTTTACGCCGCCGTTGCCGCCGTTGATCGTGGGATCCCAGATACCGGAAACGGGGTTGCTGTTTGTTTTACTTGCCTCAAGCGTCGTCGTTACCTGCTTTTTCTCATTGTCGAAATAGCCGTTACCGACCGCATAGGAGTAGGTGCCGGTCGCCGCGTCCCACGTGACCGCGGTCGCGGGAGTGGCGTCGGGAAGTCCCGTTGCGCCGCGGACGAGCTGGTCGAGCGTGACCGTTCTGCCCGCCTTCCAGTTCTTGGTGGTGTCGAACTTCTCTACTTGGGTCTTAGCCTTCATTGCAGCTTCGAATGCGTTCGCGGGCTGTTCGGCTACCGTGTAAGCGGAAACGCCTGCACCTGCGAGCATATCGGTGACGGAGATGCCCGTCCAACCCCACTGCTCTCTCACGAGCTGGGTGTTCGCGCCGTAGCTGTAGCAGAAGAGCTGGCCGCCGATACGGGCGAAGGACTGCATGTTACCCTGCGCATGGCCTTCCTGGAACGCCTTCTGCGTCGTCATGAAGTAGTTCTCGCGGAAGTTCTGCTCGTCGCCCCAAGTGAATAGCCCGAGGCCGTTACGGAATGTTTCCTGATCGTTGAGGACAAAGTGCTTGATCCAGCATGCGAGGCCGTTGTCCTCCGCCGCATTCGTAACGGACGCGAGGATGGTGCCGCCGAGGTAGGCATCCTGGCTGTAGTAGTCGCCGTTCCGTCCGGAGAAGGGAGAACGGTGCATGTTGCATCCGGGGGACCACCAACCCGTGGGAGCACGGTTGCCGTGGATCGCGTACTGCGCGGTGAGCCTGCCGTGGTCGGCTGCGAGTTCCTTGCTCCAAGTGCGGGCGAGCATGGGCTGATCGCCCCAGCTGTAAATGCTGTTGATGTTGCTGGTGTTGTCGTGCGCCGCACTGTTGTTCTTGTCGATCGAGTCGATCCGCGCAAGTTTGGTGTTGCCGCAGCTTGCGATGACCTGCAATTCGACATAGGTGAGCTGGTTCATGAATTCCGTCCACTTGGGATTGACTTTCGTCAAGCCCGTCTTGGCGAACGTTGCCTCGTCTACGGGGACGTAGAGAGGTTCGCCCGACATCTCGCGCAGCTTGACGGTGACGTCTTCGCCGGCCGTCTTGTCGTCGTCACGCGTTGCCTGCGCCGCCTGCTTCCAGCCCGTGGTGAGCGTATCAAGCTCTTCCTTGGTCAGATACCAGGCGTCCGTTTCGTCGTCGATGTAGGAATAGTCGCCCTTCTCTGCGTCGTAGTACCAAGCCTGCACGCCGCCCTCGAGCTGAGGTGCCTTGTATTTGCTCTTGTCCGTCGTAAGACCGGTATCTTCACGCGTTCTGGTGGCGCCTGCCACAAAGCTGGTCTCCGCTCTGATCCAATCGTCGATGTAGTTGTCGTCCAATCTCAGATCGTCGAGCGTGGGAGCCTTGGGGAAGGTCCCGTCGAGATCTTCGCGGGAAAGAATGGTCATTCCCGTGCCGCCGTCCGCCATGATGTTGGTGTCGCGGATGGTGTAGGAGGACGTGTTGGGGGTGGAGAAGATCTCTTCCACGACGTTCCCGCTGAAATCGTCCTGCGTGAGTTCGACCGCTTTCCCGCTGTTGTTCAGCGTGAAGCTGAGGCTGTCTTTCGCGGTGGAACGGAGCACGCTCGAAGAGTTCATCGCCCAAAGGGTGTATTCGCCCTCGTCGAGGATGTAGCCCGTATAGCCCTCAGTCGCCGTCGTCGCTCTGCCGTCGTAATCGAAGGAAGCGATGTCCTGCATTTCGACGGAAACGGTGAGCGTCTGGCTCTGGCCGGGTTTGAGTTCTCTCGACTTTTCGAAGCCGACAAGTTTGACGTAAGGTTTTTCCACGCCGCCTTCGATGTAGGGAGCGGTCGCATAGATCTGCGCGACTGCCTTGCCCGCATAGTAGCTGCTCGTGTTCGTGATCTTTACGCGTACCTGAATGGTTTCGACTTTCGCTTCCTTCTCTGCGGTGGAAGCAAACAGGGAGCCGTCGACCTGGCCCCGATCCGTGATCTCGCCGTCGCCGACCATCTTCACGTCTACGATCTCGTATTTGAAATCGGCATAGGAAAGCCCGTAGCCGAAGGGATAGGTCACATGGTTATAGTGCCATTCGTCCGCGATCCTCTGCCGCTCTGTAGGGTCGTCCACTTCCGCCGTGAGCGCGGTGTTGCCCTGCGAAGTTTCATACCAATAGGTTTCGTAGTACTTATAGCCGAGATAGATCCCTTCCTCGTAGTCGATGCCGTGGATGCCCGCGCCGCCGCCAATCCCTGCTCTCTGATAAGGGCCGGTGGGCGTACCGTCGGAATAGAAGTAGGTCGCCACGGAGTCGTTTTGCAGGTTATCGCCGAAGTTCTGCCAGGTGGGATCTGCCGTCATGTCCCTATCCCACTGGTCGGCAAGATAGGAAGAGGGATTGACCTCGCCCGCAATCACCTTCGCAACGGCGCGCGCCGCAACGAGGTTTGGATCCGTGTTGCCCGTCATTCTGCCGCTGACGACGATCGCGCCGATGTCGGGATCGTGTTCAAGATCCCACATCTCGAACATCGTGATGGAATCGAACACGACGACGATATTGTCGAAGTTCGCCTTCACGAGCTGAATCATCTCCTCCTCGTACTCGGTGAGCATCAAGCCGTGACGGATGGGAGTCTGGTCGTAATCGGACTTATCTGCCTTGGAGAGCGCGAGAGGATTCTTGGGAGAGAGATGCTCGTGGTTCCAGCCCTTGGGCGTGCCGTCCGGCCACGCTTCGAAAAGCTGCCCGGCCTCATATTTCTGTTGGTTGAACTTAACGATCTCCCCTTCCTCGTTGACCCAAGTAATATCGCCCCAGTGGTCGGTACCGCCGTCTTTCGCGTTCGCGCCCGTGAAGCTGCGCCCGGTGCTGACGTCGTTGCCCTCGCCGGACAGTCTGACGATGCGGATGACCGCCACGTCGTCGTAAGTCTGCACTTTCTTCTTCTGCGCCGCCGTGAGTTCGGTCACGATGCCGGCGTTCGTGAGAGAGCCTTCATCGCCGAGAGAAAGCCCTCTGCCCGCAGTAGCCGTGGAAACGGTGTTGACGTCGAAACCGACTTCGCCGAGCGCCTGGTCAAGCTCTGCACTGGAGTTGAACACGCTGATCTTGTTGCTGCCCGCCGACTTTGCGTTCAACGGAAGCAACCCGTCGTTTTTGACGAGCGTGGTGCCTTCGTCCGCCACCTCTTGGTGCTTTACGCGCGCGTCCGCCAAGCCGTCCGCCAAGTTGGTATAAGGGTTGTCGAACATGCCGCCCTTATCCAGGTTGCCGCTCTCCACCCATTTGGCCGCCGAAGCCGTAAGGCCGCTGAATGGAATCGGGGCTGCGATCGCCAGTGCCACCAGGCCCGCCGTCAAGGCTTTGACGAACTTCCGGGTGCCGGCTTTTGCCTTTTTCCCTGCCTTCATAACATTCCTCCTACTGATTTTTTTAATTTCAGTGCCGCGATCACGGCACATAAAACCCCTTTTGGAACTGCATGTGTGAGAACGTACCGCCCAAACCGACGCACTTTCACAAAATCGGATATATTTTAACAAAACCAACGGATTTTTTCCGACTTTTTCGTAAATGGTCGTTTTCCATTCGTAAGTGGTAAAAAAACCGTCCGCGCAATACGCGGACGGAAAACAGCCGATCGTTCCGGGAAGCGTTCAGACGTCACGGTTTGCCGGGGATCGTCATGGAAACGCTGAAGATCTTGTTGGAAGCCTCAACGGACATCACGCCGCCGTAGTTCTCCACGATCCGCTTCATGCTGATCATGCCGAAGCCGTGGTTGTCTACGTCCTCCTGCGTCGTAACGGGCAGTCCGTCTTTGAGTTCCACACTGCCGTCGAAGTAATTTTCGATATGTATGTTCACAAAGCTCCCCTTTGCGGAAGCGGTGAGGTTGATCATCCGCTTGTCGCGTTCGACCCCCGTTTCCGCGCGGATGGCGTTGTCCAACGCGTTCCCGAAGAGCGAATAGACGTCCGTCGCCTTCATGAAACCGAGTTTGTCGCCGTCTATCATATAGGTCAAGCGGATGCCGTAGCGCTCGCAGAGCCAATATTTGTTGGAGAGGATGACGTCGAGCGGCTTGCAGCCCGTTTTGGCGATCGAATCATAGATGAGCACGGCATTTTCCATCTCCTTCAGCGCTTGCTGCCGTTCGCTCCCTTCGCGGCTCTGCAACGCGATGAGCTGGTGCTTCAAGTCGTGGCATTTGATATTCACCATTTCGATCGCACGCTGCTCAAGCTCGTACTGTCTTGCCTCGCTCGCCCGAAGCGAATCGAGAATGGCATTCTCCCGCCGTAACTTATTCCTGTCATACATTCCGAACAACATAAATAAGGTAAGGATATCGTAGCAGATGAACATCGCCCGCCACCACAAAAAATCGGGCGAAGAAAGAGATTGTCTGTCGCGTTGCATGATGTAGACGACGACCGTGAGCACGAAGGAAAGGAGCACCATGGCGAGCCGCTCTGCGCCCGCCCCGTGGATATCCTTCAACCGCTTTGCGCACAGCAAAAGCACCGCGGCATGCGTTCCCGCGTATATCACTACCTGCAAGACGGAATAAAACGGATGGATCACAATGGGATCTACCCCGCAACAGCCGACGATGAACACGCTGGTGGAATAGGAAAAGTTCTGCATGGCGATCCCCGCCACGATGCAGAACAGCTCATCCCAAAAATTATCTTTATAGCAGACCGGGAAGAGCAATATGGAGAAGAAAAAGCTGATCACATAACTGCCGTAAGGGAAAAACCGTTCCAGCAGCAGACCGAACCCGAGCGACATGCCGAGATAGACGGCGAGCGAAACGGATAGCCATACGGCAAAATACTTTCTCTTTTTCAAAGAGATGCCGAACAGCAGTTCCGCGATCGCCACTTCGCCCGCATGAAGCAGATAGCCGAAAATATTTCCGTTCAGAAAGGCGACCAGATCGATCGCCGCAAGCGCGTCGCGCATCCTTACAGCCCTCCCCCTTTGAGAAAGTTGTTCAACGCTATGAGAAAGTCTTTCTTCCTGCGGCGGCTGATAAAGATCTCGTCCTTTCCGACGACCGCACGGTTGTCGTCGATCTCCTGCACATAGCGCAAATTGACGAGATAGCTGTTGCCGCAGCGGAAATAATCCGAACCGGAGAGCTGCGACTCCACATCCTTCATTTTTCCGATCCCGCGAAATTCGCCCTCCTCGGTGTGATAGATGAGATAATGGTCCATGACTTCAACATAATGGATCTCCTTCGAAGTGAGGCGCTTTACATATTCCCGGTTCTGGACAAAGATCTCTTTCCCCTCCGCTTGCGCGATCCTGGTCATCACTTTATCCATCAAAACCGAAAAAGGAAAGTACACTACGGGCTTTACCATGTATCCGATCGCGTCTACCTCGTAGCCCCTTACCGCATAGTGCGTGGAACTCGTAACAAAGATCAGCGGCACGTTCGCGTCGGTCTTCCTCAGCTTGACGGCGCAATCCATTCCGTTCATTTGCGGCATTTCGATATCCATAAATACGATGTCGGCCTGCGAACTGTAATCGCTGATAAAATCAACGCCGCTGCTAAAAAATCGTACGGAAAATTCTACCCCGTGCTCTTCTCCGTAACGGTAGACGAATTGCTCAAGCTGTTCCGCGTATTTGCGCTCGTCTTCCACAACGACCACTCTGACCATCAAACTTCCCCCTTCGGAATTTCTTTCGCTTTGTCTTCTGTTAAAGTTTTTTATTGGCTTGCGTCAGCAAGCCAATAAGGGGATATCCCCTTACTCCAATCGCCGCATTTTTCCTTTATTATAACACAAAAATTGATTTTTACAAGCATTTTTCGGAAATTGCCGCCGGCGCGGGACTTTCCCCTGCGAACGTTTTCGTTTGCATTTCAAACAGGAAAGC
>CANRGG010000032.1 GCA_947630115.1 uncultured Clostridia bacterium
TCGCCTCGCTCCGGAAGGAGAAGGTCTTGAACTATCTCCGTCCCGACGGCAAGACGCAGGTCACCGTCGAATACGAGGGCAAGCGCCCCGTTCGGGTGGATACCGTCGTGATCTCCGCCCAGCACAACACCCATGTCTCGCACGAGGAGATCGCCCGGGACATGAAGGAGCTCTGCGTCAAGGCGGTGATCCCGGAGGAGCTCCTCGACGAACACACCAAATATTTCATCAATCCGACGGGCAGGTTCGAGATCGGCGGCCCCGAGGGGGATTCGGGGCTGACGGGCAGAAAGATCGTCGTCGATACCTACGGCGGCAGATGTCCGCACGGCGGCGGCGCGTTTTCGGGCAAGGACTGCACGAAAGTGGACCGTTCCGCCGCCTATATGGCGCGCTATATCTGCAAGAACATGGTTCTTGCGGGGATCTGCGACGAAATGGAACTCCAGGTCGCCTATGCGATCGGCGTGGCGCGCCCCGTCTCGATCTTCGTCGACACCTTCGGCACGGGAAAACTTTCCGACGAGCAGATCATTCAGATCATTCAGAAGGAATTCGACCTTCGTCCCGCAGCGATCATCGAAAAACTCGGGCTGCGCCGTCCCATCTACGCCGAAACGTCCGCATACGGGCACTTCGGCAGGGACCATTACGCCTGGGAGCAGACCGATCGGGTGGAAGATCTCAAGAGGTATCTTTGATGTCCTTGGAAAAGGTCAAGGCGTATTTCCGCACCCTCGGCATGGAGGAGAGGGTGCTCGAGCTCAACGAATCGAGCGCGACGGTGGAGCTTGCGGCGCATGCGCTCGGCTGCGCGCCGTGCAGGATCGCCAAGACGCTCGCCTTCTGGCTCGGGGACGCGCCCGTTCTGATCGTCGCGGCGGGGGACGCCCGTATCGACAACCGGAAATATAAGGAGACCTTTCACGAAAAGGCGAGAATGCTGACGCGGGAGGAGACGGCGGAATGCGTCGGGCATGCGGTCGGCGGCGTCTGTCCCTTTGCCCTCCCCGCGGGGGTGAAGGTGTATCTCGACGAGTCGCTCAAACGCTTCGAGACGGTCTTTCCCGCCTGCGGAAGCGCGAACAGCGCCATCGAGCTGACCCTTCCCGAGCTGTCCCGTTGCTCGAACGCCGTCCGCTTCGTGGATGTTTGCAAATATTGGAATTGAAAGAGGAGAGACGATCATGAAAAAACGGATGAAGATTGCGATCGGGGCGAAAGACGTCGCCTATACTGCACTTGCGGTGGCGCTCATCACCGTCTGCGCCTGGATCTCCGTTCCGATCGGGCATGTCCCGTTCACCTTGCAGACCTTTGCGGTCGCCTTTGTCGGCGCCGTTTTCGGCTGGAAGCGGGGACTTGCCGCGGTGTTTTCCTACATTCTCATGGGGCTCGTGGGGATCCCCGTCTTTTCCAAATTTTCGGCGGGACCCTCGGCGCTCTTCGGACCGACGGGCGGCTATATCTTCGGATTTTTGTTCCTGCTGCTCTTTCCGGCGCTCTGTAAGCTCATTCCCGTCAAAAAGGGCTGGAAAAGGGCCGCGCTCTTCTTCGCCGCCTCCCTGCTCGGCACGGCGGTCTGCTATCTGTTCGGCACCGTCTGGTTTATGCTCGTCTATCGCTGCACCTTCGCCTATGCGTTTACCCTCTGCGTGCTGCCCTTCCTTTTGCCGGACTTTTTCAAGCTGGCGATCGCGTCGGTGCTTGCCGTCAGATTGGAAAAATTCATGAAATAAAACCGCTCTGCCCGGCTTTTTCGAATGCGCGCTGCCGCCAAATGGGGGAGAGGAGAAATTGACAAAGAAGTTTGCCGAACTGACAAACTTTTTTTCTTGTTTTTTGTTCCGATCCGTGCGAAAATATCCCCGTAAAATAGAAAGGAGGTATTGGCATGAAAAAATTACATCTTGGGTTCGGGATCGCTCTTTGCTGTCTGCTCTTTGTCGGGCTTGTCCACGGAGGGATCTGTTGGATCGTCGCGGAGACGACTTGGAATATGATGGAGACGAGCTTTCCAACTTGGGCGGCGTTTGCGATCATTCTGATGTGCTATGCGTTTGCAGCGGCCGTCTTGCTGCTGGTCTGGCTGATCGTCTTTTTGATCGTGCGCGGAAGGAAAAAAGCCGCTTGCAAAAAGCAAGAGAGTGTGTTATAATTTTCGCATGAGCTCGCTCGGAGAAAAAATTTGGCGGCTCCGCGAACGGAAAGGGCTTTCGCAGGAAGCGTTCGCGGAGAAAGTCGGCGTGTCCCGCCAGACCGTCTCGAATTGGGAGAACGGCAAAGCGACGCCGGACGCCTATAAACTTAAACAGATCTGCGAGGCGCTCTCCGTCCGCGCGGACGATCTTCTTTCCGACACCGAGATCCCCGAAGGCGAGAAGAGCGAGAGTGCTGCGGAGCCGGAGAAACGAGAAGAAGAGATTTCGCTTGCCCCGCCAGAAGGCGGGAAAAAGGGCGGAAAACTTCCCTATCAAAGGGCGATCTTGTTCGGGATCGTCACGGCTTTTTCCGTGCTGCTTGCCCTCGGCGGGGTGATCGGGCTCTGCCTGTCCAAGGGGGAAGAGCCGCCCGTCGTCACCTCGGCGTTTGCCTTCACCGACCAATTTTTTTACGGCGCGATGATCGCCGTCGCCCTGGTCGCCTTTGCGGTGGGGGTCTCGCTCTTTCTGAAACGGAAAAAATGACTCGGCGTCCGTCGGAACGAAAGGAAAAAGGAAAAAAGAAAATAAAGAAACGCTCCCGATTTCGGGAGCGTTCTTTGCTACTTGGATTTTGCCTTTTCGCGCTTCTTATAACTCCGCGCTCACGGTCATGGTCACGTCATAATCGCCCGAACGGAAACGAAGCGAATAGCCGGTCACCGAATAATTCATGGTATTGATCGTCAGATAGATCTCGGTGATCTTGTCGTCGCTGTCCAGCCCGAAGAGACGGGCGGCGCTGCTCCGCTTGATCCTGCCCGAAAAGGAAGTCGTGTCAAAGGCGGGCATTTCCAGAAAGTCGGTGATCGAAAGATCGAGGGGATCGGCATATTTCCCGGCTTTCGTCTCCGTCCGGGTGGAGGTCGTCTCCTCATAGGCCTGTTCCTTTCCCAGCTCGTTGAGCTTCTTTTCCGTCTGCGTGACCGCAAAACCGCCGTCTTTTTGCTCGTAGACCTCGGTGTAAGAGTAGACGACCAGCGTCCTTCCGCTCACCGTGATCTCCCGCGTGACCTTCCTCGCGCTCGCGAGCATTTCCGTATGGCTGTAACTCTGGACGTAGAGATCGAGATACTGCGACATGGGATCGTTCGGGCTGAAAACGTCCTTCTCGTCCGGATCTTCCTGATCGCCCGGGTTGTCGGGGTTGTCGGGATTTGTCGGATCGTCTTTATCGTCCGGATTGTCGGGGTTCGTCGGATCGTCCTTGTCATCCGGGTTGTCGGGATTTGTCGGATCGTCCTTGTCATCGGGATTGTCCGGGTTCGTCGGATCATCCTTGTCATCGGGATTGTCGGGATTTGTCGGATCATCCTTTTCGTCCGGGTTGTCGGGAGTCGTCGGGTCGTCCTTGCCTCCCTGATCGTCCGGATTGTCAGGGTTTGTCGGGTCGGTCGGGGTCACCTGACCGTTCGGGTCGTCTCCGTTCGGCTTTTGCTCCTCGGGACCGCACGCGGCGAAGGAGAAAACAAGCGCAAGCGACAGCGTTGCCGCCAAGATGAGTCTCAAAATTTTTTTCATAACGGTTTTTCCTCCTTTCAGCGCAGCTTTTTGCCGATCTCAATGGAAGCGTCCGCGCCTTTGACGAACTTTTCCCAATCTTCGATCAGTTTTTCGTACTTTTCCACTTTCTTTTTGTCCGAAGTCCAGAGCTTGCCGCGCTCTTCCTCGGAGAGCGAGTCGATCTGCTTGCCGATCTCGTTGAATTTGTCGTAGTTCTCGGCATAGAAGGCTTTTCCGCCGAACGATTTGATCTGAGCGTTTATCGCCTCGATTTTTTCAAGAAGCGTTGTGCCGTATTTCTCCGCTTTTTCCGTTTTGTCGATGGTGACGATGGGGTGGATGGCGGGGAGCTGTCCGTCTCCGATCCGCAGTCTGGACCAGGAGGAGTAGCTCGCCGTATAGCAGACGGTGTCGCCGGTGTTTCCGTTGAAATCGAACAGAATGGTTCCCAGCATATCCACGCTTGCGACGACGCAGAAGGGCTTGCCGTCCGAAATTTTCAAGGGCGTTTGCAGAGGAATGGTGTAGAGGGCTTTGTCGGAGCAGGTCGTGTGGTACGTCACCGTCGCGGCGGGGTTGCTCGATCCCGTATAGCTGCTTCCGCTTTCGGTGAGCCCGGTGTAGATCTCAACTTTCACGTCGCATACGCCCCAGACGGCCACGCTGACCGAAGTGATCATCTCCGCGCATTCGTCTTTGAGCTGCGGTTCGAAAACGTAGGCATATTTCTGGGCTGCCCGCAGCTGCTGCTGGGGGGTCCAATACATTCTGCAGGTGTCGTTTCCCGCATAATTATAAAGGTATGTATCGTCCTCGTGACGGGAGAGATCGAAGGCGGTGACGTTCACGATCTGGGAATCGTACGAAAGCCAGAAGTAGCCGTCCCCGTGAAAGCCGGTGCCCCAGCTGTTCTTCACAAGCCACGCGCCGTCATGCGTCGCAAGGGTCTTGCCCATGAAATCTTTGAAATTTTCCTTCTTGACGGTGTCGTCCCAGCCGACGATCGCGCTCGCATGGGTCTGCTGTCCCTGCGCCAGATGGTATTCGACGTCGCCCGACATGGCGTTGTATTCGAACGCGACTGCGCCGTATTTTGCAACGAGATTTTTGATCGAAGTTACATTGTTCTCGCTCTTTTCAAAGCCGTCGAGCACGTATTCCGAGTAATCGGCAGTCGCCTCGTCGGGGGCATTGCCGGTGTTGTAGAGCCCCTGCCAGTGGGAGGCGGAGCGGGAAACGAAGTCGAGCGCGCCCGATTGGTCCCAATCGGCCTGGGTGGGTTCGAGCAATTTCCCGTCGGCGACGCCGAACGGGTCGAGGAACTTGCCCCGCACCGTTTTCGCGAGCTCGATCTCGTCCAGATCGAGGGTTTCTTTCGTGACAGTAGGGTCGCAGCCCTCGCGCAGAATGGAGGTTTCCGCCGCGGCGGTGGTGCAGAACGCCCAGCAGAGGTCATAGGGACGCTGATCCTTGACGGAAGTGACGATCCCGTAGTCCCGGCTGTCGTATTTGTTCCAGCCGGCGATCTGCGCGACGGGCACTTTGCGGAGATCTTCCAGCGTTTTCACTTCGCTTTGTTCATAGACTTTTTCCCCGTCCCCGTCCGCGGCGGCAAGGTTCGTCGGCCCCGCAGAGGACAGCCCGACCCCCGCAAGCGCAAACAGCCCCGAGGCGAGCAAAAGGGAAAGAGAAGCGATCTTCAGCTTCATAGAGTTTTCCTCCAAATATATTTTACGTTTCCTATTATATAATGCCGTTTGGAAAAAAACAAGGGGTTTGAAAATTTTTTTCGTGACAAAAAAATGATTTTTATGTGAAAAATAAAGGGCCCGATAAAAAAAATCCGTAAAAAAATTTTCTTTTTTTGCGGTAAAATCCTTGCGATTGAAACAAAAAAGAGTTACAATATTAAAGAATAAAAACGAACGCGGGAAAACGCGTTCAAACGGTTAAAATTAAAGGAGGAAAAGAGCCATGGAAAAGATGATTGCTCTTGTCAAGGAAAGACCCGAAGTCGGACTTTGGATGCGTGAAGTTCCGATTCCCTCCGTCGGCAAAAACGACGTGAAGATCAAGATCAAAAAAACTGCGATCTGCGGCACCGATCTACATATTTATAATTGGAACGAATGGTCGCAGAACACTATCAAGACGCCCATGACGATCGGACACGAATATGTCGGCGAGATCGTCGAAGTCGGCGAGAACGTCGAGAACTTCAAGGTCGGCGAGCGCGTCACGGGCGAGGGGCACGTCGTCTGCGGGCATTGCCGCAACTGCCTGGCGGGGAACGGACACCTCTGCCGGGAAGCGAAGGGCGTCGGCGTCAACCGCGACGGCGCGTTTGCGGAATATCTCGTGATCCCCGCAAAGAACGTCTGGAAGTGCGTCGACGGGATCTCCGACGATATGTACTCCATCTTCGATCCTTACGGCAACGCGACGCACACCGCTCTTTCCTATGACGTGACGGGCGAGGATGTGCTCATCACCGGCGCGGGTCCCATCGGGATCATGGCGGCGGCGATCGAGAAGTTCCGCGGCGCGCGGCACGTCGTCATCACCGACCTCAACGAATATCGCTTGAATCTTGCGAGGAAGTTCGGCGTCATTGCGGTCAACACCGGCAAAGAGGACCTCGACGAAGTGATGAGATCGCTCCATATCCACGAGGGCTTCGACGTGGGGCTTGAAATGTCGGGAAGCGCGGCGGCGTTCAACCAGATGATCGACCATATGGAAAACGGCGGCCGGATCGCGATGCTCGGGATCCCCAAGAAGGACATGAAGATCAACTGGGAGACCGTCGTGTTCCATTGCCTGAACATCCGCGGCATTTACGGCAGGAAGATGTTCGAAACGTGGTATATGATGTCCTCCATGCTCGAGGGCGGGCTCGACATTTCGCCCATCATCACTCACCATTTCGACGTGCGCGACTTCGAGAAGGGCTTCGAGGCGATGAACAGCGGCAACTCGGGCAAGGTCGTGCTCGATTGGACCAAACTTCACTGAATTCGGAAACCATCAAAAGGAGAGATAACATGACAAAACAGCAGGCAATCAAGTTTTATTTTGACGAAGTGGAGAAGATCAAGGCGGACGGGCTCTTTAAGGGCGAACGTGTGATCGCCTCCCCCCAGAGCGCGAAGATCGTGGCGCAAGACGGCGAAAAGATGATCAACATGTGCGCCAACAACTATCTCGGGCTCGCAGACTCCCAAGATCTCATCGACGCCGCTTGCAAGTGCTATCAGGAGCGCGGTTTCGGTTGTGCGTCGGTGCGCTTCATCTGCGGCACGCTCGACATCCATAAGGAGCTCGAGGCAAAGATCTCGAAGTTCCTCGGCACCGAGGATACCATTCTCTATTCCTCCTGCTTCGACGCGAACGGCGGGCTTTTCGAGACCATTCTCTCCGCCGAGGACGCGGTGATCTCGGACGAACTCAACCATGCGAGCATTATCGACGGCGTGCGTCTTTGCAAGGCGGCGAGATATCGCTATCACAACAACGACATGGCCGATCTTGAGGCGAAGCTCATCGAGGCGGACAAGAACGGCGCAAGGATCAAGCTCATCGCGACCGACGGCGTCTTTTCGATGGACGGGATCATCGCAAACCTCAAGGGGATCTGCGATCTTGCGGAGAAATACAACGCCCTCGTCATGGTAGACGACAGCCATGCGACCGGTTTTGTCGGCGCGCACGGCAAGGGCACGGCGGAATACTGCGGCGTGCAGGGCAGGGTGGACATCATCACCTCTACGCTCGGTAAGGCGCTCGGCGGCGCTTCGGGCGGCTTCACTTCGGGAAGAAAGGAGATCATTGCGCTGCTCCGCCAGCGGAGCCGTCCCTATCTTTTCTCCAACTCGCTCGCTCCGGCGATCGCCGTCGCAACGAGCCGGCTCCTCGACATGCTCGACTCTTCTACCGCACTGCGCGATAAGCTCGAAGAGAACACCAAATATTATAGAAAACTTCTGACCGAGGCGAAGTTCGACATCATCGAGAGCGTCCACCCGATCGTTCCCATCATGCTCTATGACGAGCACACGGCGGTCGAAATGGCCCGCCGCATGATGGAGAAGGGCGTCTATGTCGTGGCGTTCTCCTATCCCGTCGTGCCGAAGGGCAAGGCGAGGATCCGCACACAGGTCTCCGCCGCACACACCAAGGAAGATCTCGACTATATCGTCAAGTGCTTCAAGGAAGTGCGCGAGGACATGAAGAAAGGCAACTGAAATCTCATTTCCTGAGAGCGAATAAAAGAAAAGTCCCCGATCGGGCTTTTCTTTTTTCGGCGAAAAATCCGTCCGCGGAGGGAACGGACGGGAGCAAAAAAAGGATTTTCGGATATGTATCGGATCATAAGAAAAAAAATACTGAACGCCGCCGTCGTGCAGATGGAGATCGAGGCGCCTCTTGTCGCCGCAAAGGCGAAGGCGGGACAGTTCATCATTCTGCGCGTGGACGAAGAGGGGGAGCGCATTCCGTTGACCGTCGCGGGGACCTGCTCCGAGGAAGGGACCGTCAAGATCATCTTCCAGATCGCCGGAGCGACGACCTATCTGCTTTCACAGAAGCGGGAGGGGGAATTTTTGCGGGATTTCTCGGGCCCGCTCGGCTGCGCCGCCAGGACGGAGGGGATCCAAAAAGTCTGTCTTGTTGCGGGCGGTGTGGGCGCCGCTATCGCCCTTCCGGTCGCCGAGGCGTTTTTCCGCGGCAAGGCGGATGTCACCGCCATCGTCGGGTTCCGCAGCCGCGAACTCGTCATTTTGGAGGAGGAGTTCCGCGCGGCTTCCGATAGGACCTTTTTCACGACCGACGACGGTTCATTCGGAGAAAAGGGGAGCGTCACGCTGCCGCTTGCTCGGCTCCTGGCGGGGGGCGAAAGGTTCGACGAAATTTTCGCGGTCGGGCCGCTCGTCATGATGAAGTACGTCGTCGAAACGGCGAGACCTTATCAGATCCCCGTCACGGTCTCGATGAATCCCATCATGATCGACGGGACGGGCATGTGCGGCGGCTGCCGGCTCTCTCTTCTCCGCGAGGGGAAGAAGATCATGAAATTCGCCTGCGTGGACGGCCCCGATTTCGACGGCTATGAAGTGGATTTCGACGAGGCGATCGCGCGCAACCGGATGTATGCGGAGTTCGAGCGGAAAGCCTATGAGCGGACCTGCAATCTCTTCGGGAGGGCGGAAAAATGACCGATTTGAAAAAAACGCCGATGCCGGTGCAGGATCCTGAAACGCGCCGCAAAAATTTCAACGAAGTTGCCCTCGGCTATGGGGAAGAGGAGGCGGTCGCCGAGGCGAATCGCTGTCTTTCCTGCAAGAATGCTCCCTGCGTTTCGGGCTGCCCCGTCGGGATCCCCATTTCCGAATTCATCCGGAAGATCAAGGAGCGCAAGTTCGACGAGGCGTATGAGATCGTCTCTTCAGTCTCCTCCCTTCCCGCGGTGTGCGGCAGAGTCTGCCCGCAGGAGACGCAGTGCGAAATGCAGTGCGTGCGGGGCAAAAAAGGGGAGCCCGTCGCGATCGGAAGGCTGGAACGGTTTCTCGCCGATCGGCGCCGGGAGGAGAAGCTCGTAGCTCCCGTCCCGAAGAACGGCAAGCGGGTCGCGGTCGTGGGGTCGGGGCCTTCGGGGCTGACCTGCGCGGGCGATCTTGCGCGGAAAGGATATGATGTGACGGTCTTTGAAGCGCTGCATTTGGCGGGTGGGGTGCTCGTGTACGGCATTCCCGAGTTCCGTCTGCCGAAGGCCATCGTCCAAAGGGAGATCGACGCGTTGGAAGCGTTCGGCGTGAAGATCGAGACCAACGTCGTCATCGGCAAGACGCTGACGGTGGACGAACTCTTCGAACAGGGCTTTTCCGCCGTCTTTCTCGGCTCGGGCGCCGGGCTTCCCAATTTTATGGGGATCGAGGGCGAGAGCCTCAACGGGGTGTATTCCGCCAACGAATTTTTAACGCGCAGCAATCTCATGAAGGCGTACCGGGAAGGGTCCGAAACGCCGATCATGAAGGGCGGAAAGGTGGCGGTCGTCGGCGGGGGGAACGTCGCGATGGACGCCGCGAGGACGGCGCTCCGCCTCGGCGCGGAGAAGGTGTTCCTCGTCTATCGACGTTCGATGGAGGAGCTCCCCGCGCGGAAAGAAGAGGTCGAACATGCGGCGGAGGAGGGCATTGAGTTCCGCCTTCTCTGCAATCCCGTGAAAATTTTGGGCTATGAGGAGAAGTCGGACCGGAAATTCGGCTTTGTCCGCGGCATGGAATGCGTGAAAATGGCGCTCGGCGAGAAAGACGCGAGCGGCAGACGGCGCCCCGAGCCTGTGCCCGGCAGCGAATTTGTGCTGGACGTCGATACCGTGATCATGGCGATCGGGACGTCGCCCAATCCGCTGCTCAAGAACACGACGGAGGGGCTTGCGACCGATCGGCGGGGGGGCATTGTCGTCGACGAGCGGGGGCTCACCTCGCGCAAAAACGTCTATGCAGGCGGCGACGCCGTGACGGGCGCGGCGACCGTGATCTCCGCGATGGGCGCGGGCAAGTCAGCCGCCAAGGCGATCGACGAAGCGCTTTCAAAAGAGAAAAATCGGTAAAATCAAACGAAAACGGCTTGAAAGGGCGGCAGATCTGCCGCCTTTTTCGTTTTTCATGGATAAAAATTTGCAAGATCAAAAAATTTTTGAAAAATTTTCCGCAAAACCCTTGACAGAAATCCGAACTCGGATTATAATTAAAATACGAAACAGAATTTTTGAGGCAAATCTATGGACGAACGAACCTTTTTTTACAAACTTGGGAAGCTCCTTTACGGGATCGACGGCGCTTATGACAAGTACGGGAAAAACTGCCGGGTGGGTTCTCCCAATCTTTTATGGATCCTTTACGCCTTGAACGACGGGGAGGAACACAGCCAGAAGCAGATCTGCGGCGATTGGGCGATCCCGCGGAGCACGGCGAACACGATCATCAAAGATTTGGAGGGCAAAAAATTGGTCGAACTTTCCCAGATCAAGGGGGAGCGGCGGGAGCTTCTCGTCTCTCTCACGCCAAGCGGCAAGGAATTTGCGGACGGGATCTTGTCCGATCTTTACCGGCGGGAGAAGGAGATCTATTCGGAACTGGAAAACCCCGAGGGGCTGCTTTCCGCCCTGCGGGAATTAACGGCGAAAATGCAAAAAATCGCCGCAAAAGGAGAACAGAAATGAAAAAAGTTTTGGTAGCGTATTTTTCGGCAAGCGGAACGACGAAGAAGGTGGCGATCTCCCTTGCAAAAGCGTTGAAAGCCGATCTTTTCGAGATCGAACCTCAAACGCCCTACACTTCGGCCGATCTTGATTGGACGAACAAGAAGAGCCGCTCGACGCTCGAGATGAACGACCCCGCTTCCCGTCCCGAGATCAAGAGCCGCCTGCAAAACCTCGCGCAATACGACGCGGTATTCCTCGGGTTTCCCATCTGGTGGTACACGGCGCCCGCGATCGTCAAGACCTTCCTCGAAAGCTATGATTTTTCGGGCAAGAAGATCGTCCTCTTTGCGACGAGCGGCGGCAGCGGCTTCGGAAAAACGCGGGCGGAGCTTGAAAAATTCGTCTCCGAAGAGGCGAAGATGGTCGAGGGAAAGATCTTGAACGACACCTATTCCCTCGCGGAGCTCGGCAGCTGGGCCCAGAAATTCTGAGACGTGAGCGATCGCTCGAAGGGGGATCCATGAAAAAGAACATCGGAAACAAATTCGCCTTTTATCCCACGCCCGTGATCGTGGCGGGCGCCTTCGTGGAGGGAAAGCCGGACTTTACGCTCGTCGCGCACATCGGGATCGTCTCGCATGACGCCGCCATGATCAGCCTGAACCGATCACACTACATCAACGGCGGGATCAAGGAAAGAAAGGCGCTGTCCGTGAACGTCGTCGACGAGAGCTGGCTTTCAAAAGCTGCCCTCGCGGGGAGCGTTTCGGGTAGGAATGCGGACAAATCTTCCCTTTTCGAGTACTCGCTCGGAGAGACGGGCGTTCCCCTCATCAAGGAAGCAAAACTTGCGATGGAGTGCGCCGTTTTGGACGTTTACGAGATCGGAGGGTTTGAAAATTTTGTCGTCAAGGTCGTGAACACCTTTGCCGAAGAGAGCATTCTTACAGATCAAGGCGATAGACCCGACTATCGGAAATTCAAGCCCGTTTTGTTCGAAATGCCGGGCTATACCTTCCTGAAAACGGGAGAGACCCTCGGCGAATGCAAAACATTTTTGAAAAAATAAAATCAACAGGAGAAATATCATGAAAAAGATCACGCAGGATGCAGGCAGGAAATCGCTCGGCAAGTTTGCGCCCGACTTTGCGCACTTCAACGACGACGTTCTCTTCGGCGAGAATTGGAACAATCCCGACATTGACCACAAGACGCGGTGCATTATAACGGTCGTCGCGCTCATGGCGTCGGGCATTACGGACAGTTCGCTCAAATTTCATCTCGAAAACGCCAAAAAGGCGGGCGTTACCAAAAAGGAGATCGCCGCGATCGTCACGCACGTCGGCTTTTACGCCGGCTGGCCAAAAGCGTGGGCGGTGTTCAACCTGGCAAAGGAGATCTGGGCGGAAGAGACGGCGGAAACCGCTATGGCGGCGCATGAAAATTCGATGATCTTCCCGATCGGCGCGCCCAATGACGGCTTCAAGCAGTATTTCAGCGGAAAGAGCTACCTTGCGCCCGTCTCCAAGACCCAAGTCGGCATTTTTAACGTCACCTTTGAGCCTTCTTGCCGAAATAATTGGCACATTCATCATGCGACGAGGGGCGGCGGGCAGATCTTGATCGCGCTCGCGGGGCGCGGCTACTATCAGGAGTGGGGGAAAGAGCCGGTCGAAATGAACCCGGGCGATTGTATCAACATTCCTGAAGGCGTCAAACATTGGCACGGCGCGGCAAAGGACAGCTGGTTTTCCCATCTTGCGATCGAAGTGCCGGGCGAAAACGGCTCGAACGAGTGGCTGGAGCCCGTTTCCGCCGAAGAATACGACAAACTTCCTTGACGCGAGGCAAAATATGGCGCTCACGGTCAATATCTATTACACGGGCACGGACGGAAGCGCGCGGAAGTTTGCGGAAGAGATGAAAAAGAGCGGGCTGGTCGAGCAGATCCGCGCCGAAACGGGCAATCTGCGCTATGAATATTTTTGGGCGATGGACGATCCCGAAACGGTGCTGCTCATCGACGTTTGGACGGATGAAAAAGCGCTCGATCTTCATCATAAAAGCCCGATGATGAAAGAAATCGCCGCACTCCGCGAGAAATACCGGCTCAAAATGCGCGTTCAAAAATTTCAGGAGGAACAATAAGATGAAAAGATGGAAAGGGTTACCCGTTTTGATTTTCATAACCTGCCTGACGGTCGCGCTTTCGGCTTGCGGCGGCAGCGCCGATCTGGGAAAACTCGGAAAAACCGACCCGTCGGACGTTCTCGTCGCCTATTTTTCCTGCACGAACCATACGAAGAGCGTTGCAAACTACATCGCCGACATCACGGGCGGCACGCTTTATGAGATCACACCCGAAATTCCCTATACGTCGGAAGATTTGAACTATAATTCCGACTGCCGCGCCAACCGGGAGCAGAACGACGATTCCGCCCGCCCCGCGATCAAGGGCGAGGTCGAAAACATGGAACAGTACGACGTCATCTATCTCGGCTATCCGATCTGGTGGGGGCAGGCGCCGAAAATTATCTATACTTTCCTCGAAAGTTATGATCTTTCGGGCAAGACGATCGTTCCGTTCTGCACGTCGGGATCGAGTTCGATCGGTTCCAGCGCCACGAACTTGCATTCCTCGGCAAGCGGGGCGACATGGCTGAACGGCAAGCGGTTTTCGGGCGCTGCGCAAAGAAGCGAAGTCGAAAATTGGGTCAATGGCTTAAACGGCTGAAAAAATAAAAAAAGGAGAAAAAATCATGCGAAGAAAATGGATACTTGTGTTGACGGCGATCTTGCTTGCGCTTTGCCTTGTCTTTGCGGCTTGCGGAGAAACCGGCGAAACGTCCGAGCAGGGGAGCGGTGTTGAGGGAAGCGGCGGTCAGACTTTGCCCGACCCGAAGGACGATCCTTCGGATGAAAAGGAAAATCAAGACGATCAAAAGGACGATCCTTCCCAAGATCGGGACGATCAAAAGGAGGAGGAAAAGAGCGATCCTCCCGCAGGCGGCTCGGACGATCCGGACGCCGGCAAACAGAAGCCCGACGCGGGCAGCGGCGACAAAGAGGACGATCATACCGGGGACGAAACAGAGGAAGATCAAACAGGGCCCGCACCTTCGGAGACCCTCATCTTTGAAAGAAGCGGCGACGGCTATCTTGTCACGGGCGATGAAGGGGAGAGCGAGAACATCGTCATTCCCGAAACTTACGAAAACTTGCCCGTCATCGGCATCGGGGAGAGCGCGTTTGCTTATTCCAGGCACAAGGCGGACATTCTCTCCGTTACCATTCCGAATTCTGTAAAAACCATCGAAAAGAACGCCTTTTACAGCCGCCATGAACTCAAAGAAGTCGTGATCGGCGAGGAGAGCGCGCTCGAAAGCGTCGGCAACAACGCCTTTTCGGGTTGCAGAGAGCTGGAAGAAATTTATCTGCCCGCAGGGCTTACCGTTCTCGGCGATTCCGTGTTCAACAACTGCGGCGGGCTCGACAAGATCACGGTCGCGGCGGAAAATCCCGCCTTTTCCGGCGAGGGCAACAACCTCATCGACCTGAAAACCCACACCCTCCTTCGCGGGAGCAATCAGAGCGTCATTCCAAACACCGTCACGGCGATCGGCGACGCGGCCTTCCGCCGGGCGGAGCTCACCGAGCTTACCATTCCCGTTTCCGTCACCTCGATCGGGAAATACATCATTCAGGACAGCGCGGTGACGTCGATCCTGTTTGCCGGAACTTCCGCGCAGTGGGACGCGATCGAAAAATCCAAGAGCTGGAATTTGGGGAAGACGGAGGTCAAGGTCACCTTCTCCTCGGAAGATCAGGGGAACGCGGACGATCAGGACAAATCGGAAGTTTCTGTTCTCGTCGCCTATTTTTCCTGCACCAACCATACGAAGAGCGTTGCGCAGTACATCGCCGACATCACGGGCGGCTCGCTTTATGAGATTACGCCCGAAACTCCCTATACGTCGGAGGATTTGAACTATAATTCCGACTGCCGCGCCAACCGCGAGCAGAACGACGATTCCGCCCGTCCCGCGATCAAGGGCGAGGTCGAAAACATGGAGCAGTACGACGTCATCTATCTTGGCTATCCGATCTGGTGGGGGCAGGCGCCGAAAATTATCTATACTTTCCTCGAAAGTTATGATCTCTCGGGCAAGACGATCGTGCCGTTCTGCACGTCCGGTTCAAGTTCGATCGGTTCCAGCGCCACGAACTTGCATTCCTCGGCAAGCGGGGCGACATGGCTGAACGGCAGACGGTTTTCGGGCGCCGCGCAAAGAAGTGAAGTCGAGGCCTGGATCAAGGAATTGGAGGATTAACATTTCGGCGAAAAAAGGATGGGGCGTGTCGCAGATAGGCGCGCTTGTCAATCGGGAAAAAGTTTTGCGGTAGAGTTTCAATAAAAAAGGCGCGGAGCGATTTGCTCCGCGCCTTCTGTTTTTCAAATTACATTCCGAAGAGCTTCGCGCCAAGCCCGGTGAGGGAGAGGACGTTGAACTTCTGGAACACGACCACGCAGACGAGCGAGATCGTCGACATGATCTTGATGAGGATATCGAGGGAAGGGCCGACGGTGTCTTTGAGGGGATCGCCGACCGTGTCGCCGACGACTGCCGCGTCATGCACCGCGTCGTAGCCTTCTTCGCCCTTCACGACGCCTTCGACGCCGCCCGATTCGATGTACTTCTTCGCGTTGTCCCATGCGCCGCCCGCGTTGCCCGTGTAGATCGCAAGCATGATCGCGGAGAGCGTCGCGCCGATGAGAATGCCGCCGACAAAGCCGGGCCCAAAGATAAACCCGCAGACGACGGGGATCGCGATCGCGACGATGGAGGGAACGATCATCTGTTTGAGCGCGCCCTGCGAGGAGATCGAAACGCATTTCGTGGAGTCGGGATCGGCTTCGCCCGTCAAAATCTTGGGATTCTCATGGAACTGGCGGCGAACTTCTTCGACCATCTGCCGCGCAGCCTTTGCGACCGCGTTGATGAGCATGCCCGAGAAGAGATAGGGGATCGCCGCGCCGATAATCGCACCGACGATGACGTCGCCGCGGATGATATTCAAAAGGAGCTGCAAGCCGTCTGCCAAAAATCCTTCGCCCGCGGCATACAGATAGCTCGACATCATGGACATCGTCGCAAGGGCGGCGGAACCGATCGCAAAGCCCTTGCCGATCGCAGCCGTCGTGTTGCCGA
>CANRGG010000033.1 GCA_947630115.1 uncultured Clostridia bacterium
TCATTCCAAAGGAGTAAATCTATGAAAAGACAACTTTCAACGCAACAATACAAGACCAATATAGGAGGTGAAAAAATAACTGCCCTCTACTGCCGTCTTTCGAGGGACGATGAGAACGAGGGCGACAGCAACAGTATCGTTAATCAAAAGGCAATTCTCGGCAAGTACGCAAGCGAAAAGGGCTTCTCCAACCCCCAATTCTATGTGGACGACGGATACAGCGGCACGAACTTCAATCGCCCCGACTTTATGCGACTTATGGAAGATGTCAATGCGGGTAACGTCGGCACAATCATCGTAAAGGATATGTCGAGGCTTGGCAGGGACTATCTGAAAGTGGGCGTTTACACCGAAATCACGTTCCCCGACGCGGGCGTTCGGTTCATCGCCATCAACGACGGCGTGGACAGTGAGAGCAACGTGGACAACGACTTTACTCCCTTTCGCAACATCATCAACGAATGGTATGCGAAGGACACAAGCAAGAAAATCCGCGCCGTGTTCAAGGCAAAGGGAATGTCGGGCAAACACCTCGGATCGATCCCGCCCTACGGCTACAAGAAGGACGGGAACGACAAGCAGAAATGGGTCGTAGATGAGGAAGCCGCCGAAGTAGTCAAAGAAATTTTCAGACTGTGCATGAATGGCTACGGTCCGACGCAGATTTCCCGATTGCTTTCGGAGCGAGGCATTGAATCCCCGACAATTTACAAGAAACGGAAAAATCTTTCGATTGCCGTCCATGAAACGGAGTTTCCCGAATTATGGTCATCCAGCTCTGTCGTAAAGATTCTCGAAAATCCGAACTATCTCGGACATACTGTGAACTTTCGAACGAGAAAGAAATCGTATAAGTGTAAGAAGAAGCTCTATCTTCCGCCCGAGGAATGGATAACGTTCGAGAATACGCACGAAGCGATCATCGACGAAGAAACATTCGCAACCGTTCAAAAAATACGCGAGGCGCGGCGCAGACCGAGCAAAACGGGAGAAACAAGCGCATTTTCGGGACTTCTCTATTGCGCGGATTGTGGGAAACGGTTGACGCTGCAAAGACTTAATAACTACAAGTTTCAACCGTCCTTTCTTTGTTCGTCGTATCGAAAAAAGAAGAAAAGCACCTGCACTTCTCATCGTATTTCGTTAAGAGCATTGGAGAAAATCGTGCTTGCAGACTTACAACGGGCATTCTCTATGGCAAAGGAACATGAGAAAGATTTTCTCTCTATGCTTCAAAACAACGCCGACAGGGAAAGCAAAAAACTTCTTTCGACGTATACGCAGGAGAAAGAGAACGCCGAACGGCGCGTACAAGCTCTTGACCGTATCATCCGAAACCTCTATGAGGACAAGGTAAACGGCAACCTCTCCGATGAACGCTTCCGAAAGCTATCACAGGAGTATGAGGATGAGCAGTCAGGGTTGAGTGCGCGCATCCGAGAACTGCAAGAAATCTTAATGAAGGCGAAGGAGCAATCCGACAACGTGACGCGCTTCATGCGAATTGTGCGGAAGTACACGGAAATCACGGAGCTCACGCCTGAAATCGTGCGGTAGTTCATTGAGAAAGTCATAGTTCACGAAAAGCAAGTGATTGACGGCAAGCGGACACAAGCGGTGGAAATCATCTACAACTGCGTGGGAGCCATTCCCGACTTCGCGCAGGAAGAAGCCGTTTAAATCTAGGGAAGGACAACGAATTAAGCGGTTAGACTAACCGCCAAACCGCTTAATTCTAAATCCCTAACAGCACCGCGCATTTGGGGGCGCGGCGGCTTTTTTGAAAAATTAGAAGAAAACCCCCTTCAAACACTTGACAAAGGTGGAAGAATATACTATCATGATGATATCAAAATAATATCACATTCGGAGGATGGATATGGAAGAGAACAAGAGGGACACGCTGAAGTTCGCCGACTCGGTGGACGAGCGGAGCGCCCGGGAAAAGAACGGCTGGGTCATGCTGTTTCTGGTAATTTTGATGTTTGTCGCGGCGATCGCGTCGTTCGGGATCGGGATCGCGTTCGGGACAGACGAAGGGGGATCCGCGGGATTCATCCTTCTGATCCCCGTCGCGCTCATTTTGTTTGTCGCGGCGGCGGTCATGTGCGCGGGCTTTAAGCTCTTGCAGCCGAATGAGGCCTTCGTTCTGACTCTCTTCGGCAAATATTACGGCACGATCAAGCGCGACGGATTCAGCTGGGTCAATCCTTTCTGCAGTTCGGTCAATCCCGCGCGTGGCATGACGGGAGTGACGCGCAAGCTTTCGCTCAAAGCGATGACCCTCAACAACGACAAGCAGAAAGTCAACGACGAGGAGGGTAACCCGATCGAGATCTCCGTCGTCGTCATCTGGCGGATCACCAACACGGCACGGGCGGTCTTTAACGTCGACAACTACATGGCGTATCTTTCGACGCAGTGCGATGCCGCGATCCGCCAGGTCGCAAGGCAATATCCCTACGACGTTTCGACGAGCGGCGATGAAAAATCCCTCCGCGGCAGCGCGCAGGAGATCGCGGACGTTCTGAAAGGGGAGATCCAAATGCGCGCCGACATGGCGGGGATCGAGATTTTGGAAGCCCGCATTTCCCACCTTGCCTATGCGCCCGAGATCGCAGCCGCCATGCTCCAACGCCAGCAGGCTTCCGCGATCATCGCCGCGCGGCAGAAGATCGTCGAGGGCGCGGTTTCCATGGTCCAGATGGCGCTCAACAAGCTCTCCGAAGAGGAGATCGTCGAGCTCGACGACGAACGGAAGGCGCAGATGGTCTCCAATCTTCTCGTTGTGCTCTGCGGCAACCGCGACGCACAACCGGTCGTCGGAACGGGCAGTATTTATTAAAATTTCGCAAAAAATCAAAGTCAAACTTCAAAAAAGGGGATTTTGCATAGTACTATGCCTGACATAATATTCGAAAATGAGATCGTTCGGGCGGAAAATCTCAAAAAAACCTTCACGCTTTCGCGCAAGCAGCAGAAGATCGACCGCACTTCCCTCAAGCGGAAGGTCGCGGTGGACGGGCTCTCGTTTTCCGCCTATCGCGGCGAAATTTACGGGCTTTTGGGACCCAACGGCGCGGGCAAGACGACAACGCTCCGCATGCTCTCGACGCTCATCTCGCCCGACGAAGGCGACGCGTTCGTTTTGGGGCATTCGATCCGCCATGAGGCGGCGAAGGTGCGCGACTGTATCGGGTTCATGACGGGGGAGCTCAAATTGGAGGGCTTTTTCACCCCCGATTATCTCTTCGATTTTTTCGGCGCGATGCACGGCGTCGCGAAGGAGGCGCTCGCAAAGCGGAAACGGGAACTTTTCGCTAAATTTGGGATCGACCGCTTTTCGGGGGTCCGGGTCGCCGATCTTTCGACCGGCATGGCGCAAAAGACATCGCTCGTGATCTCCATCGTGCACGATCCCGACGTTCTGATACTCGACGAGCCGACAAACGGGCTGGATGTTCTGACCGCGAAAGTCGTGACCGATTTTCTGTCCGATCTCAAGGGGATGGGCAAGAGCATTTTGCTTTCGACCCATATCTTTTCGCTCGTGGAAAAGCTCTGCGACCGGGTGGGGATCATCATCGACGGAAAAATGGCGGCGGAGGGCGATCTTTCCTCCCTCTGCGCGGGGAGCTCGCTCGAAGAAAAATTTTTCGAGATCTATCGCGGGATCAAGGGGGAGGCTTTATGAAACTTTCGGCGCTCGTCAAAAAGGAATTTCATCGGTTTTTCCACGATCCGCGGCTCATCATCACCATTTTGCTTCCCGGGATCATCATCTATCTGCTCTATTCGTTGATCGGGAGCTTCATCGGCGGCGCCGAGACCTATCAATATCAAGTGTATTTGTCTGGGCAGTCGCTTGCGGTTCAATCCATGCAGGCGGCGATCGAGGAGAGCGGTTCCAAAATCGAATGGCTCACACCCGAGACCCCGAAGGAGGCGGTCGAGAAAGTCAAGGCGGGCGAGGCGAGTGCCTATCTCGTCTTTCCCGAAAATTTTGACGCCGCCGTGCTGGGACCGTCCGATCCTGCTCATCTTCCCGTCGTCGAATTTTACTATTCGACCGCCGACGACGGTGCGGGCGAAGCGTTCTATGCCATCGCCAGCGCGGTCTTGCAGGCGTATGGGGCGCGTTTCACCATCTCCGCACACAATTTTATGGGCGAGGGCGACGTCGGCCGCCTCGTCATGCAGAATCTTCTGCCCATGCTCGTCGTTACCTTCATCTTTTCCGCCTGCATGAGCGTGACCCTCGAATCGGTCGCGGGGGAGAAGGAGCGGGGAACGCTCACGACCATCCTCGCAACTTCGGTGAAGCGCCCGTATATCGCGCTCGGGAAGATCTTGCCGCTGAGCTGTATCGCGGCGCTCGGCGCGACGTCGAGCTTTTTGGGCGTCATGCTGTCGCTGCCGAAACTCATGGGGCTCAACCTCGGCCTACTTTTGGAAAGCTACGGATTTTCGAGCTATCTTCTGATCTTTTTGCTCATCATCTCGCTGGTGCCGTTCATCGTCTCGTTCATTTCGCTTGTGTCAACCTTCTCGAAGTCGGTCAAAGAGGCTTCCGCCTATACGTCCGTTGTGATGATTGCGATGATCGTGCTCTCCCTTGTCAGTGCGTTCGTCACCGACCTCGGGATCTGGGTCGCTTTCGTGCCCATTTTGAACGTCGTCAGCGCCATGCAGCAGCTTTTGATCGGCGGAATGCCCGTGCTCCTGTCCCTTTTGAGTCTCGGCATGAACCTGATCTATACCGCGCTCCTGGTTGCCGTCGTGTCCTGGATGCTTTCGGACGAGCGCATTATGTTCGGGAAATAAGAGGTGCAAGATGGAAGAATTTTTGAGAATGTTTTTGAGCGGGGAACGGGTGGACCGCTATCTTCGCGCCAAAAAATTGACGACGGCGGCGCGGATCCTGCTTTTTCTCTCTGCCTGCGTGCCCTTTATCGTCATCATGGCGGCAGAGAATCGCCTCCCGAAGGCCTTGGTGATCACGCTCGTCAGTCTTGTCGCCGTGTTCGTCGCGCTCGACCTTGCTGCGACCTACCGCCAAACCTCCCTTGCCTATATGCTCACGGAAGAGCAGCATGAGGCGAATTTAAGGGAATATACGGGCGAAGCGCTCTCGACGCGCGAGAAACTTTATTCGGTATTTTTGCAAGTTTATGCAGCGCGCCGCAAGAGCACGTTTTGGGAAGATCAGATCTCTCGCGTGACGGCGCTCCTGCCGCTCCTCGCGTCCGAGATCTTTTACGGGCTCTTTTCGCAGAGTGAGAACGCGCGCGTCTATATGACGCTTGTAATGTTCTTCTACGCACTTCTGATCGGCGTTTTCAGCTCGATCTCGGCAAAGAAAATCATGAAACAGCAGAGCGAATTTTACGACGCGGCGCAGGAGGAGATCGACCGGCTCAAACGGGAAAACGGCGTGCGGGAGAGGGAAATCGTTCGCGCCGAGGAGCGTGCAAAGGCGATCGGGGGCAAAAACCCGATCATCGAGCTCTTTTTGAAAGAGCCGGAGGAGCGCGAGAGCTTTCGCAAATCGCATACAAAGAGCGGGATCGGCGCTGTGCTCATGGTGCTCGGGTTTGTTGCGCTCCTTTCGGCTTTTCTGCCCAAGGAAGGGGAGCAGAGCGGGACGGTGTCCTATGTGCTGATCGCGATCTCCATGCCGCTCCTTTTGTTGGGGCTCATTCTGCTCATTCGTTTTTCGCTTGAACAGCGGCAAATTTTCTATCGCAACGAACGAAAACTCACCCAGTCGGAAGGGGACATGCTGCGGCGCAACCTTCAAAGTAAATTTATAAAAATGCAAATGGTGTCGAGCGCAGTCATGCTCGCGATCGTGCTTTGCGGCGCGGCGCTCGGCGTGGGACTTGCGTTTCTCGGGATGAAATTTGCGGCCGAGAGGGGGGAGAGCTACGTCTTTTCCGAACAGCTCTTCGGCTGCGTGTACGCCTGTGTGATCTATGCCTGCCTGCTTGCCTTGATCGTCTTTACGGTCGTGTTCATCGTCTACCGCAAAAAGACGAAGGGGGAAGAGGCGGCGCTTCGGGAATGTATCGCAAAGGAGCGGGAACTTGAAAGAAACCAATGACAAACAGAAAAAACAGCTTCCGCTGCGGCTTTCGCCGGGGCTCTTTGCTGACCTCTCCGCTTGGGCGGAAGAGGATTTTCGCTCGCTCAACGGACAGATTGAGTTTTTGCTCACGGAGTGCGTAAACAAGCGCAAAAAGCAGAAGAAAGAGCCAAAAGACGGGCAAAAATGAGCGCGAAATCTTGTTTTTTCAAGTTTTGCATAGTACTATGTCTGACATAATATAGAAAAATAGAGGAGGAAAACGTGGAATGAGCATTCTGGAATGCAAAAACCTGAGCCTCAGATACGGGCAAAATTTTGCCTTGAACGGCGTCGATCTGTCCATCGAAGCGGGCGGGATCGTCGGACTTCTGGGGCCGAACGGCAGCGGAAAAACGACGCTGATCAAGCTCGCGATGGGACTTTTACAGCCGACCGAAGGGGAGATCTTGATCGGCGGGCTGCAGCCTTCCGCCAAGACCAAGGCCTTCACGGCGTATCTGCCCGATTCGAATTATTTGAGTGCGTCGATGCGCGTCGAGCAGCAGGTCGAATTTTATGCCGACTTTTTCCCGGACTTTCGCCGCGAAAGAGCGTATGAGACGCTCGAGCGGCTCGGGATCCAAAGGAAGAGCAAGATCAAGACCCTTTCGAAGGGGAACCGTGAGAAGCTGGGGCTCATCCTCACGATGTCGCGCAGCGCAAAATTGTATATTCTCGACGAGCCGATCGCGGGCGTTGACCCCGCCGCGCGCGACTTTATTCTCGACACGATCATCAAAAATAAGCCGGAGGACGCGACGATCTTCCTCTGCACTCACTTGATCTGGGATATCGAGCCCGTCCTGACGCATGCCGTCTTTTTGGGCGGGGGGAAGGTGATTTTGAGCGCACCTGCGGACGAGATCCGCGAAAAAGAGGGCAAAAGTTTGAACGATGTTTTTCGGGAGGTGTTCCGATGGTAAGAAAATTGATGAAACACGAGCTTTTGGCGCTCTTCCGCATTTTGGCTTGGTGGATCGGCGCCGTGCTCCTTTTAAGCGTCCTGGTGCGGCTTTCTTACGAGCTGATTTTTATTCCGCTTTCGGACGGAGCCTATTTCAACGGCACTTTCGTCTTTTTGCTGTTTTTCCTGTGGATCGGCACGCTCTTTGCGCTCGCCTTCGCTGCTGTCCTTGTGAGCGCGACGCGGTTCTTCCGCTCGCTGTTCACAGGGGAGGGATATATGACCTTTTCGCTCCCCGTCACGCCGACGCAGCTGCTCGTCTCCAAATTGCTTTCGGCGTTCATCGCATTCATGGCGTGCATGATGGCGATCGTTTTGGGGATCTTCATTGCGATCCCGGTGCGCGGGCTCACGGGGGATATCGAGATCATTCCGACCCTTTTTGAAGATCTGTTCAGCTCCTATTTGTATGACCCGCTCAGCATGACCGAAAAGATCCTCTTCGTCGTCGTCTCGATCCCCGCGGGGATTTTGTACTGCGATCTCATCTCGTCGATCGCCCAGCTCTTTACAAAGCGCAGGATCCTTGCCTTCATTTTGATCCTTTTCGGCGTCTCCTTCGTGCTCTCCTATCTGTATGCGCTGCTCATCGAGCCACTCATTATGCTTTCGAATATGAGCGCACATCTCATCGCCTGGATCCAGATCGGGGTCTATCTTCTGTTCGATGTCGCAGCGTTCTTTGTGATCCGCTTCATCTTGACGCATAAAGTGAACCTCGTCGTTTGATTTTTTCAAGGGGATTTTTATGGATACGGACATGACGTTTGCGGAGTACATGAAGTCGGACGACGGCAAGCGAGCGGTAAGCCGTGTGAGATTTTCGCAAAAGAAAAAGGATCGGATCGTCTACTTTTTGTTGGGACTTATGATCGCGTCGGTTCTCGTTCAGATCGTGCTTTCCGTTTTTCCCAACGATCTGTGGCATAACAGGACGCTTACCGTTTTATTTCTCTCGGGCATGGGATTTTGCGTCGTCTCTTTGATCGTGACGCTCGTTCTTACGAAGCGCATTGGGAAGACGACCGACCGCGAAGGGGACGCATTAAAACGCGCCGTCAAGCTCTTTTGGCGGGAACATCCGATCGATTGGAGCATGTTTTCGGAGAATAACGAACTCTTGATTGCGGTCGAGGGCGAGTTTGAAGAGCACGGACTTTTTCGCCGCGCGAGCTTGCTTTCCGTCACGCTTTCCGGAAAAGAAAGGAGTGTAAGCCTTGATTTGTCCCTCTTTTGCGGGGCGATCGACGATTTGGAAGCGTTTTTGGGCTACACGCTCTTGCCCCATTTGCGGGCGCGCGAGAGCCGCGGGGAAACTTACCGCTCCATTCGGCTTTTCGAGCAAAGACGCGGAAAGATCTTGACGGAAAAGAAAGACGGCTTTCTTGTAAAAGACGGAAAACTCACGAAAGAGGGGAAGCAGCTCTTCGAGACCGTCCAAAAGGTCTACGCGCCCGACGCACTCACTTGAATGAGACTTACGACCGTTCCTTGCGCCCAAATAAGGTGACACCCCCTCAGCCGTTCCGCTTTGCGTCGCTTTGCCTTGCGGCTGTAGCCCCCGCCGCAAGTCCGCCTCGCCACCAGCTCGGCTCTCGCATTGCAGCTCACAGCCCACTGGGCTGTTGAGCAGAAATTGCAATGCTCCACCCCTATTCCAGAGGGGGAGCCAAGTTGGGGAGGGGGCGTTTTGCGCATCTCTTGCCGCCCCCTTAAAGGGGACAGCAAGAAAGGGTAGACACAGCTGCCAACAAATAAGGATACACGGTGGGTGGATGATTTTTTGTGCAGGAAGAAACTCCTGCATATTTTTTTTATAACTTTTGCTTCGCGGATTAAAAAATCTTTTCAAAGAGTTGACAAGACCCTTTTTTAGAGTATAATATTTTATGTATATTCTATTTCCGATCCTTGAAAACCGCTCGCGGCGCAGGGCGCCTTTTGGCTGTTTTTCGGGGTCTTTGATGATTTCTTCATGGAAATCCGGCAGAAAAATATGCAAAAAGAAAAGATACTCATCGTTGATGATTCCGAGATGAACCGCTCCATCCTCGCCGACATGCTGGGGGACGAGTTCGACATTTCGGAGGCCGCGAACGGCGTCGAAGCCATTTCGCTTTTGCAAAAACACAGCGCGGAATATTCCCTCGTCCTTCTCGACATCGTCATGCCGGAGATGGACGGTTTTGACGTACTTGCCGTCATGAAACGGTGCGGCTGGATCGAGGAAGTGCCCGTCATCATGGTCTCGGCGGAAACGGCGTCCGAACAGATTGAGCGCGCCTATGAACTCGGCGCGACCGACTTCATCATGCGCCCCTTCGACGCGTCCATCGTCCACCGCCGCGTCGTCAATACCATGCTGCTGTACGCCAAGCAGAAAAAGCTTGTCAGTATCGTCGAGGAGCAGATCTACGAAAAGGAACAGAACAGTTCCCTCATGGTGGACATTCTGAGCCACATCGTCGAGTTCCGGAACGGCGAGAGCGGGCGGCATATCCAGCATGTGCGCACCCTCACCGACCTGTTGCTCCACAAACTCTGCGAGGTCACCGACCGCTATCCGCTCTCCGAGGTGGATATCTCCGTCATCTCCATGGCGTCCGCCCTGCACGATATCGGAAAGATCGGGATCGACGATAAAATCCTGAATAAACCCGGCAGACTCACCGACGAGGAGTTCGCCGTCATGAAAACGCACTCCGCGATCGGCGCGCAAATGCTCGAAGATCTGCCCGTGCATAAAAACAATCCCATCGTCATCCGCGCCTACGAGATCTGCCGCTGGCACCATGAGCGCTTTGACGGCAAAGGCTATCCCGACGGGCTCAAAGGGGATGAGATCCCCATTTCGGCGCAGGTCGTCGCCTTGGCGGACGTCTATGACGCGCTCACGAGCGAGCGGGTCTACAAAAAGGCGATCCCGCACGAGGAAGCGATCGACATGATCTTGCAGGGCAAGTGCGGCGCGTTCAACCCCGTGCTGCTCGACTGTCTGGCGCAGAACGCAACTTCCGTCAAGAACTCCCTGACCCTCGACGTTTCGAAGGCGTCGCGGCGGCTCGAGATCCGCTCCTTTGCCGACGCCGTGCTCCATTCCAAGAGCGGGGGAGCCTCCGAGAGGACGCTGCGCCTTCTCGACTATGAGCGGATGAAGCACAACTTCTTCGCGGCGATGACCGAGGAGATCCAGTTCGAATATTCGGCGGGCCCCGACATTCTGAAACTTTCCCCTTGGGGGGCGAACAAGCTGGGCGTGCCCGAAAATATCGTCTCGCCGGACAAAAATATGGCGCTCAGCGCGCTGCTCGGCGAGGGCTGGTGGCAGAGGATGGGGGATCTTCTCAAAACCACGACCCCCGACAAGCCCGAATGCAGCCGCGAGGAACAGCTTCTCCTCGGCGGCGAATACCGATGGTACAGTATCATCGTCCGCGCCATCTGGTCGGATGACAACCCTCCCCAGATCACGGGGGCGATCGGCAAAGCGGTGGATATCCATGACGCGAAGACGAAGATCAACGAGCTTCGGGAAAAATCCATCCGCGATCCGCTCACCGGACTTTTGAACCGGGCGGGTGTGCGCGAACAGATCGAACCGCGGATCAAGGGCTTTCCCGATCATAAATATGCCTTCGCGATCTTCGATATCGACTTTTTCAAGCATGCGAACGACGAACACGGACATCTCTTCGGCGACAAAGTGCTCTGTTACATCGCCCAGCGGCTCAACCACAGTATCCGTCAGAGCGACCTGTGCGCCCGGATCGGCGGCGACGAATTTTTGATCTTTTTCGAGTACGACAACGACATCCATCCCATCATTGCCCGTATCTTCAAGGCGCTCTGCGGGGAGATCGACAGCTTCGAGGTGCGGATCAGCATGGGCGTCTCCGAAATGCACGAGGAGGGCGAGGAGTATGAGGAGCTCTTCCATAGAGCCGACCAGGCGCTCTATTGCTCCAAGCGGGCGGGACGGGCGCAATACCATCTGTACGACGACTCGATGAAGGACATCCTCACCGACCGCGAACCGGATACGGAGACGGCGGACGGGGCGGCGGACCGGCGGGAATGAGCGGCGAAAGATCAGGAAAAAATTCACAAACCGAAAAATTAAACGTAATTATAAAACGTAATTATAAAAGGTATAAGGAAGAAAGAAAAATGACCCTTCAGGAATGCTTCGCCGCGCTCGGCGGCAACTATGACGACGTGATGGGACGGCTGCGCAGCGAACGGCTGGTGCAGAAATTCGTGCTCAAATTTTTGGACGACGGCAGCTATGCCCTGCTCCTTTCCTCGCTGGAGGCGGGGAACGGGGAAGAGGCGTTCCGCGCCGCGCATACCATCAAGGGAATGTGCCAGAACCTCGGCTTTACCCGACTCGGGAATTCGAGCGCCGCGCTCACCGAGGCGCTCCGCGGAGGGGACGGCCGGTTCGATCCCGCCCTGCTTGAACAGGTGAAAGAGGACTATCAGGTCACGGCGAAAGCGGTCGAGACCTTTAAGGCGTCGCTCGGAGTTTGAGGCGGTTCCCGTTTTCGGGAAAACGAGGGAAGATCATGGAAGAAACGACCCGAAAAAAGAAGAAATGGCTCATGTTTCAGAATAAGACGCTGCTCGTAACGGTTGTCTTTTTCGTTTTTGTGGCGGGCGGGCTCATTGCCGCCTATCTCGGCTGCGACTCGATCGCCCGGAAACGCGGGATGGACCAATTCGAGGACGCGGCGAACACTGTCATCGACCAGATCACTTCCAGATTTGAGCGGGACAGCGAAGTGCTCGAATCCATGGCGGAGATCCTGGCCAATTCGGACGCTTTTTCGGGGCCGACCCCCGACCGGAACGCGCTGCTTGACTCGCTTGCCGAGCTCAAACCTTTGCAGCTGACGATGAATCTCCGCATTCTCTTGCCGTCGGATCTGATCTATCTTCCCGACGACTCCGTCGTTCTCAACCAATTTAATTTCGAAGAGGAGAAACTGCACGGCAGACACATCTCCCACCGCTTCGAAAGCAAGCGCGAGGGCATGGAGGGCGCCCAGCTCATCGCCGATTTCGTGCCGATCATCAAAGAGACGGCGGAACATCCCGAAGGGGAGACGGTCGCCATGCTCTACGGCGTCACGGCGCTCTCGCAGCTTCCCTCCCTTCTTCGCACCGACAATATTTATAACGGAAATGCGAGCATTCTGATCTTCGACGTCGGGAGCGAGGGCCATGAGACGATCATGGATACCTGGCACGGACCGGACGAAAACGGAAATCTCGGCAGTTTCGACGATTTTCCCATGCTGAACATGAAGGGAAAATCCCAAAAAGACGTTTCAAGCGAGATCTTGTCTCTTCAAACGGGCTATACGGAGGCGCGCTCCCAGAGCACGGGCAAATGGGTGTATCTTTACTATGCGCCCGCCCGCGGCGTCGTGAAGGACCAGTGGGCGGTCTGTGTCATCGTTCCCTCCGACGTCGCCTTCGGGAACGTTGCGGACGTGCAGATCGTCTTTGTCATCGTCGGCGTCGTCTATCTTATCGCCCTCGTGCTCTATTTCCTCTGGATGAGGCGGGACGCGAAGCGGGCGATCGAGCGGACGGTCGAACATGCCGTGCTCGAAGAGCGGCTGCATAAGGCGGAGGCGGCGGAACGCGCCAAGACCACCTTCCTCTCCAATATGTCCCACGATATCCGGACGCCCATGAACGCCATTCTGGGCTTTACCACCCTCGCGGAGACCAACATCGACAACAAGGAACGGGTACAGGACTATCTCAAGAAGATCCTTTCGTCCGGCAATCACCTGCTCAGCCTCATCAACGATATCCTCGACATGAGCCGGATCGAGAGCGGAAAACTCAACATCGAGGAAAAACCCTGTTCGATCTCGGATATTTTCCGCGATATGCGCAACATCATCCAGACGCAGATGAAGAGCAAACAGCTCAACTTCTTCATGGATACCCTCGACATCGTGGACGAGGAGATCTATTGCGACAAACTGCACGTCAACCAGGTGCTTCTGAACCTTCTGTCCAATGCGATCAAATTTACCCCTTCGGGCGGGTCCGTTTCCCTCTCGATCCGCCAGAAGCCGAACGCGCCCACGGGCTACGGGGCGTATGAGATCCGTGTCAAGGATACCGGGATTGGCATGAGCGAGGAATTCGCGCAGCACATCTTTGAGCCCTTCGAGCGGGAGCGCACGTCCACCGTCAGCGGGATCCAGGGGACGGGGCTCGGCATGGCGATCACGAAAAATATCGTCGATACGATGGGGGGCACCATCGAGCTCGAGACCAAGCAGGGCAAGGGGAGCGAATTTGTCATCAACCTGCAATTCCGTCTCCAATCGGGGCCCAAACGCGTCGAGACCATCCGCGAACTCGAGGGAATGCGCGCGCTCGTCGTGGACGACAGCTTTTCGACCTGCGACAGCGTTTCCAAAATGCTCGTCCGGATCGGCATGCGCTCGGAATGGACGATGTACGGCAGGGAGGCGGTGCTTCGCGCCAAGCAGGCGGTGGATTTCGGCGACGAATTTTCCGCATATATTATTGATTGGGTCATGCCCGATCTGAGCGGCTTTGAAATCGTGAGACAGATCCGCGCGATCGTCGGCGAAAGCACGCCCATCATCATCCTCACCGCCTACGATCTCACTGCGATCATGGACGAGGCGAAGGACCTCGGCGTGACGGCGTACGTCAACAAGCCCATCTTCCTCTCCGAACTGCGCGACACTCTTGTCTCCGTCGTCGAAAAACGGAGCATGGGGGAGAACGGGACGGAAAAGACAAGGGAAATGCCCTGGCAACGGCTTGCGGGGAAGCATATTCTGCTTGTCGAGGACAACGAGCTCAACCGCGAGATCGCGGAGGAACTGCTCACCGAGCACGGTTTCAAAGTCGATACGGCGGAGGACGGAACGGTCGCCGTTCAGAAAGTGAAGGAGTCGGACGGGAAATACGACCTCGTCCTCATGGACGTGCAGATGCCGATCATGAACGGGTACGACGCGACGAAGGAGATCCGCGCGCTCGACGACGAACGGCTCTCGAAGATCCCGATCGTCGCCATGACCGCGAACGCTTTCGACGAGGACAGAAAGAGGGCGGCGGACTGCGGCATGAACGCCCATGTGGCCAAACCGATCGACTTGGAGCGCCTTTTGGAGGTAATTTTTTCCCTTTTGGGCGGGGTCGAGGACGAAAAATCGGTGAAATAGACGAAAAAAGTTAAAATTTCGGTTTTATATGCTTGACAAAAGAATATAAAAAAGAGTATGATAACTTTATCCTTTAATCGGCAGACTAATGGAGAGGTACGAAAATGGAATATATGCGTTTGGGTGATATCCTCACCAGCACGGGAGCAATAACCGAAGAACAACTGCAACATGCTCTGGAAGTTCAGAAAACGACTCATGAGCGTCTCGGAACGGTTCTCATCGACGAGGGGATCATCAATGAGCAGCGTCTCATCGAAACGCTGGAGCTCCAACTCGGGATCGACTTTATCGACCTGAGCAAAGTCCATATTCCCGTGGAAATGGCGCAGCTTGTCCCGAGAAATATCGCACGCCGTCACGGGGTCGTGCCGGTCAGGCTCGTAAAAGACGAACTCACGCTCGCGATGAGCGACCCGCTCAACTTCGTCGCGCTCGAAGAAGTGCGCACGGCGACGCGGAAACGGATCTTGCCCAAGATCGCGACGGCAGCTGCGGTCAACCGGGCGATCTCGACGCTCTACGGCAACGAGGGCGCGGCGCGCGCGATCGAGGAAATGCGCTATGAATCCTCCGTCCGCGAACAGGCGGCAGCGACCATCCAGGAAGATCTCTCCGAGGATCTGCAGTCCGCGCCGACGGTTCGGCTCGTCAACTCCATCCTCGAACGGGCGGCGAACGACCGCGCGAGCGATATCCATCTGGAACCGCACAGCGAGGAGATGGCGGTCCGCATGCGGATCGACGGGCTTCTCCGCACCGTGCTGACCGTCCCGTGGGATCTCCGGCGCGCCGTCGTTTCGCGCATTAAGATCATGGGCGGCATGGACATTTCCGAGACCCGTATCCCGCAGGACGGACGTTCCAACGTCCGCGTGAAGGGACACGACATCGACCTTCGTATTTCCACCCTTCCCACGCTTTACGGCGAAAAAGTCGTCATCAGACTTCTCGATAAATCCACGCAGCTGCTCGACGCGGCGGCGATCGGCCTTTCGGGGGCGAACCTCGAAAAATATAATCGGCTTTTGCAGAACGCGCACGGCATGGTGCTCATCGTCGGGCCGACGGGCTCGGGCAAATCTTCCACGATGTACACGATGATCCGTTCGCTCAACACCCAAGAAGTCAACCTTGTCACCTTGGAGGATCCCGTCGAGTA
>CANRGG010000034.1 GCA_947630115.1 uncultured Clostridia bacterium
GTTTCCCGTTTGATGCGGTGCGAGACTTCCGCCGGCTTATCCATCTGCGCAAGATCGACGGCGAGACGACCGGGAAGCGCAACGATCAGGGAGCGGATCGTGAATACGAGTTGCGTGGTCATGTCTTCGACGTCTTCACTTCTATGCAGCTTGCCCTCGAGCTCTTGGGCTTCGAGGGAAGCAACGCGAGCCTTTGCCTCTTTCAAATCGGCTTCCGCTTCGATCTTTCGGCTCTCGTTTTTGGCGTCATCCTGCTTTCCTTCGCGACTTTCTGCCTTCGCACGAAGATATTCGATATATCGCTGTACATTTTCGATCAAATTGTAGCGCCGCTGTTTGTTGACAGTCTCGGTGCGGAGGATCCCGTCCTGCGTAAGCTGTTGGATCCTTCTGACCGTACACTTGAATAAGGTGGCGAGCATTTTGGCATCTACCATGCCAGCCGGCTTTTTTTCGTCTGCGTTCGGCATGATATCCTCCTTTTGCGTAACGAAATGCCCTGAAAAATTTTCTCTGTAACTGCGCAGATTTTGGGCTCACTAGCGCCGCAACAGAAAAATTGTTTCAGCAGTACCTGCGACGGAACTTTTTTTGCGCTCTCGCTGTTGAGCCGCGACCTTTGGCGGTCTGTGCCTTCTCCCGCAGATACTGCTGAAAACGTCTAAAAGAACGCGACGGCCTGATATTGCCGTCGCTGCCATTCATCTCCGCTTGTCTGCAATCCTGTCGACGTTATGCTGTAAGCGCTTCACGAGAAGGTCATCGATCCGCCCTTGAATGTCCTCGGAAACCTTCTCATTCTCGATCATCTGCGGAATGCTTGTAGTGTGGATGGCTTCGATCGGCATTCGTTTCTTTGTCTTTCGTTGGAACGGGAGGACAACGCCTTGCTTCTGTGGAGCGAGGAAAACGGGAGTTCCGTATTCGCTCTTCCCGTGGATCTCTTTCTTGTTCCCCTTGAAGATCGTCGCTTTGACGGTGTACTTCTTTTTCCCAAGCGGGCGAGTACGCGGAGTCATGGAGAAGTGTATGGGCGTCAGCCTCCGCCCTTCATACACGAGCTGTATGGTGTCGACCGTCGTCCCCGCAACTTTGATCTTCCCGACTGTTTTCGCGCCCTTTTTTGCCGACTTCCCTGCCGCCGTGACTTCGCTCGATTTGATCCCATAGACGGATGTGACCGCTTTTGTGATCTGGGCGGGCGCTCTTGTTTTACAGTCACTGATGGTGGACTTAATCGCTTTTGTGATGTCCTCCTTTGTGCCCCTCAAATTTGCGGCGACATCTTGAAAGTTTTTCGCAGAAGTCTTTAATATCCCGCTTTTCGCCATCACACACCTCGCTTGGCATGAAAAAACCGCCCGGGCGTCTCCCGTGCGGTTTTTGACAGCGTACATTATAGCACATATCTTTACTCACTTTCACTCCCTTTTACTCTCTTTTACTTACCAAATTCTGTCTCGCAAAAAAATATTTTTGCAAAAAACAAAAAAACTTCATCAAAACGCTTGACATTATGCGTATCAATGCGTATAATATAGAGTGTAAAGAGGTTGCAGATGAAACGGAAAGACTTGATAAAACTGTTCGAGAGAAACGGCTGGAGATTTGAGCGCGAAGGCGGCAATCACACCGTTTACACCAACGGCGAGAAAAGCGAAGCGATCCCGCGGCACGGCGAGATCAACGAACGGCTTGCAAAAGCGCTCATCAAAAAGCACAACCTAAAATAAAGCGAGGTGAAAAAATGAAAAGCATTTACGCAATCATCATTACACCCCCCGAAAACGGGGAGAAATATTTTTCAGTGCATGTCCCCGATCTCGATCTCTACACACAGGGCAAGGACATTGAGGACTGCATCGCTATGGCGAAGGACTGCATCGGCATTTGGGGGATCAGCGAAGAGGATGCAAGGCGGGAAATCCCGAAGGGTGTCACCATGAAACCCGAAGCCGCAGAAAACGAGATCGTGACGCTCGTCGAGATCGATTTTACCGCCTATCGGGAAAAGAACGAGAACCGCAGCATTCGGAAGAACTGCACCATTCCCGCATGGCTTGACAAAAAGGCGACCGCGCAAGGCGTAAATTTCTCCGCCGTTTTACAAGATGCTCTCCGAGCAATTGTAGATACTTGATCATCCACGCAAAAAGCGTCCCAATATGGGGCGCTTTTTTCATGTGCTGTGTCGTTCGGATAGGAATAGAAGCGCGCGACCGTGTTCTTTGAAGATCCTTTTCATATACAGATCCATATTGCCGTCATAGTCCTCGCGGCGCCCGTAGATCTGTTTGCAGATATCTTTCCAACTCGCTCCGTATTGATAGCGAAGATTGAGAATGAGCGTCTGCATAGGCTCTAAACCGTTGCAGAGCGGAGAGAGCTCTGCCCAATCGTCCGCGATCTCCTCCGATGCAACCTTGATCTTCTCTTCAAGTTCCAACTTTTTATGTACGATTTTCTCTGTTTCGGTAAATTCTCCATTTCCGCCGCCCGGAATACCCGATATATTCGGGCTGCGCGGGCTTTCGTATTTTTCCAATATAAACTCACGTTCCTCTTTCAGCGCGCAAAGTTTTTCGAGCATTTTTCGGTGCTTATTCAGGCGGTCTTTGATATACTGTGTTTTTTTCATGGTCAATCGATCTCCAAAGCTTTTTTCAAGATCACTGAATTTCATGGTCAATGGCGACAGCAAGTTCCGTTTTTTGTAACATAGTCATTTCAGGACAATAACGCGAGATAATTGCGCGGATTCTTTCCATTCTATCAGCGGTTGGAGATGGCACTTTTGATCCTGCGCCTTGCTCAAGGACGATTTTCCCCTTTTGAATAAGCTCCTGTCTTCTCTTCTCGATAATCCCCGGCAAAAGCTCTTTGATTGCAGATCGTTTTCTCGATTATTTTATCCTTCACGTTTTGCATGTCCGATTCGCTTAAAAATCCGTTCTTGTTCTTACTCATTTTTATCTCTCCTTTTTCAAATTAAACGTTTTGTGCAGACGAATGCAAATCCGCTTGCAAGCCTTTCTATCTTTCCAATTTTCTTTACTCATTTTTGTTCCCCCCATTTCCAAGGAGCTGCATGGCGCCGCCCGTATAAAGCTGATAAACTGTCGGCCCCGTTTGATTTTCCGCCATGTACGGCAGGAAGATCTCGTCGAAGGTCACCATTTCCGTTGCAAGAAGCGCCATTTGCGCGGCGATCCAATCCTTGATGTTCCGCCATGCGACTCTTGTCGCTTGTTCACGATCGCACTTGACCTTCTGCTTTTGTAAGACAGCTTGAAATGCGTCGATGTTTGCGGGGAGTTTGAAAAGCCTGTCCCCGAGCGGCGTTTTTGCAATGAACATGACCGCGCACGGCTCCCGGCGCTCGTCAAAGTTCATCATCACGCTTTTCGCGCCGTTGGCCGCGAGGATCCCCTGTATCTCTCCGACGGTCTGCGCCGCCGGAATTGTTGTCGAGTAGTTCTTAATCGCCATTGTTTCCTCCTTTCAGTTTTTCCAAAAACACATCTGCGCATTTATCGCAATCGTAACACAGTTTTTTGCAATGTGCAAAAAGCTCGCTCAACCTGTAATCTTTCATCCTTCTTCCCCCTCTTAATACCGAATAAAATCTTTTCCGTAGATTTTGTTTACTTCTTCAAAGACGTGCCGCATACCTAACCCCTCTTTGGTCGGCTTCCACAGCCCGTCGGTGTCATAGCCGCCGCCCTTTATGCAATAGTCGTACTACCGAGGATGCGTATGCTTCAAGCGCACAAACCGATCATCGCCCTGCACCCCCGTGCCGAACGCGCAGAAGATGCAGCCCGTTCTTTGGCACCCAGTCGTGCAGAGTTTCCCGCCGCAGTCGCAAAGCGTGTCTGCGTATTCCGCTCCGTTGTGCCGATATACGACTTCGCCATAGACGCTTGCAATCGGAACGTTGTAGGCTTTTATGTAGGCGAGAACATCTTGCTCTGTCCAAAAGCTCATAGGCGCACTTCGTGGATGATCCCCGTCAAAAGCGTTGCACCGGATTTAAGCCAAGCCGTCTGCCGCAACAAACTTTCCTCCGTCATTGTCGCATAAATTTTGTTTTTATATCCTCGGAGCGTCTTTTTTTTCATTTCATAGCAACAGAGATGAGAGATTGAAAAGTCGATTTCAAGAAGCGGTTTTCATTTTGAAAAATTATATCTTTCGCTTGCAAAACCGCCAATCCCCAAAAGCTGTTTTATCCGATTCGACGGCGGAGCTGCTTCCCCTCTTGCCATCCAAAGTCTCGTGCTATAAACGCGGTCAGCGACTTCCTTCCCGATGATCGGATAGGAAAGAGCATCCAAAAACAAAAACTTCAATGGAAAAATCCAAGTTGAAAAGCGATGAAGCTCCCGACGAAGCCGACAACTCAGTTGATCCGTCTTTGAAAATCGAACGGGATTATTACACAAAGGTGCGTGGTGTGACATTCGGAAATGAGGACGGATCGTCGCGGCAAAGTGCTATTTCCTGCTGTAAAAAAGGCGACGAAGTCTTTTTGCTACAACTCACTGATGGTGAGTATGAGGGTGCAATAGGTGTTTTCACAAAAGACGGCGAACAGCTTGGCTTTTTATCTTCCGAGCGAGCGGCAGAAATTCGTCCATATAGTGACTATCCGATGAAAATAACGATTTCAAACATAACAGGCGGAAATGGCGAAAAAACATACGGCTGCAATCTACATATCGTTATTTATAGAAGATAACCTTTGAAAGCATTTAGATAATAAAAAAACCGTCTTTCAAGCAAAAATGCTTAAAAGACGGCAAAAAATCTTGATTGAATCGGGATTTTCCGTTATACGCTTCTCCACTTTTCCGTGGAGTTCTTCCACGGCTCACTTACGGCGATCATCGCTTACACGGACGGAGCTACCGATGCAGCATACTCGCAAGACGCGCCCCGCAGGCACCGCCTTCTGGGCTTGGTCTTGAAATTGATAAGGGACCTGTGACGTAAAAGCAAAGAGAAAAAAATGGACTTGACAATTTGGAAAGAAGCAAAAAAACGTAATAATATGACGATTGCCGACATTGCGGAGAAAGCAGGACTGCCAAAGGTACGGTGCAAAATATTTTTGCAGGATATGTCCCCTCGCCCCGTCTTGACACAGTACAGGCAATAGAACATGCCTTAAACATAAATTGCTGTCACGAATTAAGCGAAAATGAAATTCAGATTTTAAATTTTTTCTCTCACTTATCTAAACCCGCACAAACTCATCTTTTGGCTTTCATGAATGATTTAATAGCAGAGTGTGAAATATGTGAAGTTTCGAAATCGAACGACAAAAAGGATGACTTCAACTTTGAACATCTTAACGATTTAAGAAAATCTCTAAATCTATCCATTGATGAATTAGCAGAAAAAGCTAATCTTCCAAAAGGAACTGTCGAAAAAGTTCTTTTTGGAATAGTGAAAAATCCTCGAATAAAGACCGCCGAAAAACTTAGGAATGCAATTTACCAATACAAAAAGGAAACTGAGAATGAGTATTGATTTAGAACTTTGGAAAAAAAGGAAAAAAGAACTTCATTTGAACTATGCCATGATCGCGGAACGGGCGAATATTTCAAAGAGATCGATCGAGGACATCTTTCGTGGCTTTACAACAACCCCACGAATTGATACCGTGGAGGCAATCGAAAAAGCACTTGAATTGGACAAAAGTGTATCCACCTACCAAACTTTAAAATTATCGGAGAATACCGTTAGAATTACCATTGAAGAAATCAAAACCTATATGAAAAAAAATAAAATTACTTATAAAATGCTCGCCGATAAAATGGGACTTTCAATAAGTACTATCACAAAGATTTTTGGCGGCTACGCAAAATTCCCGCGCGCCGATACGATGGATGCAATCAAACGCGCGCTCGGACCCACTTCTTCGCGGCTTGCGAGCGACGTCTTTGACGGAGGATTGCAGAAAATGCAAGATGAACGGAATAAAAGTGAAAAATTGATTATGTGGTTAGAGCAAAAAGATAAGTTGGGTTTAACGAATAAGGACATAGCAGAAAAATCCAATATCCCTTTAAGTACAATCGAGCAAATCATGTGCGGAAAAGTAAAATCGCCCCGTCTCGACACCGTACAGGCCATCGAGCGGGCGCTCGGATTGCAGAATGGGCAGAAACAGCCCAAAAATCCGACATCGGAAATCGCGGAGAACTTCGTCCGCGACAATATCGATCTCATACAGGAAAAGAATTTTAATGACCTCACCAAGCTCTACCGCGTGATGACGGTCCCGCAGCGGATGCAGGTGGTCGCTTTTTTCGTCGGTTTTCTCACCCACGCAGGCGTCAATACGCAGGCGATCATCGGGTATTGAAAAAAGTAAAAAAAGAGAAACGAATGCCAAATCCAAATATGGAGAACGAGATCATCATTTATCAAAAACCGAGGACGAGCTCACGAAAATCTCCGTCACGCTCGAGGGCGACACCGTTTGGCTCACGCAGGCGCAGATGGCGGAGCTGTTTCAAAGGGATAAATCCGTAAGATCAAAGCATATAACCAATATCTTTGCCGAAGGCGAACTTGAACGAAATTCAGTTGTTGCAAATTTTGCAACAACTGCCTTCGACGGCAAAACCTATCAAGTGGAATATGATACAGCGACCGTAAGACAGAAAGCGCCCGACCAAAGTCAGACGCTCTCAGGAACTCCTTCTACACTAGTAGACGAGATACTTCCATTATACCCATATTTACGGGAAAGTCAAGAACTATGCCTCAACTGTTGAACATTCTGCAACAGTTCAACCGAGAAATAATTGCACATTGCAACACAAAAGGAGAACAGATGAACACGAAACTACAGATTTTCAACGAAAAGAAAGTCAGAACGGCGTGGAATGCGGAAAAGGAAGAATGGTATTTCTCCGTCGTGGACGTCGTCGCCGTCTTGACAGATAGCACGAACTATTTGACAGCAAGGAAGTATTGGAACAAATTAAAACAACGCTTTAGCGCAGAAGGAAGTGAACTGGTGACAAATTGTCACCAGTTGAAATTGCCCGCTGCAGACGGCAAAATGCGCATGACCGACGTCCTCGACACACAGGGCGTGCTGCGGCTCGTGCAATCCATTCCCTCACCCAAGGCGGAGCCGTTCAAGATTTGGCTCGCAAAGGTGGGAGCGGAGCGGCTGGACGAGATCGCGGATCCCGAAAAAGCGATCTTTCGAGGAGTCGAATATTATCGCGCCAAAGGTTATACGGAGGGCTGGATCGATCAGCGCATGAAGTCGATCGAGGCACGCAAGAGGCTCACCGACGAATGGAGCGAGCGCGGGATCCAATCGAGCAAGGATTTCGCCATTCTCACCAATGAGATGACGAAGGCTTGGAGCGGCATGACCGTCGGCGAATATAAGGAATACAAAGGGCTACATAAAGAGAGCCTGCGCGACAACATGACGGACATCGAACTCGTCCTCAACATGCTTGCCGAAGTGACGACGACAGCGATCTCCAAACGGGAGCAACCCGAAGGATTTGAAGAGAATAAAAAGGTTGCAAAACGCGGCGGGAAGGTCGCGGGTACCGCACGAGAAAACGTTGAAAAGGAGCTCGGTGAGAGCGTGATCTCCCCTCTCAACGCGAGCGACAAGCCCCGCCTTGACACAAAAACGACAAAAGAAGCCGCCTTCAAGAAGAAAAATTGATCGAGAGCGGCATGATTATGGAAAAGTCACGGAATTTTTGATAAGGAGAAATCAATGCCGAGTTATAATACACGCAAAACAAAGAGCGGGACGATTGTCGATGTGCGCTTCCGCATTCTGGGAGAGGACGGCAAGGAAATAAACAAACGACTTTGCGGCTTCCCGAACAAGCGCGCTGCACAGCAGGGTTATCTTGACTTTATGAAGTCCTATACTCTCCCTGTCATTGAGTCGTCAGAGAATCAAGATTATTCGTTTGATCGTCTCTTCAATCTCTACAAAAAGAAATGCTCGGCGGAGCTTGCCCCCTCTTCGCAATACGATCTTAATTGGATCTTTGAAAGGTTTATCATCCCCCACTTCTCCGGAAAAGACCTTTCAAAGCTGAAAAAGGAGGATTATGCCGCTTGGCAGGCAGAGTTATGGTCCTCCATAAATCCCAAAACGGGAACCCTCTACACGCAAACTTATCTCACGAAAATTCGATCGGAGCTTTCGTCTTTTCTTTCATGGTGCGAAGATACATACGACATTCCCAATCTCATGAAAGCCGTTCGAAAACCCCGCAAAAAAGAGAGCAAACGAGAAATGCGGATATGGGAGCTTGGCGAATTCTTGAAGTTTCAGGAATCCATTGACGACGTCTTTTGGAAAACCTTCTTTATGACTTTGTTTTATTCCGGCTGCCGCGTTGGTGAAGTGCTCGCCCTCTCCGATCACGATCTACGGCTCATCGACAAGAATTATACCCTTATGATCAACAAGGGCGTTTCTCGAAAAACGAACGACGCAAAAGAAAAATTCCTTGTGGCCGCGCCAAAGACCGAAACTTCAAATCGCACCGTCGTACTTCCCGATCTCATAACGGAGCAGCTCGATGAATACCTTCGCTTCAAAAAGGAAAATGAAATTCCTCCGACATTTCTCTTCGGGGGCGATAAACCGATACCGCAAAGAACTTACCAGCGGCATTTTGAGGAATGCTCACGTATTGCAGGCGTGAAGAAAATTCGAATTCATGATTTAAGGCATTCGCACGCTTCCCTTTTGATACATCTGAATGTCCCTATCACAGTCATTTCAAAGCGCCTCGGACATAGTTCGGTCAAGATGACTTTGGAGAAATACGCGCACTGTTATTCTGAGGGAGATAATCTTGCGAGTAATGCCTTAAGTCAAGCGGTTTCAAGCATGGCGATCTTGCCCTCTTCGCGGCTGGTTCCAACGTAAATGGGGACAAAAATTCATCTTCAGTTTGTAAGTTTTGTGATATTTTCAAGTTTTTTTTCGGAAGTTCTTGACTTTTTCCGTAACTTTTTTTATAATGAAGAAAAAGCGGTTTGACATTCTTTTCGAAAAAAACCATTTATAGGAGGAAACTATGAAACTCAAAACACCTTTGATCTTCGGATTGTCCCTCTGCATGACGTTCGGCATCTGTTTTTCTGCCGCCGCCTGCGACGAAAATGACACCCCCAACAAAGAACATACCGATCACGTCGATAAAGACAACGACGGTCTTTGCGACGAATGCGGGAAGACACTTGAAGATGATAGAGACGACCCTACTGTTCCGGAAAAATCCTACTCCGTCACGATCGAAGTCGAAAAGGCTTCCGTCCTGAACAATATGAGCGTCTTGTTCTACTCCAAAAACGGCACGTCGGAACTCAAAGAACTCCGGGGCTCTGTCGGCGTCTCCGCGGATCTTCCCGACGACACCTACACCGCCTATCTCGTCGGCAATATGCCGGGCTATACCATGACCCCCGTCGAACTCACGCCCACCTCGAAGTCGGGCAAGATCAAGGTCGAGCCTGTCAAGCCCATCCAGGTCCCCGAAGAGGGCGACTTCGGCCCCACCGGGAATATGGTGGATAACATCTATTATCAGGTTCTCGTACTTCTTCCCGACGGCAAGACCGTCTACTTCGGCGCTCATCCCGATATGCCCGAAGCGAACTCCGTGCAGATTTGCACCTATTCGGAAGGCGGCGCCGGCATGTGCTATAACGCCTATGTCGACGAAAAGACCGGCCTTGCTTGGCACAACGGCGATGAGGGCGATCTGAGAGACTGGGCGTTCTTCCCCAAGCAGAAACATCAGGTCCACTTCTCGATCGAAGAAGAATGGCCCGAGGGCTGCAAGTTCGATGACGAGAAGTACATTCTCTCCGAAGAGGGCGGCTTCTTCACGGTCATGTTCGACAAGGCGTAATCGGTTAAAAGAAATGATTTGGGAACGGCGAAAGCCGTTCCTTTTTTTGTAAAGGATAGCCCCCGGATAATTTGGAACTTTCTTTTACAAAAAGGTAGCGGCTACAAGGCGGCTATAAAAAAGGCGGCGGACCGAAAGGTCCGCCGCCGCATAAAGAGTTCTTGTTTCACAGCCGGCTCTGCATTTCATTTTCGAAACCGCCTTATCTTTTTTGATCGAACCGGCTCTGCATTTCTTGAACGGAACCGGCCCTGCGATCAGCCGTTTTCGCGCGCCGCCAAAATGTCGTCGATCGTGTTTTCGAGGGTCGCCTGCTCCATGGAAGCCTGCCGCCAGAGCTTGACAAAGCCGTTCTCGTCGATGATCAACGTCATCGGGTAGGAATTGCTTCTGCCGCCGAGAAGCGTGTAGATCTCGCTGACGCTCTTGTTGCCCCTGTCCATGAGGAAGGTCACATCCCAAGCGCCCCAAGTCCTCGACGTGTCCAGAATGTCCTCTTTCGCGTTGATCCAATCCACGACTTCCTGTTCTTCCCAGCCCGCCTGATGGATCGCGATGACTTCCACTTCGTCGCCGTACTTTTGCTTGACTTGCTGGAAGGACGGCAGCTCGCCGACGCAAGGCCCGCAGGTCGTGTACCAGAAATTGATCACGATGATCTTCCCGCGGTGCTTGGAAAGCGTATAGGTTTCGTCGTTCCCGATCACATCGAGGGTGAAATCGTACAGCAGCATGCCCGGCATATAGCCCTGCGCCACGCCCGCCTCGAACGTGATCGTCTCACTCGTCACCATGGACGCGCTTTGGCTGGGGGTAAACTCGCCGCTCTCCGCCGAATAGGCGTATACCGAAAGAGAGAAGCGCGCCGTCGAATTCTCGTTCCAAGTGCCGATCCGCCGAAGGGTGAGCTCGATCGTGTCCTCCGAACTGTAAGAATACCAGATCGTTTGACCCGGCGTCACGCTCTCGATGACGTAAGTGCCGAAAAGTTCGCTCAGAATATAAGGAGATTCCTCCGTCCCGTCGCCCGAATAAGGCTCGACGGTGTTCTGTCCTTCCTCTCCTTCGCCCAAAATCCGGAAGGCAAGCGTCCCCTCCGAGTTCGCCAGAATGCTGAACCGGTGCTCCGTCCCCGTCGGCACATAGCCCGCTTCGCTGCTCTTGTCGAGGAAATTGTAATACACGAACGCGCCCGCAAAGACGATGAGCGCAAGCGTCCAGGCCGCGATCTTCAAAAAGAACACTTTGTCGTGCTTCTTGGGACGCTTTTCCTTCGTTTTCGTCCCCTCGCTCGTTCCCTGCGCGCCCGCGGGCGTCTCCGAATAAGAGACGGAAACCGCGATCTCCTCGCGCACAAAGCTCTCGCCCTGCGTCTCGCCGGCCGCGACCGCCGCTGCGCTCCTCTTTTCGAGCATGCCCGCAAGCGGTTTTTCCTCGACCGCCACTTCCGCCTCGACCGCGCTCTTGTGCAAAAGCAGTTTGGAGCCCTTCCAGGAGATCGCATGGGCGGGACAGATCCGGATACAGTCGCCGCAGTTGATACACTCATGGTCGCCGACATGCTTGACGTCCATCTTGCAATGGGAGACGCAGAGCCCGCAGTCGGTGCATTTATTCTGATCGAGCTTGACGCCGAGAAGCGAGATCTTGTTGAAGAAGCCGTAGATCGCCCCGAGCGGGCAGAAGAAACGGCAGAAAAAGCGGAAGATGAACACGCAGGCGACCATCATGATGACCATCAGGATGAATTTCCAGGTGAACAGGATCCCCAAGCCTTCGAAGAGCCCTGCATTGCTCGGATGGAGCAAAAGCCCGATGCCGCCGCCGAACGTGCCCGCGGGACAGATGTATTTGCAGAAGCCCGGAATGACCGTATCCGAGAAGGAGAACAGCAGGGGCACCGCAATGACGAGCACCGCGAGCAGCACATACTTAAAATAGGAAAGGATGTGCGTCACCCGATTCTTCTTCAATTTCGGCGTCTTGATCTTGTACAAAAGCTCCTGCCCGAGCCCGACGGGGCACAAAAAGCCGCAGATCGTTCTGCCAAGCAAAACCGCATACAGCAAAATAATGCCGATGACGTAGAAAAACGCGCTGCGGTGCTCCGCGCTCCGGTGTGCGAGCGCATTCTGCAAAGAGCCGAGCGGACAAGCCCCCGACGCCCCGGGACAGGAATAGCAGTTCATGCCGGGAACGCAGACGCTCTTCACGGGGCCCCGGTACATTTCCCCCGTGAAAAATCCCTTGAAGTTGATGTTGAAAAGCAGCGCCGCATAGACCTGGATGAGTCTGCGCTGGGTCGGCTTGTGGTTCTGCCACCAGACCTTGAAGCCCTTCTTCTTTTCCGGCTGCGCCGCCGGCTCGCCGTTCCGCTCCGCGCTTTCCGGCGCGGATCCCGCCGCCCGGGAGGTTTCCGCTTGCGGATCGGAACAGATCTTCTCCTCTTCCGCGGAGGAAAACTCAGCGCTCGGTTTTTTCTCTTGATCGTCCATAATTCCTCCTCATCCGATCCCGACGCATTCGCGGCAGAGCGCGATCGCCTTCGCCATGGTATCCGCAATGCCGCCGTCGAGCGCGCCGATCACGATAAAGACGATCGCAAGCACAAAGAGGGCCGCAAAGATCCCGATCCTGACCTGCCATTTATCGAGCGCCTTTGCCGCAACGCCGCCCTTCTGCGCGATCGCGGAAGGCTCCCGCGCGGGCGTTCCCCTGCCCAGAACGAGCAGCCGTTTGACCGTTTCAAGTTCTTTTTTCGCCGAAAAATGCTCATAGAGCGACGCCCCGATGAAGAGCAGCATGGAGGCCGCCACCCAAGGCAGAAGATTTCTCACCATGCGGATGATGATCGCATTGGGCCGGAGCGCCGTGTCGATCTCGGCAAGATAGCCCGCGGTGAGATCGAAATTCGAAGGGCTCGCGAGATAGACGATCAGAACGATCGCCGCAGCGAGCGCGAACGCGGACGCCAGCGACCACAAGACGATCTTGATCGTCTCCTGTTTGCGGTAACGCTGAAACTCCGCGGAAAACTCCTCGCTCTGCCCTTGCGGGATCTTCTTTTTCAGTTTTTTCAGCGAAGAGGACGCCGTCTGTCCCTTCTTTTTCGTTTCGGCAATGGGAAAGACCACCGAAAGGATGTATCCCGCGACGATCGCAAGGATCCAGAGGATCAAAGGATAGATCAGCCAACTGAGATATTCGCCGACGAGTTCGCGGGAATACGGATTTTGCCCTTCCGTCCTGCCGCCGTAGATGCTCGCCGCGGCAAAGATGAACAGGATCCCGACGACGACCGTCAAAACCGCGAGGACGACTCCGTACCAAAAACGGATCTTCCGCGCGCGCGTATCGTTCATGTTTCGCCTCCTTGTCAATAAGTGTGTCTTTTATTATAGTATAGAAAATCCGCTTTGTCAATCCAAATGTTGCGATCGGCAGATCTTTTCATCAAATTTTCGGGCGTATGTTTTTTCCTCGATTTCCTGTTCTTCCGCCTCAGGAGATCGTGACGAGGAAGGACGCCTCCGCAAGGGAGCCCGCCTCCTCCGCGCAGACGACCACGCGATAGTCCCCCGGTTCGGAAAACACGACGAAGCCGAAGATCTCCGCCCCCGCGTCGCCCTCGTCCATCTGCAGGGCATATCTCGAAAGCGCTCCGCACTCCTCCGCGGCATAGCGGATGCCGTCCTTTTCGATGAACAACGAGAGCGCCGCGTCCGCCGACCCGTCATAACTTCCCGAGATCCTGACCTGATATCCCGTGACCGCGTCGCTGCCGCCGTTGAGCGAGATCCGGTACTGTCTGCGCCAGGCGGCGGTCAGAACGGCGTCGCGGGAAAAGACGGTGAGTGCGTCCGCCTGCGCCCGATTGGCGCCTTCGCCGCAGAACCAGCCGAGAAAGGTATATCCGCCGCGCTGGGGAACAGGCAGATAGCAGACGTCCCCTTTTCTGATCTTGACGGCGCTTTCGGCGCCTTCGGGAAGGCTCCCGCCGTTCGGATCAAAGGTGATCTCGACGTACTCAATATAGCCCTCATAGCGGATATCGCCGCGCTTTTGCCAGCCGGAATTCGTTCTTTCATAGACGCCTCCGTCGGAAAAATCCAGATAGAAGTCCCCTTCCTTGCCCGTTTCCGCCGCGGGTGTCCCCTCGCCGGAAAACCAGAGCGCGCCGTCCCTGCCGTCTTTTCCGTCCGCTCCGCGCTCTCCAATCTCCCCCTTTTCGCCTGGCGCGCCGTTCAGACTTTCCAGCCATTCCTCCTCGGAACCGGAAAACCCGTGCCGGACGGCGAGATCATAGGCGGACAGCGCGGAAGGGCTTGCGCAGGCGGAGAGCGAAAAGAGAAGCGCCGAAAGGAAAAATAGCGAACACAGCAGTTTTTTCATAAAAAGAACTCCTTCTGTAAAAATCAATGACATTATAGCATATCGGAGCGCAAAAACAAAGCGTGAGGCAAAAAAAATCGGAAAAATTTCGGAAATCGCATGAAAAATACTTGATTAAAATCGCAGAATTTGGTAAACTATATGACTGTAAACAAGATTGGGGTGTCGCCAAGCGGTAAGGCAACGGACTCTGACTCCGTCATTCGTTGGTTCGAATCCAGCCGCCCCAGCCA
>CANRGG010000035.1 GCA_947630115.1 uncultured Clostridia bacterium
TCGAGCCCCAGCTCCTGCGCCATGAGCCCCGCGAGCTGCGCGACTTCGATGGAATGGCGGTAGACGTTCTGTCCGTAGCTCGTGCGGAATTTGAGCCGCCCCAGCAGTTTGATGATCTCGGGATGGAGCCCGAAGATCCCCACTTCGAACATCGCATTCTCGCCCGCCGCCTTGATCTGCTGGTCGAGTTCCTTCGTGACCTTTTCGACAGTCTCCTCGATCCGGGCGGGATGGATCCGGCCGTCCGTGATGAGTTTTTCCAGGGTGAGCCGCGCGACCTCCCGTCTCACGGGGTCAAATCCGGAGAGGATGACGACTTCAGGCGTGTCGTCGATGACGAGCTCGATACCGGTCGCATTCTCGATCGCCCGGATGTTCCTGCCTTCCCGTCCGATGAGCCGCGCCTTCATGTCGTCGTTGGGAAGAGGCACGACGGAGACGGTCGTCTCGGACGCATGGTCAGCGGCACAGCGCTGGATCGCAAGCGAAATGATGTTCTTCGCATTGAGATCGGCCTCGTCCTTCGCCTGCTGTTCGAGGTTCCTCACCGTCATGGCGCAATCGCGCCGGGTCTCGTCGAGGATCTCGTCGGTGAGCTGCTTTTTCGCCTCCTCCTTGGTGAGTTGGGCGATCCGCTCGAGCTCCTCTACCATGAGTTCGTGCTGGTGCGAGACCGTTTCCTGCAATTTGTCGACCTCTTCGGTCTTTTTGGCAAGATTGTTCTTCTGCGCTTCGAGGGACTGTTCTTTGCGCGAGATCTCGCTCTCCCGCTTTTCGAGCATGTCCTCCTGCCTGCCGAGACGGGCCTCCACGCGCTGCTGTTCGGCGCGCTTCTCCTTCATCTCCTGTTCAAACTCATTTCTGCGTTTGAGATCCTGCTCCTTGGATTCCAAAAGGGCTTCCTTTTTCAGCTGCTTGCACTCCGCCTGGGCGTTTTCAAGCATTTCGTCCACTTTTTTAGACGTTTCGTCGAGCTTTTGCTCGGACTTCTTTTTGGAAACTTTTTTGAGAATAAACAGCGCCGCGGCGCCGCCGATCGCGATCCCGACGAGGGGAAGCACGATAAAAAGGGCGATCGCAATGCCGTTCGATATCAGGAGCAGGCTGAATAAATTGTTCATAAGTTTCAGCCTCCTACTGTGATTTTGACTTTTTATCTTTATCAGAGACCCCAAAAAGGGCATAATTAGACATTGTCGGGTCTATTATACAATAATCGGGAGGGCTTGTCAATCAATTCATAAAGCATTCCCGAAATTTCGGAAAAGAAAAATCAAAGGGCGGCGCAAGCCGTCCTTTCAAGGTTTTTTTAAGATTTTTTCAAAGTTCTTCCGCCTGCCGGATAAACAGTTCTCCCGACGCGTCGGAGGGCATTCGCCAATCGGCGCGCGGCGAAAGGGAGACCGAGCCGATCTTCACACCGTCCGGCACGCAGTTCCGTTTGAACTGCTGGGCAAAGAACCGTTTATAAAAGTTGACCAGCCATTTTTTGAGGGTCTTTCGATCGTATTTCCCTGCGAACGCCCGCTCGGCAAGATAGAGGGTCTTTGCTGGCCCGTCCCCTCTTCTGAGGAAGGCGTAGAGATAGAAATCATGCAGCTCATAGGGCCCGATGATGTCCTCCGTCTTTTGCGAGATATTGCCTTCCCCGTCGGGCGGCAGAAGTTCGGGGGAGATCTCGGTGGAAAGGACGCTTTTCAAAACGATCTCCATCCTTCCGCCCAACCGTTTCGCCTCATAGGAGACGAGCGATCTGACGAGCGTCTTGGGAACGGACGCATTGACCGAATACATGCTCATATGATCGCCGTTATAGGTGCACCAGCCGAGGGCGAGCTCGGAAAGATCGCCCGTGCCGACGACGAGCCCGTGCTCCTCATTGGCGACGTCCATCAAAATCATCGTGCGATAGCGCGCCTGCGCGTTCTCATAGGTCGTGTCACGGAGCTCGGGGTCGTGATCAATGTCGCGGAAGTGGCGGTTCACCGTCCCGCCGATACTGACGGAGCGGAGCGTGACGCCCGCCGCCTGCATGAGCGCATTGGCGTTGTTGCGCGTCTTGCCCGTCGTGCCGAAGCCGGGCATTGTGAGGGCGATGATGTCCTTCCTGTCCTTGCCGAGAAGATCGAAGGCGCGCGCCGTGACGAGCAGCGCGAGGGAAGAGTCCAAGCCCCCCGAAATGCCGAGGACGGCGGTCTTTGCGCCCGTCTGTGCGAGCCGTCTTGCGAGCGCCGACGACTGCATGGAGAGGATGAGCCCGCACCGCTTTTCAAGCTCTTTGCCCTGCGGCACAAAGGGCAGCTGCGGAACGCTGCGAAGGGTCAAATCGCCGTCGCCGACGAAATTCGCCCACTTCACCGCAGGAACCCCCGCCTCCCCGCCGCAGGAAAAGGTCGTCTGCCTTCTGCGCTCGGAAAGGAGGAACCCGACGTCGATCTCCGCCTCGCAGACGCCCCCCGAGAAGGGCAGGCTCTCCGCAAGGCAGACGCCGTTTTCATAGATGAGATCGTTCCCCGCAAACACCATGTCGGACGTGCTCTCCCCGACGCCCGCGTCGGCATAGACGTAGGCGCAGAGGTTCTTTGCCGATTGCGCGGCAAGAAGGGTCTTGCGGTATTCCCGCTTTCCCACCGTCTCGTTGGAGGCGGAGAGATTGACGATGATGGTCGCGCCGCGCTTTGCAAGCCGGACGGAGGGCGATTCGGGCGCCCAAAGATCCTCACAGATCTCGCAGCCGACGGAAAGATCGCAACGTTCCCCTTCTGCGCTCCAGAAATTGTTGCAGATGAGAAGTCCGCTTTCCATACACGGGACGTCCCCTTCAAAAATCGCCTCCGGAATGACGATCTGTTTTTGCTCGGGCGCGGGCGAGAAATAGCGCGCCTCATAAAATTCGTTGTAATTGGGAAGATGAGTTTTCGGTACGAACCCTAAAATCTTGCCGTCGGAGAGGGGCGCGGCGCAGTTGAAGAGTTTTCCGCCGTAGGGAACGGGGAGGCCGACGAAAACGAGCATTTTCTTTCCTTTCGTCGCCTCGGCGATCGTTTTCAGCGCCTTCATGCACCCGTCGAGGAGAGTCTGCTGCAAAAAAAGATCGCCGCAGGTATAGCCGGAGATGCTCAGTTCCGGAAAGACGAGGATCTCAGTGCCTTTTTCGGATTGCGCTTGAATGATCTCGATGATCTTTTTCGCATTATAGGCGGGGTTGGCGACCTTGAGGTCGGGGCTTGCCGCCGCAACTTTTACAAATCCGTATTTCATATGAATTCTCCTTAAGTTTATATTTCGCAAAAATCTTTGCTGTCGTAAAGATTTCCGCGAGGAAACCTTCCCTGTGCGTAAATAGAGTTATTTCTCAAAAGCGCTTTGCCTGACAACAAGCATACCGTGGTTCGCAAATTGTGTCGTGCGGCGAAGAATTGTGATTCTTCTTGAACCGTGAGATTTATATTTCGCGAAAATCTTTGCTGTCGTAAAGATTTCCGCGAGGAAACCTTCCCTGTGCGCAAATCAGGTTGTTTCTCAAAATCGCTTTGCCAAGAAGCGTACCGTGGTTCGCAAATTGTGTCGTGCTGCGAAGAATTGTGATTCTTCTTGCACCGCGGGATTTATGTTTCGCGAAAATCTTTGCTGTCGTAAAGATTTCCGCGAGGAAACCTTCCTCGTGCATAAATCAGGTTGTTTCTCAAAAGCGCTTTGCCCGACAATGTGCGTGCGGCGGCGCGCCAACAGGGGCGTGCGGCGAAGAATTATGATTCTTCTTGCACCGCGGAGTTTTATATTCGCACAAATCTTTGCTATCGGAAAGGCCGGGACGGAGCGAATAGCTGGGAAAACCCACTCAGGCCTCTTCACCGCCGGCAACGTCCGCAACCGACGCACCCTTCGCCGCAATTCGGATCTTCCCCTCGATCTCCTTGGCAAGCTCGGGATTGTCTTTCAAAAACTGCCTCATCTTCTCCCTGCCGTTCGCGATCTTATTGTCGTCGTAGCTGAACCATGCGCCGCTCTTTTTGATGATGTCGAACTGAAGTCCGAGGTCGATGATACACCCCTCTTGCGAGACGCCCTCGCCGTACATGATGTCGAATTCCGCCTGGCGAAAGGGCGGCGCGAGTTTATTCTTGACTACCTTCGCCCGCGTGCGGTTGCCTGCCGCCCCCTCGGTGTCCTTCAGAATATCCGTCTTTCTCACGTCGATCCGGACAGACGCATAGAATTTGAGCGCCTTGCCGCCCGGGGTGACTTCGGGATTGCCGAACATGACCCCCACTTTCTCGCGCAACTGGTTGATGAACACGACGCAGGTCTTGCTCTTATTCACGATCGCGGTGAGCTTGCGCAGCGCCTGCGACATGAGCCGCGCCTGCAAGCCGACATGGGAGTCCCCCATGTCCCCCTCGATCTCCGCCTTGGGCGTGAGCGCCGCCACCGAGTCCACGACGATGATGTCCACTGCCGAGGACCGCACGAGACTGTCCACGATATCGAGCGCCTGCTCGCCCGTGTCGGGCTGGGAGACGTAGAGCTCGTCGAGATTGACGCCGAGATGTTTCGCATAGACGGGATCGAGCGCGTGCTCCGCGTCCACGAACGCCGCCACGCCGCCCATCTTCTGCGCTTCCGCCACCGCGTGCAGGGCGACCGTCGTCTTACCCGAAGATTCCGGTCCGTAGATCTCCACCATCCTGCCCCGCGGGAGCCCCCCGACTCCCAGCGCCAGATCGAGCGCCAGACAGCCCGTCGGGATGACCTCGATGTCTGTGTTTCCCGCCTCCTGTCCGAGTTTCATGATCGCGCCCTTGCCGTACGCCTTTTCGATCTGCGCAAGCACGGCGTCGAGCGCCTTTTGTTTTTCTTCGTTCATGGATTCCTCCTTGATTGGTTTTCGCTTGAATTGCCGGGAAGTTTCAATGCACTTCCGAATAGGCAAGGAACAGGGCAAGGTTGATCGCGGTCTTTGTGACCGTCTCCCTGTCGCCGTCCAAAAGATATTCATACACCCGCACGCGGTTTTTATAGCCGATCGCGAGAAAACATTTTCCCGGCGGGACGCCCGAGCCGTCGGACTCGGGGCCGGCAATTCCGGTCGTCGCGATTGCGACGTCGCAGTTCCCGCTCTTCAAGAGCCCCTCCGCCATTTCGAAAGCGGTCTCGCTCGAGACCGCGCCCTTTTGTTTGAGGGTAAATTCCTTCACGCCGAGCCGCCGCGACTTGGAAAGGCTGTCATAGGTGTTGAGCCCCTCGAAGAAGACCCGGCTCGCGCCCGGAATGGAGACGATCGCCTGTCCCACGCCGCCGCCCGTGAACGACTCCGCCGTCGAAAGGCGCAGCCGGTGCAGATCGAGCGCCTCGAACAGCCGCCGCGCGATCGAGACGTCCTCCATCGCATAGACGTAGGGTTTGAGTTCGCTCGCGAGGATCCGCACAACTTCGTCCGCCGCGACCTTGGGGGTATTCTGGTCATAGATCACTTCGATCCGCCCGACGCCGTACTCTTCGCTCGTATGGACGGAGAGCTTCCCGTCCGCCTCGTCCTGCGCATGGGCGACCGCCGCCATGATCTTGGAGGGCGGCGCATAGACCGTCCGAAGGACGACGCTCCGGAAGGAACGGTTCCGCCTTCGATCGACTGCGGGAACGACTTCGGATAAAACAGCGTGAGCGCCCCGCTCCCCCGTCTCGAGAACGGCGTAAAGACAATCGGAAGTTTCGAGCAAAGCGCCCCGGTCGAACGGCTTTCCCGTCGCCGCCGAGACCGCCTCGCGCGCCGCGGGCAACAGCACCCGGTCGCAGATCAGGAACACGCCCGCGCACGCCGACCCGAGCCGTCTGAGCGATCTTAAGATCGCGCCCGGTTCGTCATAAGGCAATAAGAGAATTTCGTCCAGCGGGACGCCGCCCGACAGCAGCGCGTCCGCCGCCTCGAAATATTTCACGGACATGGACGAGGTTGTGATATTGCGGAAAACGACCGCTGCGTATTTCATATCAGTTCTCTTCTTCCTTGAGTACCTTTCTGTTCTTTACAAGATAGTTGACGCCCGAAAAGACGGTGAGCACCGCGCTCAGGACCAGTCCGATCATGCCGATCGCCGCGGCGATCGGCCCCGCCGCGATCCCGAGGAAAGACGCCGAGACCAAAAGCACGACGATCGTCGCGTCGGAGACCGTCGTCTTGATCTTGCCGAAGATGTCGGCGGCAAGCACGAGATGGCGCTCCGCCGCGACCATGCGGAACCCGCTCACAATGAGCTCCCGCGCCAAAATCACCGCCACGCATACGCCCGCAAGGATGGTTCCACAATCCTTAAAAAAGAGGACGTTCAGAACTTCCGGCACCGTCAGAAGGAGGATGAGCGCCGTCGAGACGAGCACCTTGTCCGCGATGGGGTCGAGAAATTTCCCGAGATTGGTGACAAGGTGCTGTTTGCGCGCGATATAGCCGTCCAGAAAGTCGGTGCAGGCCGCGGCAAAGAAGATGATCGCGGAGATCAGATAATTGTACGGGATCACGTCGAGATAGAACACGATCACAAAGACCGGGATCAGAACGATCCTCGCAAAGGTCAGTTTATTGGGCAGATTCATTTTCCTCCTCCTCGGTATGGCCGTAAAGATCGTAACAATCGGCGCGGTCGACGCGCACGTTCGCATAGCTCCCCTCCCGGACGGACGGGGCGGAAAAATAGACCGCGCCGTCGATCTCGGGCGCCTCAAAAGAACAGCGTCCCGCAAACAGGCCCTTTTCAAAATCGAACCCATCGCAGAGGACCTTGACCGTTTTCCCCTGAAAACTCCGCAGAAATTCCGCCGAGATCTCCGCCTGCGCCGCATAGAGCTCCTTCACCCGGCGCCGTTTGATCTTCGCGGGGATCTGGCCTTTCAGCGAATAGGCGGGCGTTTCGGGCTCTCGCGAATAGGCGAAAAAGCCGCAGCTTTGGAATTTCTCCTCTTTCAGAAAGGAGATCAGCCCTTCATGCTCCTCCTGCGTTTCGGTCGGAAAGCCGGAGATGAAGGTCGTCCTGAGCGCGATATTCGGGATCTTTTCCCGCAGTTTCGAAACGAGCGCCCGATAGCTCTCCCGGCTCCCCTGCCGGCCCATGAGCTTTAAGATCCTGTCCTCGCTGTGCTGCATGGGAAGATCGAGATATTTCAGAATTTTTTCATTATCGCGGATACAGTCGATCAGCTCGTCCGTGATCTTCTCGGGATAGCAATAGAGAAGCCGGATATGCTTGATATTTCCCAGCGCCGAAAGGGCGGAAAGAAGCTCCGGAAGTCTGTTTTGTCCCCCGTCCTCGCCGTAGCGGGTGACGTCCTGCGCGACGAGGATGAGCTCCTCCGTCTCCCCGAGCGCGCGCGCCTCTTCGATCAACTCCTCCATGGGATAAGAGAGGTACTTCCCGCGGATCTTCGGAATGAGGCAATAGGTGCAATGGTTGGAACAGCCCTCCGAGATCTTGAGATATTTGTAATGGGCGGGCGTGGAGACGAGCCGCGCCCCCTTTCCCGCGCCCTCCTTGCCGAAGCCCAAGCCGACGGCGTCGACGCGTTCCCCCGCATAAGCCCGCTCGAGGGCGGGGAAGAGTTCCGACGCGTCGGAGACGCCCAGAAAGACGTCCGCCTCGGTGAGCGCGGGGAAGAGCTCTTGAATGAACTTCTGCGGCAGGCAGCCGGAGACGACGATCTTTTCGAGCGCGCCGCTCCGATAGGCGTTGCCTTCGAGGACGGTCTCGATCGCCTCCTTTCTCGCCGCGTTCAGAAAGGCGCAGGTGTTGACGATGAGGATCTGCGCCTTTTCAAGCTCGTCCGTAATGGGGCAGCCGTGCGCGCGGATCTCCCCGAGCAGCCGTTCGCCGTCCACGCGGTTCTTGTCGCAGCCGAGGGAGATCATGCCGAATGTTTTCTCTTGAAAAAAATCTTTCATCATGGATCGAGGGGGCCGTACTTACTCTCGTATTCTTCCTTTGTCAAAAGCACCGTCCTTGCCTTCGCCTTTCCGTCGAAGGGGGAGACATAGCCCATGCTCTCCATCCATTCCATGATGTTGCCGGCATGGTTGTATCCGACGCCGAACCTTCTCTGGATGAGGGAAATGGAGGCGGAGCCTAGCTTGACGACCATGGCGAGCGCTCTTAAGTTGAGGTCTTTATCCTTGTCTCCGTTCCGACCTCTCTCCTCGGAGTCCTCCTCCTGCGTCTCGTCCGTCTCCTCGGCGGTGTTGTTGATGTATTCGCTGACTTCGCTGTCGAAATAAGACTCGTTGTGCGCCTTGATATCTTCGACGATCGCCTGCAATTCCGAACTGCTGATGAAGGCGCCCTGCACGCGCAGGCAGTTGAACATCCCGCCCGTCTTGTAGAGCATATCCCCCATGCCGAGCAGTTTCTCCGCGCCCGATTCGTCCAAAATGGTGCGCGAGTCCACTTCCTGGATGACGCGGACTGCCATACGCGTCGGCAGATTGCCCTTGATGACGCCCGTGATGACATCGACCGACGGACGCTGCGTGGCAAGGACCAGATGGATCCCCGCCGCCCGCGCCTTCTGCGTGAGCCGCTGGATCCGCTCCTCGATCTCCTTCTTGGCGACCGACATGAGGTCTGCAAGCTCGTCCACGACAAAGACGATCTTGGGAAGTTTCTCCTCGTCCTCGGTCAAATTCTGGTTGTATTCGTCAATATTTCTTACCGCAATGCCCGAGCGCGTCTTTTGCTCGAACAGCCCATAGCGGCGCTCCATCTCCTTGATCGACCAATTCAGCGCCATGATCGCTTTAGTCGACTCGCTGATGATCTCGTTGATCATGAGGTGCGGCAGCCCGTCATAGACGATGAATTCGGTGCGCTTGGGATCGATGAGGATGAGCCGCAGCTCTTCGGGGGAATATTTGCAGATGAGACTGACGAGCATCGCGTTGAGCGCGACCGACTTGCCGGCGTTCGTCGCCCCCGCGACGAGGATGTGCGTCATCTTGGGGATGTCCCCGCAGCGCGCCCTGCCTTCGATGTCCTTGCCGATCGCAAAGACGAGGGAGCCGGGCTTGGCGTGCACGTATTCGTCTGCCTGCATGATGGACAGAAGTCCCACCGTTGCGCGCACGGCGTTGGGAACCTCGATGGAGATCATTCCCTTTTCGTTGTTGGCGTACATATTGACGCCGTTGGCCGCATGCAGCCTCATCGCGATCTCGCCGCTGCGCTTGGTGACCGTTCCCACCGACACGTTCGCGGGAATGTTGATGTCATATCGGGTGACCGAAGGCCCGCAGACGACGTTGAGCACTTCCGCGTCCACCCGGAACCCCGCCAAAGTGTCGATGATGATCCGCGAATTGCGGTCGATCTCCTCCTGCGGGACACTGATCTTATCGTCATATTTCTGCAAAAGATTGAGGTCGGGCTTGACATAGGGACGGTAGACATGCTTTTTCGGCTTTTCGGCGGGCACGGCAGGCATGGGCGGTTCCGCCCGGTCGTCGTCGCCGTCGAAGCTCTCCCGATCGAACAGATCGGCCCTCGAACGGATCAGCCCGTCCGCGGCGCGGCTTGCGCCCGGCTCCTCGTCGCCGAACCCCATTCTCCCGCTCTCGCGCGGCTCGTCCGTCCTCTCCCGGAAGCTCGGCTCTTCCGGCCGGTCCCGGAAATTCGACTCTTCCGACCGGTCCCGGAACAGCGGCTCTTCCTCCGAAAAGCTGTCCGGATCCCGCTCGGCGCGCTCCTCGCCGAACTCGTCTCTTCCGAAATCTCTGTCCGAAGAGAGGCTGTCCGCGCCGTCCCGATCGAAATCCCTGCCGCGGCCGCCGAAATCTTCCCGATCTCCGAAGAGATCGTCCGAATCCCTGCGAAATCCGCGGAAATCCTCCCGCTCGGACGGCGTCTCTTCTCTGCCGAACAAGTCGCGGTCCCGATTGGACGTCGTTTCCTCCCGGCCGAATAAGTCGCGGTCACGATCGGACGACGTTTCTTCCCGGCCGAACAAATCGCGGTCACGATCGGAGGTGGTTTCTTCCCGGCCGAACAAGCCGCGGTCACGCTCGGACGACGTTTCTTCTCTGCCAAACAAGTCGCGGTCACGCTCGGAAGTTGTTTCTTCCCGGCCGAACAGATCGCGGTCACGATCGGACGGCGTTTCCTCCCGGCCGAACAAGTCGCGATCACGCTCGGGTGACGTTTCCTCTCGGCCAAACAGATCGCGATCACGTTCGGACGGCGTCTCTTCCCGACCGAACAAGTCGCGGTTACGATCGGACGACGTTTCTTCCCGACGCAAAGGCTCTTGCGCGGGGGTCTGCTCCGCTTTCTCCTGTGGCTCCTCCGCCTCCCGGTCGAATTTGGGCACGTTGGTATAGGTGACGTCGTTGCGGATGGAAAAGCCGCTGCTCCGGTTGTCCGGTCTGATCTCGACGATGTTTCTCGGGCTGCGGCGCTGTTCCTGCTCCGCGTCTCGTCCGTATCCTTCCGAATAGGTGGGATAGACGGGATTTTCCTTTTTCACGGGATATTCCTTGGCAATGGGTTCGCGCGGGTCCTTCTTCCGAACGAGGGGCTCGACGGGACTGACCGAGCTCTTGCGCTCCCGCCCCCTGTAATAATCGCTGTCCTGATAGGCAAGGTTGGAATAGTAGTCGCTTGAAGGATCGCGGGTAAAGAGGAACTCCCGCGCGTTCATTTCTCCCTTTGGAGGCTCCGGCTTCAAGCCGTACCGCTCCAAGAGTTCGTTTTTCGGCGTCGGCGTCTCACTGCGGACAGGCTGCCGCGCGGAACGGTCGATCAAAGGCCGCTGCTCCCAAACGGGCGGCTGCGGCTGCGGTTGCGGCTGTTGCGCTCCCCGGCGCGGATCGTTTCCGTAAGATTGCGTGCCATAAGGCTGCTGTCCCCAGACAGGCTGCTGCGGCTGTTGTTGCGGCTGCTGCGCTCCCCGGCGCGGGTCGTTTCCGTAAGATTGCGCGCCATAGGGCTGCTGTCCCCAGACAGGCTGTTGCGGTTGTGGCTGTTGTTGCGGCTGCTGCGCTCCCCGGCGCGGGTCGTTTCCGGCTTGTCCGACATAGCCGTCGTTCTTTTTCGCGTCGGAATAGGCGCCAAGCGCCTCGCCCACCGTGAGCCTTTCCCGGGAATCGTTCTCGGGCAGGTCCTCGAAGGAGAGCTTCCCGTCCGCCTCATCCTGTTTCTTCCCCTTTTCCGCCGTCTTTTTCTCCTTCTTTCCGCCGCGGACGATGAGCCCGCGCACCGGCGTTTTCAAGAGGAAAAACACGAATGCGCCCGCCGTCAGAAGGGCGAGAACGACGTAGGCGCCCGGAAGGGTCAGTGCCGCGCGGAGAGGATAGACGATCAGTCCAAAGAGCACGCCGCCCGCCGTGGCGTCCGCAACCGACTCGGTCGCCGCGTTCCAGCAGCCGCCCATGTAAGTTCCGAATCCCGCGCCGAAAAATCTGCCGCTCGAGGCAAGATGGGCGATCAGAAAGGCGCCGATCATCACAAGCATCCCGCGCAAAATCCACGAGCCCGGGAGAAATTTCTTCCCCGAGATCAGAACGATCGACGCATAGACGCACAAAAGCAGAAAAGGATAGATGAAAAATCCGAGCGTGCCGAGCAGGAATGCCGTGATCGCCATCCCGATCTCACCCAGCAGCAGGGAGCCGATTGTGGAAAAAAGCAGAAGGATCACGCTGAAAAAGAGCAGCGTCATGCCGAAAGTCTCGCGCGTGACGACCGAGCTGCCGCTCTTATTCCGATTGTCCTCCCCGCGTCCGTAACTGTTCAAAGTTTCCCTCCAAGTCGCTTGCGACAAGATATCGCCAATTATTCGTTATACAGTATATCATCCTTTTATAAATTTTTCAACAATATAGAGCCGAAATTTTCCAAAGAAACGAAAAATTTCTTCTCCGTTCCGCGCGCATGGGGGCGGAAAAGGAAAAATTTTCCTCTTTTTACGCAAACGGAGAAGGCGGCATTCCGCCGCCTTCTCCCACTCGGTCTTTCCCCGCCGTCCGCGGAAGAAGCCGCCCCCGCTATACCATCTTTTCGAGGATCAGCTTGTCCGCGACGAGCGCGATGAACTCGCTGTTCGTCGGTTTCTCCGTCCCGATGTACACCCGCGCGCCGAAGATCGCGTTGATCGCCTCGATCCGTCCTCTGTTCCAGGCGACTTCGATCGCATGGCGGATGGCGCGCTCCACTTTGCTCGCGCTTGTCTCGAATTTCTCGCCGATGATGGGATAGAGTCCCTTCGTCACGTTGTTGATGATGTGCGGATCGGCGACCGCCATCTTGATCCCCTCACGCAGGTAGTTATAGCCCTTGATGTGCGGCGGGATCCCGATCGAGATGAAAATGGTGGAGATCCGCTCGTCGAGCGAACTTGCCCTGCGCCGTTCCACGCTCTCATGGACGGGCGCTTCCTCCTCACCCGCGGCTTCCACGGCGCGGTCGGCGACCACTTCCGCGTCGACCGGCTTCATCAGATAGTACCGCGCGCCCAGCGCGATCGCCCGGTTTATGGTATTGTCGTCGGAATAGTGTCCCATGACGACGAATTCCGTTTTCTTTTGTTCCTTGCGCGCCTCCTCCATGACCTGGAACCCGTCGAGATTGCGCAAAAACAGGCTGAGGACCACCACGGTGGGATTGACGCTCTTGATGAGAGAAAGTCCCTCTGCGCCGTCGTCCGTCACGCCGCAGACTCTCACGCCGCTGCGGGAGGAAAGGATCTTGTTCAATTCCTCCGCGAAACTTTCGTTGCTCTCCAGAATCAGAACTTGAATGGTTTTCATATCAATTTTCCCCTTATCTTCAAAACGTGGTTTCATTATAATACAAAAATTTGTAAAAGTAAAGCTATTTTTGTAAAAAATATATTGTCTTTTTTACGAAATTCAAAGAATTTTGTAATTTATTGCCGCATTCTGTCGAATTTGGTTTCGGAACAAGGCGGAGAGATGGAAAGCCGCCCGAGGCGGACGCCTCGGGCGGCTCTTATTGGGCAATCCTTTTTGCAAAGCGCGCGCCTGTTGAAAAGAAAAAAGAGAGCGCGGTTTTGTTTAGAAGGATTGCCCCGATCCGCATTCTTACATCCCTGTCGGAGTGCGGACGGCTAAACGGCTTTCACCGCTTTTGCTTGTGAAGTTAGGGTGAAACAGATTTATTTACGGTTACTTCGGACTCTTTAATTTCAACAACTATTTTTGCCGGAGTATCTTTGGTTGCCGGAGTATAATCCTTAAATTCAGTTTGCGTCTTTGCAGTAGGCTCAAAATCTTTGATAGTAATATTGCCCTGCGCATCGATTTCCGCACTGACATACCACGTTTTGCTACCATCGGTACCTTCGCCTTTTTTATAAGCATCATTATTTGTCATGATTTCCTTGACAGCCAAAGATCTTGCAGAACGCATGTTGGCGTTGAATACGTCCTCTTTTGCGTCATCCAGTGCTCCCACGAAGAGCGGGACGGCAATCGCGACAAGGACGGCGATGATCGCAACAACGATCAAGAGTTCTGCAAGGGTAAAGCCCTTTTTGTTTCTTTTTTGCATGGTTTTCTTCTCCTTAAAAATAAATTTTTATAAATTGCCGCCGGGACGAAGCGGCATTTAT
>CANRGG010000036.1 GCA_947630115.1 uncultured Clostridia bacterium
TGCCCGAGCCTGCGCTGTAGAACGCATACTCGCCGATGATCGCATTGCTGCCGATCTCCAGGGACGAGATCGCGGAGAGCGAAGGAATGACGGTGGTGCTTGCCTTCTGGCTGCCGTAATCGGTCTGTCTGCCCGAAGAGAAGTACTCCGCATTCTCCTGGTCGATATTCTGCTTCTTGAGGTAATCCTCAGAAGAAATACCGGAGAATGCCCTCGTCCCGATCTCAACGTTGTTGCCGATCTTGACGTTTGCCAATTTCTCAGCGCCGTAGAATGCGTACTCGCCGATCTTGACGTTATCCAAGACGGTAACGCTCGTCATGCTCGAATCCGCAAAGGCGTAGTTCCCGAGGACGAGCCCCTGAGGAATGGTCGGCTTTAAGATACCGGACGCTGCGAACGCATAGTCACCGACAAAGGTTTCCGGGCCTTCCGCGATCGTAGGAAGCTCCGTCAGCTTGGAATCTCCGTAGAACGCATGGGAACCGATATGGGTCAGTGTCCCGAGCCTCACAGTTCTGAGGTTTGCACAATTTGCAAGACCGTAATCCTCGACGACCGTGACGTTGGGAAGGGAAACGCTCGTAAGCGCCGTGCCGGCCGTGGAGAACGCACCCGTTCCGATACTCTTGATCTTATCGTCGCTTACCGAGAAGTTGGAAACGGTCGGTGCGACAAGCGCAAGTCTGCCCGTATCCTTTTCTACCAGATAATTGCCGCCGCTTGCATTTCCGGTCTCAAAGACCCCGTTCTCGCCGCTGAGTTTGAATTCTTTGACCTGCGTATGACGGAACGCATTCTGACCGATGACCTGGACGTCTTTGCCGAGGTTCACCTCTTTCAAAGCAATACATTCCTCGAATGCGCCGTCGGGAACGACGTTTGCATTGACCGAAATGTTCTCAAGACGCGAGCAGTTTGCAAACGCGTTGGAGCCGAGCTTGATCAGATCCGCCTCCATGACGAGCGACGTCATGCTGGTGTTGCCGCGGAACGCATTCGCCGCAATGGATTGGGTGACCTTGGGAAGATTGACCTTCATGAGGCCCGCGCCTTCGAACGCGCTTTCGCCGATACCTTCGATGGCGTCAAACGGGAAGGAGGTCAGGCTCTTGCAGCCCTTGAAGCAGTCCGCATTGATGAACTGAAGGTGGTTTCCGTTGTTGAACGTGATAGTGCTGAGCGATTCGCAATCCTGGAACGCACCGACCTGCAGTTTATAGAGCGTGGACGGGAACACGACTTCCTTCAAAGCCTTCAATCCTGCAAATGCATATCTCTCGATGGTCTCGACGCCCTCGGGAATGACGATCTTCGTGATAGTATCATCTCCGATGAACCACTGCTTCATGGAGAAGGGATCTTCTCTGTCGATGACGTCGCCCGCGGACAGATCCTTCGGAATATACTCCCAGTTCGAGAACGCATACTCATAGATCATGCTGAGGTGGAGATCCTCGGGGATCACGACCTCGCCGCCCAAGCCGAAGTAATTATAAAGGTAAGGCGTTGCATTCGTGATATAAGGTTTCTTGATGTTCACATAGACGGAGATCGAGTCTCCCGTAGGGACAAGCTCGCCCGCCTCGTTCGTCATATAGAGACTGAGGTTGACCGACGCAGAGGAATCGGCGTTCTGCGGCGTGCCGCTCGAGTCTTTATTGATCGCGGTGATCTTGCCGTCGTCCGTGACTTCGACAAGGTTCGGGTTGCTGCTCGTGTACTTGACGACGTATTTGCCGTCATCGAAATATCCGTTGATCACAGGATCGACCGTGACGGATTCGGAGGGGAACATGCTCAGAGAGTAGCTTCTCTGCGCACGCATGGTGACGTACTGCTGCTTGCCGTTGTCCATCGTCGCCTTGTCGACGCCGAGATCCCGATCGTCGCTGCTGATCCGGTAGAACACTTTGTTGACGTAGTAGCCGCCGAGATAGAAGGATTCGGTATAAGGCGTGTCGTAATGCACGTAGCCTTCCTCCCCTTCGGCAAGGACGGTGACTTCAAGATAGTTCGTGACCTTGGAGTCCGCCGCACTCGTCGCCGTGATGGTGGCCTTCCCGGGCTTGAGGCCGAGGATCTGTCCGTTCACGACTTTCGCGATAGTCTCGTCGCTCGAAGTATAGATGATCGTTTCATACCAAGCGTCACTCTCGGTCTGAGGGGTGATGTTGGGGATCAGACGGTAGAGCTGGTTGGGGCTGATCCGAACGCCCACGGGCGAGCCGTCCTCTTTCTCCTGCATTTCATCGAATTGGATGAATTTGATGTCGTCGGGAATATGGAACTCATAGCTTGCGCTGTTCGTCGCATAGTCCATCGTCTGGACGATGAAGCTGCTGTGGTCATAGGAGTTGCGGATATCCTCGAGATGGTCGGTCAAGTCGATCTTGACGACGGTCGTCGAGTTGCGCGAACCAAGAACAGGCGTGACATACCGATCGAACGTATCCATATTATAAAGGTAGGAGTCGGGATCGGTTCTGTCGTACTCGGTGTTCTGCGTGATCGTGCCCGCGATATAGCCCATAACATAGTGGTTGTCGTACAGGCTGACGTTCGCATAGAGTTTGTTCGTCCGGGTCGTTCTGTCGTACTCATAGGTGTACTCGACGCCCGTTGCGATGGGAGCTTCGAAGTCCGTATAGAACGGGAACTCGAAGGTGTTCCTGCGGTTGGTCTGCGCGCCGCCGTAGTTGGGATCGTTGGGATCGCCGTAGTCGAGGTACGCGGTGACCAAAACATTGTATTTGCTGTTGTTCTTCAGATCGAAATCCCGCATGAGGAAATCGACTTCAAAGGTGGACGGGTTGTAGGTCGTGCCGTAAGGAAGCGCTTTGCGCAGGTTCCAGGACTCCTTCTCCCAGATGAGCTCGCCCGTCGCGTCGTCGGTGATCTGAAGGGTGATGTGCTTCGCGCCACGGAGAAGTCCGCACCAGATTGAGTCGATCCCGTTGATGGCGCCGTATTCGCCCTCCTGGTTGGACAGCGCGATCTTGTCGCGATCCGCCGCAACGAGAACGGACGAAGAGGGATCGGTCACATAGGCGAAGCCGCCGAGATAGGTGATATAGTCGTCATAGAGCTTGCCGACCGCACGGGTGGGCACGGTATCCGCAAGGACTTTATCTTCCGAAGGAATGGAAGGGTTGATCTCGGTCGCGTTCGTCTCGAACCAATCGAGGTCGAAGATGGGCGCCTGCGTCCAGTCGCCGTAGTAGGCAAGGTAAGGAACGTTCAGGTTGATGTCCGTGCCGTCGCTCGCCATGAATTTGACGAAGCCTTCGACGTACATGCCGTTCGCAAAGACAAGATTGCCGGAGTTGCTCGTCTGGTTGAGATAGGCAAAGTCCTCCTCGCCCAGCGCGATCTCGATCTCGACGACCGCGACGGCGTTTGCCCCCACGGTGATCTTGTTGCCGTTCTGCTGTCCGTTGGAAATGCTCTTGACGGTCGTTTTCGAATCACTGAGTTCATGTCCCTTTTCGTCGATGGTAAGATCGCCGCGGACCGTAAGGTTTTCGGCAAGACCTTCCGTCATGACGATTGCGCCGACGTCGTAGCTGACCGTCTTGTCGCTGATGTTCACGACTTCGAGCTTGAAGCTGTAAACGCCGGTTTTCTGGGGATCGTCCCCGAGCTCCAGCTTCGCCTTGTCGGAGAGCTGGTCGGGATGATATCTGTCATACGTCCGGATATATGCGGGCGTCGTGGTCGCTCTGTCGAGGTTCGCAAGCCCCGCGCCTTGCCGTCTGACCGCGAAGGGCAGGCTGTTGGTGTTGCGCGCGATATCCGCGGTGGACATCATGAGCTGGTTGGTCGTCGCCGCGATCTGCGTTCTGCTGTAATCGGGGAATCTCTCCTTCACATACTGACGGACGAGCGCCGTGAGCCCCGCCTGGTTGGGCGACGCCATGGACGTACCGTCGAAACGGTCATATCTGCCGCCGGGGATGGAAGAAAGGATCCGGCCGCCGTGCGCCGTGATCTCGGGCTTGATCCCAAGGTCGGGCGTAGGCCCCCAGGAGGAGAAGGACGACATGAAAGGTCCCGCCTCCTGTTCAAGGCTGATCTTGATGACTCTCTTTCCTTCGGGCGCATTGAGGAGCGGCTGCGCGTCGTCGAAGCTGATGGAGCATGCGGGAAGCGTCGCCGTACCGATCGTCATCCGGATATCGCCCGATACATTATTATATATAATGATACCGGCCGCGCCGTATCTTTGCGCGAGGCGGATCTTATCTTCGAAGTTCGTCAAGCCTCTCTTGACGAGGGCGATCTTGCCCGTGATGTCGGTCGTCAGCGTCTCATAGTCGACGGAAGTTCCGACGCCGCCCAAAATGACGTATTCGAACTCGCGTTCGGTCTCGCCTTCTTTCAAGATCTCTTCGACGAAGTCGCGTTCTTCCGCAGAAGCGTCGGACGCCTCGTTGAAGTAAATGATCCGGTCCCCATGGAGCATGTAGGACGTCTTGACGCCTGCGATGGAGGCGACGCTGAGCGCCGAGTCATAGGTCGCGGGCGAACCCGTCGTTGCGGTGTCGGGGTTAGTCGTCAGCGCAAGGCTACCGTTCTTCTCGGAGCCCGTTGCAGAGCTGCCCGAGTTGGAGCCTGCCGCGACAAGGCTGATCCCGTGCTCTTTCAGTGCGTCGTAGACCTCCGCATGGATCTCGGTGTCGGTCTCTCTTGCAAAGCCTGCGTCCGAGCCGAGGGACATGTTGACGACGTCGACTTCGAGGTTGATGCAGTCCTCGAGCGCCGCGACGATCCACGACTGCTTTGCGGACGCGTTCTTCTCGGAGAACACCTTCATGAAGGCGAGTTGCGCGTTGGGCGCGACGCCGCGGATGGTGTTGTCGTTGCCGACGACGATACCCGAGACGTGGGTGCCGTGGTCGCTGTTGATGGGATAGACGTCCGGGTCGCCGTCCGCGTAGTCGTACGCGTAAGGGATCTTGGCGTTGATATAGACGTCGGAAGGCGTGAGGGTCGGCGTCAGGCTCTTTGCCGCCAGCTTATCGACGACGCCCGCGATCGACGATTGAGTGATCACCTGCTGTCCCGTGAAGCGGGAGACGTCAAAGGCGGGGTGGGTGTAGTCGACGCCCGTATCGAGCACGGCGACGACCGTTCCCGAGCCGTCGTACTTCGATCCTCTCGTATCGAAAATACCCGTATCGGCGACGTTGACGTGGTTCTCGACGATCTCCAAATCGGTGGACGACTTGGTATATTCGGACACCGCATATTCTTCGCTGACGATGACGGTCGCGCTCTTGCCGACCGCTTCCTGCAACTTTTCGAACTCGCTCGCACGGATCACGGCTTCGAACCCGCCGATCAAGGTATCATACGAAAGCCCTACTTCATATTTCACACCTGCGCGCGTGAGCTTGCTCTGCAAAGCCCGGCTCTCCCTTTCGATCCCGGAGACGATCGCCCGGCCTTCGCGCGAAACGGAGTAATCCGCAACGCTCATGGACGTTTCGCCGAGCGCGTCGTATCCGTCGAGCAGCGTCCGGGTGTCGAGCGCAAGCATGACAGAGATCTCCCGATCGGAAGAAATCGTGTCCGGCAGCTTCTGCGTGACGGAAGCGTCAAGGTAGTCTCTGAGATCGACGCCGGCTTTGCCCGTGACGTCCGAGATCTCGGAAGTGACCGTGTTCTCCGAAGGGCGAGTGCTTGCCACAACTTCCTTTTTGCGGAAGTCGGGAAGGACGCCCGCCAGCACCATCATGCAAGACAGCGCCGAGGCGGAAATGCCCAACAGGAGTTTTCTGAAAGATGATGTTTTCATTTTACCTCCGATTCCATGAATTTATCATGAGTTATGCTATACTATTATAACGCAGCCAAGCCAAAATTGCAAGCATTTCGTTGTGAAAAAAAACAATTCCCATGAAAACCGCGTGAAAATCTTGTCACATACTTCACCGTTTTTCGAAGGGCTTTTTCCGCCCCGAAATCCTGCATATAATCCGCGAAAACCGTCGAATTTTCGGCTTCTATGCGCATATTCGGAAAATCCGCGCCGATTTTGACGAATTTTTTCCGCCATTTTGGGCGAAATTTTTCCATTTTTTGCAGGATTTTCCGCTTCTCGGGCCCCCAATTTCCCCAAAATTTTTTCAATAACTATTATTTTGAGATCCCATTAGAAATTTTAATATTTCCGTCCTTCGGGGAGTCGGAGAGAGGTAAAATCTTCCGCTTGCGGCGGGCGGTTCCGGGCAAAAAAAGATTCGGGAAAACCTGCCGAAAAAAGATTGACAATGAAAGAAAATTATGCTATATTGTTTTCAAGTGGAAAAATTTGTTTTTTCCATGCAAAAAGTCCCGGAAAAAGGACAAAAAAATTACATTTTTTGAACAAAAAAGGAGGCAACAAGTATGTCAGAAGGAAGAATTTACAATTTCTCCGCAGGTCCCGCCGTATTACCCGAAGAGGTCCTGCGCGAAGCGGCTGCGGAGATGCTGAACTATCGGGGCTGCGGCATGTCCGTCATGGAGATGAGCCACCGCTCCAAGATGTTCGAAGAGATCATCAACGAAGCGGAGAAAGATTTCAGAGAGCTTCTGAACGTGCCCGAAAACTATAAGGTCCTGTTCCTGCAGGGCGGCGCTTCGCAGCAGTTCGCGGCAGTTCCCATGAACCTCATGAAGCACGGCGTTGCGGACTATATCGTCACGGGCCGCTGGGCCAAGAAGGCGTTCGAGGAAGCGCAGAAATACGGCAAGGCGAACAAGATCGCGTCCTCCGAGGACAAGACGTTCACCTATATCCCCGACTGCTCCGATCTTCCGATCAGCCCCGACGCGGACTATGTGTATATCTGCGAGAACAACACGATCTACGGCACGAAGTTCTGGCAGCTTCCCAACACGAAGGGCAAGATCCTCGTCTCCGACGTTTCGTCCTGCTTCCTCTCCGAGCCCATCGACGTGAAGAAGTACGGCGTCATCTACGGCGGCGTGCAGAAGAACATCGGTCCTGCGGGCATGGTCATCTCGGTCATCCGGGAAGATCTCATCACCGATGACGTGTTCCCCGGCACCCCCACGATGCTCAAATGGAAAACGCAGGCGGATGAAAATTCGCTCTACAACACCCCGAACTGCTACTGCATTTACATCTGCGGCAAAGTGTTCAAATGGATCAAGAACATGGGCGGCCTCGAGGCGATGAAGAAGCACAACGAGAAGAAGGCGAAGATCCTCTACGACTATCTCGACAACAGCAAGCTGTTCCGTGGCACGGTCGTCAAGAAGGACCGCTCCCTCATGAACGTTCCGTTCGTCATCGGCGACGACGCGATGGAGAAGAAGTTCATCGCAGAGGCGAAGGCGGCGGGCTTCGAGAATCTGAAGGGCCACAAGAGCGTCGGCGGCATGCGCGCAAGCATTTACAACGCAATGCCCATCGAGGGCGTCGAGAAACTTGTCCAGTTCATGGAGAAGTTCGAAAAAGAAAACAGATAATCGCAGAAAACAAGGAGAAATATAGATATGTATCGAGTTTTAGCCACCGACGGCATGGCGAAAGGCGCCGTAAAGAAGTTGCAGGATCTCGGCTTTGAAGTCGTTCAAGAGTTCTATGAACCCGACGTGCTCGCCGAGAAAGTCAAGGAGTTTGACGTGCTCGTCGTGCGTTCCGCGACGAAGGTCCGCGAGCCGATCATCGAGTCCGCGGCGAAGGCGGGGAGACTGAAGATCATCATCCGCGGCGGCGTCGGCGTTGACAACATCGACGTTGACTTCGCAAAGAGCAAGGGGATCGCGGTTGCGAACACCCCCAAGGCGAGCAGCGCGTCGGTCGCCGAACTTGCGATCGCGCACATGCTGGCGCTGTCCCGTTTCGTCGGCATCGCGAACCACACGATGCGCGAAGGCAGATGGGAAAAGAACGCTTACAAGGGCACGGAGCTCACGGGCAAGACGCTCGGCGTGTTCGGCATGGGCCGGATCGGCAGAGAAGTTGCAAAGCGCGCGGACGCGCTCGGCATGAAGGTCATCTACACCGACGCATTCAAGGCGGAAGTCCCCTATGAGAAAGTCGAAGTGGACGAACTGCTCGCAAAATCCGACTATGTGACCTTCCACATTCCCGCGACGAAGGGTCAGCCCCCGCTCGTCAACGCGGAATTCATCGCGAAGATGAAGGACGGCGCTTACCTCATCAATACGGCAAGAGGGGCGCTCATCGACGAAAACGCTCTCTGCGACGCGCTCGAATCGGGCAAACTCGCAGGCGCGGGTCTCGACGTGTACCAGGAAGAGCCCTGCAAGAACGAACGCCTTCTCCGCAGCGAAAAGGTTTCGCTCACGCCTCACATCGGCGGCACGACGAAGGAAGCGCAGGACCGTATCGGCGAAGAAATCGTACAGATCATTCTCGACAAACTCAAGTAAGGAGGAAACGGACAAATGGCAGTATTTCGCCCTTTTAAGGCGGTCCGTCCCACGCCGGAGCTTGCGGAAAAGGTCGCGGCGCTCCCCTATGACGTGATGAACAGCCGCGAAGCGCGGGAAATGGTCGTTGGCAACCCCTACTCGTTCCTGCATGTTGACAAGGCGGAGATCGACCTCGATCCCTCCATCGACATCTATGACGAGAAAGTGTATGAAAAAGCCGCTTCCAACCTGAAAAAAATGCAGGAGGACGGCGTCTATATCCAGGATAAGGCCCCCTGCTTCTACATCTACCGCCAGATCATGGACGGCAGAGCGCAGACGGGCTTGGTCGGCTGTGCGTCGATCGACGATTATCTGAACGACGTCGTGAAAAAGCACGAGCTCACGAGAGCGGACAAAGAGGCGGACAGGATCCACCATGTTGACAGCTGCGACGCGAACACCGGTCCTATTTTCCTCACCTATCACGCCAAGGCGGAGCTTTCCTCGATCATCAAAGATTGGCAGGCGGCGCACAAACCCGTGTATGACTTTGTAGCGGACGACGGCATTTCGCACACCGTCTGGGTCATCGACGACGAGAAGGTCAACAAGACGCTCGAAGAGGGCTTTCAGAAGATCCCCGCGTTCTACATTGCGGACGGACATCACCGGGCGGCTTCGGCGGTGCGCGTCGGCCAGCGCAGAAGAGCGGCGAACCCCAACTACAACGGCAGCGAGGAGTTCAACTTCTTCCTTGCGGTGCTCTTCCCCGATGAAGAACTCAAGATCTTCGATTACAACCGCGTCGTGCACGATCTGAACGGCAACACGCCCGAAGAGTTTTTGGAGAAGCTGAGCAAGATCTATGAGATCAGCGAGTTCAAAGGCGGCATGTGCAGACCCGAAGCGCGTCACACGGCGGGCATGTACATGGGCGGCAAGTGGTATCATCTGAAGGCGAAAGAGGGCACCTACGACCCGAAAGACCCCGTGGACAGCCTGGACGTCTCCATTCTGCAAAAGAACGTTTTGAAACCCATTCTGGGGATCGACGATCCGAGAACGAGCGACCGGATCAGTTTTGTCGGCGGGATCCGCGGCTTGAAGGAGCTGGTACGGCTTGTAGACGGCGGCAAAGCGGTCGCATTTGCGATGTATCCGACGGGGCTTGACGAGCTCATGACGATCGCAGACACGAACAACATTATGCCTCCGAAATCGACCTGGTTCGAGCCGAAGCTGCGGAGCGGATTGTTTGTGCACAAACTGAGCTGATTTGATTTTCCTAAATATTTGGGGAGAGGGCAACACCTCTCCCCTATTTTTTGTTCGAATGTGCAAAAGAAGGCCGAGATTTGAGAGAAAAGCGGCGGAAAATAAGGCAGAGAGATAGAAAACCGCCCGAGGGAGACATAAGGCGGAACAGATAGAAAGCCGCTCGAGGCGGAACGCCTCGGGCGGCTCTTATTATTGGGCAATCTTTTTTTGCAAAGCGCGCGCCTGTTGAAAAGAAAAAAGAGAGCGCGAAGTTTGTTTGGAAGGATTGCCCCGATCCGCATTCTTACATCCCTGTCGGAATACGGACGGCTAAACGGCTTTCACCGCTTTTGCTTTTTATGTACCAGACTTAAATTCGAGTGCGTCAATATAGGCAGTTATATCCCAACCTTTACCCGTCGCTGCTGCCTTGCAAGTGTCAACCTCTGTCGCTGCAGGTGCTGTCTTTTTACCTTCAATCTTACTAATTGTGATTTTCCCAGCCTCGGAAACATTAGCCGTTACTGTGAAATACGGGTAAAGATCTCCCTCTTTGTGTGTGTCATCTTTGTCGGTAGTCGTCACATACATTGTGAATCCCGTTTCATTTTTGGTATGATCTAGAATGTACACAACTGCCGCAGACTTCACAGAACGAATATTTGCATCATCACGTGATTTCTCCGCCTTTTGAAGCCCGGACACGAAGAGCGGGACAGCGATCGCGACAAGGACGGCGATGATCGCTACGACGATCAAGAGTTCTGCAAGGGTAAAGCCCTTTCTGTTTCTTTTTTGCATGGTTTTTCTTCTCCTTAAAAATAAATTTTTATAAATTGCCGCCGGGACGAAGCGGCATTTATTCCGTTTTTGCAGAGCATTTATATCGCTGCATAAAAATTGGAAAATGTTCATAGATTAGCTTAATCTATG
>CANRGG010000037.1 GCA_947630115.1 uncultured Clostridia bacterium
GAAGCGTGAAATTGCGCCGAAAACTCCTCAGGCGGCATCGGGCGTGCCGCCGTCTTTCTCTTCTTCGCTGTCTTTCTCTTCTTCCGACGACTTGGTGCCGATGTTGTCCATGTAATCGGAGATATATCCCTTCATCTCGTCGCTGATGCTGCTGTCCGAATCGAGACGGTCCTGCATGGACTGGTAGGCGTCGTTGAAGAAGTCGCCGTAGTAGTGATTGCTGTCATAGATCTGCGAGTTGCTCATGTCGCTGGGGACATTCATCTCTTGCTGCTTTGCGTCGGCATTGGGTTCGGGTTCGGGAAGATCTTCGAGCCAATCGGGGTAATCGGGCTTTCCGTCGCCGTCCCCGTCCAAACTGTAATATTGATCCTTGACGTCGCCGTATGCGGAGAAATCGCCGACATAGGCAAAGGTCGCCGAGACATCGATCGAGCCGCTCACGGCGAGATCCTCGCGGTAAGGAGAGCGCATGCCGTCCGACCAGCCGACGAAGATATATCCCCGTGAGGGAAGCGCATAGACGGCGGGGGCATTCTCCCCTTCCGTGACTTCGAAGGGCTCCGTAACGACGGTAGTTTCCTCCTGCCCGTCTGCCCACGGTTTCGTCCAAAGTACGATGGCGCCCGTGTCGATCCCGGTATCCACGGAATAACTGCAAACAAAGGTGAAGCGCGTTTCCTCCCCTTTTGCGAGCGCAATGCCGCTCGGAATGACGTCCGAATAGTAGAGCGCGGAAACGGCGGTCCCGCCGGCAAGCCCTACGACGAGGGAGACGGTAAGCGCCACAATGAGAGAGACGGAGACCACGATTTTGAGGAGCATGGAATCTACCGTCCCCATGGCGCGGATGGCGTCCTCGCGCTGACAGGTAGCGATGTAGGAATCGTCCCCTTCCAGTTCAAGCATGGTGAGGAGGCGCTCTTCGAGACCGAGCGCGTCCACACGGACGGCGATCTGCTTGCTCGTGGGGCGGAATTTCAAAAAGTACAGAAGAAGGCTCGTGACGGAAACTCCGAGGGCGAAGAGACCGATCGAGAGCCACAGCCCGCCCTTGAAGCCGAAGAACCAGCAGAGGATTGCCGAGATAAAGAGCGCGCAACTGCCTGCAATGAGCCCGTAGAGCAGAGATTTCACGACCCCTTCCCGCGCGATGCGCTTGTGGTATTTCCGGAACAACGTATCGTTTTTCATGGATTTTACTCCTTTTTTCAATTACATTTTTTATATGCAGACGCCCTCCGCGAAGATCCGTGAGGAGATCCGCGGGGGGACTGCATGTTTCGTCAGATGAAACTCACCGACCGATGGAGAAAGTTATCTCTCTCATTCTTCTTCCGGGGCGTAGCTATACACGACATTTATACCGGCAGTGGAGGAGATCCACGCGACGCCGCAGGAGGCAACGACTTCGAAACGGCTGTTGCGGAAGCGGATGGTCTGCCCTTCGGTGATACCGCCGAAGGAGGTGGATTGGAGATTGCCAACGCTGGTGGAGAGTTCGATGCCTTCAAGCCCCGTGCAACCGGAGAATACATTGGTGCCGAGCGAAACGATGTTATCGGAGAGCACAAAGTAACCGGTGAGCGAGGTGCAATCCGTGAACACGTTGTTGCCGATCGTAGTGAGGTTTTCGGGCAGGTCGATCTCTTTCAGCTGCGTGCAGCCCTGGAAGCACTGTGCGCCGATCTCGGTGACCGTCTCCGGGATCTTGATCGTTTTGAGCGAGACGCAGTTCTTGAACCAGTACGAGCCAAATTTGGTGAGTTCCGAATTGATGGTGACATCGGTAAGCTCGGCGCAATCCTGGAAGAGATAATTAGTATCGCTCGTCGTTGTGCTGAGCGGATACGTGAACGCATCCTGCGGGCAGTCGATCGTGACAGATTTCAGTTTCGAATTGGAGAAAGGATACGTTCCAACAGTAGTGAGGTTCTCGCTGAACGTGAATTCTGTGATCGTCGTCCCATCGAATTCTTGCTGGCTGATCGCGGTGCAAGGACCGAGGTCGATGTTTGCAAGCGCCGTGCAACCGAAGAAGAGGTGAGTGCCGACCGAGGGGTTGCCCTCGAACGTGGCGCTCTTCAACGTGAGGATGCCGGAGAAGGTGTAGTTTCCGAGAGCCGTGACCGTTTCGGGGATGGTGATCTCCGCGAGAGCGGTGTTCTGGAACACGTAGGTGCCCGTCGTCGTGATCGTCTTGGGGAACTCGAACTCCGTGAACGAAGTGCATCCGTCGAAGCAGTGGTCCGGGAGAGTGGTGATCCCTTCGGGGATGTTCACCGTCGTGAGATTCACGCAATTCTGGAAGGCGTAGGTGCCGAGCGAGGTGAGATTTGCGGGCAGCTGCACGGTGATGAGATTCCCGCAATTCTGGAAGGCGTTGGCGCCGAGCGAGGTGAGATTTTCGGGCAGGTGCACAGTTTTGAGGTTAGGGCTGTTCGCAAACATATACGTGCCGAGCTCCGTGATGGCATCGGGAAGAGTGATCTCCTCGAAAGACGTTCCCATAAGCGCATAGTTGGGAAGGCTTTCTCCGGTGAGCCCGGAGAGATCGAGCTTGGTAACTCCCTCCCTGTGGAAGTCCTGCAAGATATATGCGGCAAGGTTAGAGCCCGTAACTTTGAGCGTATCCCCTTCGACGGTCATGTTCGCAGGAATGGCGACGATAGAATCGTCTGCGACCTTTACGATCATGCCGTTCTGCGTCTTATAGGTCTTGCCGTTCTCCGCACCCTTAAAGGAAGTGACGCCGGAACATTCGAGAAAGGCGTAATCGCCGAGGATCTCCAAATTTTCGCCCAAGGTCACTTCGCCCGTGATATAGGCGCAGTTGCGGAAGGCTTCCTTGCCGATGTGCGTGAGCGCGGAGAGATCGAGGTTCTCGATGGTCGTAAGGCTCGTGCAGTTGAGGAATACCTGACCGCCGATCTGCTTGATGCCGCCTTGGGGCAGAATGACCTTTTCGAGCGCGGTGCATCCCTCGAAGGTGTGGACCGCCAAAGTGGCGGTGACATTTCCCTTAGCAGAGGAAGCAAAGCGGTCGATCTGGGTTTTCGAAAGGTCGATGCTGGTAAGGCTCGTGCAGTTGCGGAAGGTGTACGTTCCGAGATGGTTGATGGTTCCGGGAAGCGAAATCTTATTGAGTTTTTCGCAGCCGTCGAACATGTAGTTGCCGAGCGTCGTTGCCGTAGCGGACGAAAGGTCAATGGACTGAAGGTTGGTGCAGTTCTGGAACAGATAGGTTCCGAACGCGGAGACCTTGGCGTCGTTGAAGTTGACGGTTTCAAGCTGCGTGCAACCGTGGAACATGTAGTTGGGCAGGGCTCCCGTGTAGTCCTTGTTGATATTGACCGTTTGGAGCGATTCGCATCCATCGAACATATTGGCACCGGCAGTGGCGGTGAGTTTGACATTCGCTGGGATCGTCACCTGGGTGAGGCTGAGACACCCCTGGAACATCTTGGTACCCCATGTAGTGATCATCGAGAAGTTCGCAAGATCGATGGTGGTAAAGCCGGTGTTCGAGAATACTCCGCTACCCGTCTTTGTTACGCTCTTCGGCAACTGGACGGAGGCAAGATTTGTACAGCCTGCAAAGATGGTGGATGCGCTGAGAAGGGTGGCACCGCCCTTGCAAGCGCTGAGGTCTACCGAGGTAAATCCGCACCCGTTGAAGGCGTCTTGCCCGATCGTGGCGAGGTTTGTGAGCTCGCGGAAATTCACCGTGGTAAGGCTCGTGCAATTCTTGAACATCGAGCGAGGGATCTCCGTGAGGTTTGCCCCGCCGACGAACTCGACCGATGTCAAGTTGCTGCACCCCTCAAAGGTTCCGTAATAGGATGAGGATGATTTGGTGTTATAAGTGAGAGAGCCGGGGAGCTTGACATTGGGGATGCCGCTCTTCTGCAAGGCGCCCGCCTGGAAGCTCGATAGCGAGGACAGGTCGTTTGCTTCATGGCTTCCGATGTAGATTGCTTCCAGATTCGTGGCACCGTTGAAGGCGTTGAGACCGATGGACTGGAAGCCTTCGGGCAGTCTCACCGTCCTCAGGTTCTCGCAGGCGAAGATGAAGAGACCCGTACCCGCCGTCTGCACCTGATCTCTCGTTGCGGAGAGGTGCTTCACCTGCGTGTTGGAGAGGTCGATCTCCGTGATGTTATCGCTGGAGCGGAAGGTATTCTTACCGAGATAAACGAGGCTGGACGGGAACGTGACGCTCGTGAGCGCATCGTTCTGTCCGAACGCATAGTCTCCGAGATCGGTGAGCGAGGTGCACTCCGAAAGGTCAACGCTCCTGATCGCGCAATACGAGAAGGTGTAGGTCCCGACATTTTTCAGCTCGGAGGAGTTGATTTTAAGATCGATCGAGAGCTTGTTGCAGTTCTGGAAAATATAGCCTTTGCCGTCCGTTCCGAGGGTTTGAAGGTGCATGCAGGCTTCGAGGTTGATCGAAGAGAGCTCGTAGCAGTTCGAGAAGGCGTACGACCCGATCGTGGTGAGCACGGTGCCCTCTTTGAAGGTGACCGATTGCAGGCTGATGCAGTTCTGGAAGGCATAGGAGCCGATCTCCTGCACGGTGGGTCCGATGGTGACGGAGGTGATCTCCGTCTGGTTCGCGAAGGCGTTCGCGCCGATCTTGACGCCCGAAAGGATCTCGATATGGCCGCTTACCGCCTTATAGACGAACAGAACGGAATCCCCTTCTGCATTGTAGAGGGCGGGGAAGTTCGGATCTTCGCTCTTGGAGAAGAACTTGCTGTCCTCCGCTACCGTGATCGTCTGCAAGCTGCCGCAACCGGAAAACGCACCGTCGATATTCTGAATGGAACCGGAGATGTGCACGGTCGTGAGCGATGCGCAGTTGGTAAAGAGACTTGTGCCGAGCACCAGTTCTTCTGCCGAAGATTCCGGGAAAGTGATGCCCGTGAGCCCGGTTTTGGTGAAAGTCTTATCCGCAATGAGCGCAAGATCGCTCTTGCCTGCCTTTTCGCCGCTCTTGTATGTCGCGAATGTGATCGATTTGAGGGCATAGTTGTTTGCGAACGACTGACCCGTGGACTTGTTGCCCGCGAAAGTTCCGGACGCGCCCCAAACCGTTTCGCTGCCGATATCCGCGACGTTTGCGGGCAAGACGACGTTGTTGAGCAAGGGATCGTTAAAGAAGGCGGAAGCGCCTATTTTGAGCGCGGGCGAATCCTCCGTCGCCTCGGCAAATATCACGGTGGTGAGCGTCTTCATGTTGGCAAACGCCTGATAGCCGATGAAGTTAAGTTTGGTCGCCGCGGAGAGGTCTACCGTGGTGTAGTTGCGGTAACCGCTGTAATCGTAGAACGCGCTGTAACCGATGCTCTCTACATTTTTAGGGATCGTGAGCGTATCTCTGTGAGTTACAACGTGGGTATAGGCGAATGCCTGATCCCCGATCGTGACAAGAGATTCGGGCAGATTGATTTCGGGAAGCACCGCATAGCTGAATGCGTTCCTTCCGATCTCCTTCGTGCCCGCGGGAATGGTAAACCCTGTGAGCTTCGTGCAATACCCGAAGGCGTAGGCGCCGATGGTGAGATCGTGTTCGAGCTTCCCGTCGAAAGTGACGGAACTTACGGGCGAGTAGTAGAAGGCATAATCGCCGATGCGCGTCGTACGGGCGGGAAGGACGATGGTGCTGAGCGGGAGGGCATAGCTCGTCACTTTGGAGTAGCTGGCAACATAAGTGAATGCGCCATAGTAATAGGAGCCTTCCCCGCTGTAAGATTCTACATGTCCGTCGCCGATGACAAGCGGTTCGGTGCCGCCCTTTTCAAAGTCGATGGCACTCAAATTCTCGCAACCGTAGAACGCCTTCGCTTCGATGCTCGTCACCGTGTTGGGAATGGTGATGGAAGTGAGGCCCTTCCAGTTGTAGAGGAGATTTTCGCCGATCGTTTTGAGCCCTTGGGGCAGAATTATCTTATTGACGCTCGTGTTGTAGTCGCCGTAAGTTGTATCGCTGTTGTAGCCGTAGAGGGCATACTGCTGGAAGGTGAGTTCCGTGTTATCGGGCGTGCCGTCCTCCGGATCGTAGAGAGGCACAAGGTTTTCGAAGGTGATCTTCGTGGTGTTATAGATGTTTCTGAACGCATAGGTACGCACGATGCGGACGGTGCCGGGAACGGTGATCTCGTCCGGGGCACCGGGCGAGGTGTAGATCGCCTCGTAGGCGACGCGCTCCGGCTCCTTCGCGGGATCCAGCTTAAACTCTTTGGTGGCATAGAGCACGCCGTCGATACCGGTATAGTATTCGTTCCTTTCGTCGACCGTGATCTCCGCAAGATTATCGCACATGTAGAAGATATCGAGATAGTAGCCCCCGCCCATATAGGAGGAGTTTGCGATCTGGTCGATGGTTTTGAGGTTCTTGGGAAGGCGGATGCTCGTGAGCCCGTCGCAGTTGTAGAACACGGCGGTGCCGAGATGTTCGAGACGGTCGGGAAGGGTGATCTCGGAGAGGATCGCGCAGTCATAGAACGCCGAACTCTCGATGGTAAGGGGCTCTCCCTCCCCATTTCCGGGCGCGAGGAAAGTGACCGTTTTGAGGAGGTCGCAGTTGCGGAAGGCGCCCTCGCCTACCGTGGTGACCGAGGCGGGAATGGTGACGGAAGTGATGCCCGTTCTGTTCGCGAAGGTATTTGCCGCGATGGAAGTTACGGTAGCGGGAACCTCATAGTCGCCTTGCCGATCCACGGGGAAGAACAGAATGGAAGTCATATCATTGTCGTAGACGACACTTTCTTCCTCTTTTACATAGGGGTTCTGATCGTCGATATGGATCGTGGCGAGCTTTGCACCAAACACGCCCGAATAGTTGAATGCGGGCACTTTGGCACCGATATACGCCGTCGTGACATAGGTCGTAGAGGTACGCGAAGTTTCCGACCTCTCGTTCTCGAAAGCGCCTTCGGCATAGTCGATCTCCGTTCCCTCCGGACGGTCGGTCTCAACATAGACGGTCGTGATCTTGGTGTACTTCCCGAAAGCATACTGACCGAGTTTTACGAGGTTTGCGGGAAGGTGAAGCTCGGTGACCTTATCGTTGGAGCCGGAATCGCTACCGGACGCGGTTTTATAACCTGCATAGAAGGCCTTTTCCTCAATGACGAGGTCGGGATCGTCCTTGGTGCCCTTGAACGTGATACTTTCGAGGATCGCCTTTCTATCGGAATCCACAATGTGCCCGAATGCCTCTTTGCCGATGTGGCGGACCTGACCCGGAATGATGATCCCCGTGAGCTTGGGATGCTCGTAGAAGGCGCGCGCGCCGATGGAGACGATTTGACCGGGGATCGTGTAGTTGCCGAGAGCCTTGCCCTTCGGGACAAAGACGACCTCATATTCGGACGAGACGCCGCCTTCGTAGTTCGTGCAGAGCAGACCGTCGATCGCGACATATTTTCCGCCGGCGTCCGCGGTAAACGCTTCGAGGTTGGTGAGCGCGGAGAAAGTATCCGCCGTGATGGAAGTTAATCTCGTGGGGATGTGGATCTTCGTGATCGCATCGCAGTTTTCGAAAGCGCCGTCGCGGATATCGAGCTCTGTGACGGCAGAGCCGCCGGGCGTAGGAAGGAACTCGATCTCCCGAAGAGAGGTACAACCGCTGAAAGCGCCCTGCTGGATCTGCCCCACGGTATAGCTGACGGAGAGCTTGGTGAGGCCGGTGACATTGGTGAAAGCGCCGAGCGGGATGACGGTCACGCCGTCGGGAATGGTATAGTCGCCGCTCTTGGCAGCGGGATAGTACCGGATCATCTTCTCGCCGAGATAGGTGTCGAGAAGGACGCCGTTGTCGGAGGAGTAGCGCACCTCTTCGGTATTCCCCTCTACCTCGTAGACCTCGATCTCACGGAGCGACGTGCAACCGAGGACCGCATTGCCGTCCGAGCCCATGATGATGAGCGTGACCGTGTCGGGGATACGGAGAATTTCCAGCGAAGGGCTGTTCGAGAAGTCGATGATACGGGTGACGGTCTTGCCGCCGTACTTTTCGGGGATCTTCGCTTCGGTCACGATGCCCTGCACGATACCGGGGCCCTTCGAGACGGAAACCCCGCCCGACTGGGAGTCGTCCTCAAACTTGAACACTTCGACATAGGACGCATAGAGCTTGACGTCGGCATCTTGCAGGAATCCGCCGGAGACGATCTGTCCTCTGAAATTGGTAAGCTGTGTGCTGTGATTGGCGTCGAGATACCAGCCCGCAAAGGCACGGGTCGGATCATTTGACGCGGGGACGGGAAGATCTCCGCCGTCTACCGTCTTGTTCTCGCCGAAGCGGACCTTCACGGAGTCGACATCGAGGTCCTCGCCGTATTGACCGACGTCGAAGGTGAGGGTGTGCTCATTTGCCGTCCAGCCCGCATAGAGGGTGCGCGTCTGTCTGTCGCGGAAGGTCACGTCGTCATAGACGGAGCCCTCGCCGTCGGCGCCGCCGGGTGCAGTGTACCACTTTTCAAAGGTATAGCCGTGGAAGGTAGGCGTCTGCGGGTAAGGAATGGTGTCGTTATCCGCGACATAGACGGAAGGAAGAGGCGCCGCCCCTGCCCTGTCCATCTCGAACTTGATCTCATAGACTTCAACGGTGAGGTCTTTCGGCACGGAGAGCGTGCCGCCATCGAGCCTGGAACTGACGGTGAAGGTATAATTCCCCGCATGGGTAAAGGTGACGTCGTATTCGGTCCCCTCTACCTCGATGGGATCGCCGCCGTCAATGGTGATGACATATTGGGTGACGCCGGTCACGGCATCCCAGCTGAGCTTGCCGTCCGCATAGCGGATATTGCCGAGCGTGGCGCGCAGGGTGACCGCATCGGAATCGATGGAGACGATACTGCCCTTGATCGCGCGAACGGTGACTTCGATCGCTTCTTTCGCGCCGTTGAACTCGATCCCTTCAAGCGAGAGGGTCGTCGTAGTGCTCTCATAAGTCTTTCCGTCGATGGTGACGATATACTTCTCGGCACCGTCCACGGCTTCCCACGTGAAGCTGTTGCCCGTGTAGGCGAGACCCTTCGGCGTCGCGATACGGGTCTTTTCATAGGTGCATGCCGTGTCGGCAGGAGAACTCCACCCGCGGGCGACAGGGCGCACCTTTACGGTGTAGCTGCCCTCTGCATAATATTTGAGGTCGAACGAAGTCGCCTCGCCGATATTCCCGGCATAGAGTTCTTCCGTGCCCTTTTGGACGGTGACAAAGTAAGAGGTAGCCCCTGCGACCGCATCCCATGTCGCCGTTTCAGTCTCGCTGCTCACGGTGACCTTCGTTACGGCGGGGAGGGAACGGGTGTAGGTGAAGGGTTCGGAAACGGACGTCACGTAGCCATCGGCCTCCGCCTTAACGATAAACGTAATGCCGCTTGCGGGCATGTCGCAATTTGCGAAGGACCAGTTGCGGTCATCTCCGAGATCGATGTCCTCATGTCTGTGCCCTTCCGTCCCGCAGGTTACGGAGAGGCGATACTTCGTCGCACCGGGCACTGCGTTGAAGAGGAGCATGGATTCCTCGACTTCAAAGACGGAGACGCGGGCAAGCGCCTTATTATTGTAGTAGCGGACGGTCGTCTTGCCGCCGACCGTCACTTCGACCATATACTCGCCCTTCGCCTCGCCGGCGAAGTTATAGGCGTAGTTTGCAGACGAACTCGATACGCCGTTTACGGGCTTGGTGCCGTCCGGCGCGGTGATGGTGATGGTATAGCGCTCGCCGAGCTCTAAGCCGGCGACTTCGACACCGGTCTCATTCACGGACACGACGGGATTCCCGTCATCCCAAACGGCGTAGAGGGTAATATTTTCCTCGATCGGCTGTTCCCGGTAGCGATACGAGAGTTTCTCCGCGGTGTAGAACTGGGAGACATACCAGCCCAAAAACTCCGCGCCGCTCTTCGTGGGCGTGGGAAGTTCGGGATCATAGAGCTTGCCGCCCGTCGTCGTCATGGGATCTACGGCAGACGCGCCTTCCCCCGCATCGAACTTGACGGTGAATTCGGGATCGATGGGCGCCACAAAACGGGCATATAACTTGATATTCCCCGTTACGGGACGGCTGAACTCATAGAGATTGCGGAACGTCCCGTCGTCGGTATACCAACCGATGAATACCTCGCCGTTGTCTTTGGTGGGATCCGCCGGCCGGGCGACCGTCTTGCCGTTCAAAACTTTGGCGTCGTCCACGGCGGTGCCGCCCTTGCGCAGGATGTCGCGTGCTGCCTGTGAGGCCAGGTAGTGGGGGCTTGTGACCATGCCCCGCACACTCAGAGGATTGCTGGCCGTGGAAGACGTGAAGGAATATTTGTGGCTGGATGGCATTGTAACCTCATGCTGGCTTGTCCCGTGTAATTTCTGGCGCGCCTGGCACCGGAAACGTGTTCGCAGAACAGTATGCCACAGGAGGCTGCGGGGAGCAAAG
>CANRGG010000038.1 GCA_947630115.1 uncultured Clostridia bacterium
TGGCCCGTCTCCGTGGAGCCGGAAGCGGAATAGGTGGCATTGCAGGCGCCATCGAGTTTGAGCGTTGCCCCGTTCGCCGCGGTATAGGTGTTGTCGAGCGTGGCATCGTAACTGATATAGCCCATGCCCGCGCCGAAGTCTACGAGCTTAAAGGTGCCCGCAAGCCTGCCGTTCGATGCGGAATAGAGAAGGAGTTCGTCCTCCAACACGCGGTAAATGTAGTTCGCCGTGCCCGTATCCGTACTCATGGACGCATTGCCGAATCCATCGAGAGTGATCTGATAGTAGATATAGTGGACAACGTCGCCCTCGTCGATCGTCCCCGTCGTCATCGGGCTGATGGCGTAGCGCGGCATTTCGCCGTACTCGACTTCGCTCTCGTTGCGTTCGAGGAACACCCTGATCTGCGAGCCGTCCTGCAACTGGACATAGCCCAGGAGATAGCACGCCTCACCCTCCGCTTGCTCGGCGGTATAGGTCACCCGGTAAAATCCGTCATCATCGATATAGTAGGTGCCCGTGCTCTGACCCGCGCCCTGCCGGTCGAGGGTGGCGCCGTTATACGCATCGAGCCTGAGCGTTACATTTCCGTAGACGCCTTCGCCGACGACATATTGATAAAACATTCTGCCGTCCCGCGCTTCGTCATAATAGACGAAGCCGTCATAGACAAATCTTCCGCTGAGCGTATCGTTTTCGAGGTCAAAGCGGAAAGAATGCGCATTGGCATTATAATGCCCCTGATAGTAGAACCCGTGACGCAGTAAGATGACATGATCGGGATCGCTTTCAAGCTGGAAGATGATGTCCTCGCCGCCGACGAGGTCGGCGTATCCCTTGCTCCAAATCGCATAGAAAATTTCGGAACTGCTCGGCGTAACGGTGTCCTCACGGGGAATGCCGTCACCGTTGCGCAGAAGCCCCTCGATCACCTGCGAGGGATGATCTACCGTACCGACCACATTGCTCGACCAGCCCATGAGAAGATAGCCCTCCGCCCGGAAGCGATCGTAGGGCAAAACGACTTCTTCCCCATAGGTGAAGTCGATCGTAACGATCTCATCGTCCATACCTGCGGGATAATTGGAAACGAGGGTTACCTGATATTTCCCTCTTTCGAGGTAGAAAGTGAACACGTTGCTCGCGGGGTCCTCGGAGAGCGGACCGCTCCTGAGCTCCCCTTCGTGCTCGGTTACTTCATAGCCCGCTACGGTGACATTTGGCATGTAGTTCGCCGCGGGATAGTCGTAACCCACGATATCCTCGCCCTGTTCAAACCCGTTGAGGTCCGCGTTCTGCAACCAAACGTGTACGGTGTAACCTACCTTGTAGCGCGCAGTGAGCGTAACTTCGCTCTGCGGCATCTTCGCGTTCGGAGAAAGCGCGGAGCCGTTCATCTGCCATTCGCCGAATTGCCAGCCCGTGCGGGTGGGAACGAGGTCTTTTACAAGGTCTGCGATCGTCTGCCCCGCTTTTGCGTACAATTTCGAGGCGGAAAGCTGTCCGCCGCCGAGTTCGAGCTTGATCTCAAAAAGCTGCTCCCACCTGGCATAAAACGTCTTGCTGCTCTCCGCAACGACGGAAGTTACGGCACTGCCCGAAAAGTCGGCATTTTCATACCAACCCTCGAAACTATACCCCTCCCTTTCGGGCGTGGGCAACGCCACTTCGTCTCCGGCAACTGCGACGATCTCCTCGATGGGAGCGCCGCCGTTGGTCTCAAACTTCAAACGGATGCCGCCCGTCGCGCATGCGGCAAATGCCACGCAAAACACGCTCATCAGGGCAAGCATCAAGCAAACCAAAAGATTACGTTTCAGTTTTTTCATGAAAGTTTCTCCTTTTTTGTTCATTGTGCATCGGGTATGCGATCTTCGGAGGGCACATAGACGGCATAGAACGTCGCATCCTCCGTAAGGGTCATGAGATCGGACATCGTAAAGTCGGCAGTGCCGCCCTCTGCCGCGGCCCAGCCGAGGAAGTGGTAGCCTGCGCGGAAGGGAGCGCCATTCGCCGTGGGCGCCATGGCGTTTTCGAGCTTCGCCGTGTCCACGGAGAGAACATAGCCCTCCTCAGAGATCTCTGCGCCCCAGAATACGGGACGGAAAGAAGGATTCCATCTGAGCCCCCAGCCCGCGGGAATTTCTTCGAGCGCCGTATAGAAGGTCGCGCCCATGCAACCAAAGAAGGCATACTGACCGATGGCTTCGAGGGACTCCGGCAAGACGACCGAAGTGAGATCGCCGCAGGCAAGGAAGGCATAGGCGCCGATCTCTTGAAGAGACGCAGGCAAGGTGAGCGATCCGATCGGAGCATAAGCGAAGGCAAGCGCTCCGATCTCCTTCAACTCGCCGCCGAAGCGGACCTCGCTCAGCCGCGAACAACTCAAAAAGGCGCCCGTCCCGATCCTTTCGACAGATTCGGGAAGTTCCAGAGTTTCGATGAAGGTATTGTAGAAGGCATAGTTCCCGATCTCCTTGATCCCCTCGCGGATCGTGAGTTGCAGGATACCGCTCTGCCCGAATGCGGAATCGCCGATGGAGACCATGGAAGAAGGGATCTCAAGCGTCTCTAACAGATTCCTGTGGAAGGCGGCTATGCCGACCGACTCGATCCCCTCGTTGAGTTGAAGAGAGTTGATCGCGCAACTGAAAAACGCAAAGTCCCCTATCGTCTTTACCTGCGTGGCAGACAAATCGACCGTCGACAGCCGGTCGCATTGGTAAAAGGCGCCGTAGCCGATCTTGGTGAGCGCTTCGGGGAAATTGACGCTTCCGAGCTCCATACACTGGAAGAAGGTGTAGTCCTCGATCGCGGCAAGATTCATATTGAGGCTCACCGCCAAGAGGTTCTGGCAGTTCATGAACGCCGCAGTGCCGATATAGCGCACCCGCGCGAGGTTATCGATGTTCTGGATATTCTGGTTGTTATAGAAGCAATAGTCGGCAACGCCGCGCACACTTTCTTTGAGGGTAACGGCGATGGTCGTACGGGAATCGTCATATCCGACCGCCCAATCCCCCGCATAGATGATCCCGTAGGCATCGGACGAGCCATAGAGCGCAGTTCCGTAAAAGGCATCCGCCCCGATGCGGGTCACGCTTGCGGGCACGAGAAGCTCCGGATTGAGCGTGTTGTTATCGACGGCGGTACAATTATAGAAGGCGTAATTCCCGATCGTTTTGAGTTTTCTTCCGAGGTTGACAACGCGAAGGAGACCGCACCCATAAAAAGCACCCGTGCCGAGCGCTTCCAGGAGGGAATCATCGGGAACGGTGAAACGGTAAAGGACGCTGCATCCGTAGAAGGCATACTCCCCGATATACTTGACCGAAGCGGGCAAATTTGCCGTGCTCAGGTTGGGGCACCCCGTCGTTTCATCCGTGTAGAACACCTGCGCGGCGATCCCTACGGTCCCCTCGCGGAGAGCGACTTGATCGATATCCGAGCCAATTTCCGTAAGCCCTTCGAGCGTCTCCGCGGAGACCGAGATGAGCCATTTGTCCACATAGGCGAAGCCCTCTTGCCCGGCAAGGATCGCCGTACCGCGGAAGGCTTGTGCCCCTACGCCCGTTACGCTGCCAGGAATGGTGACCTCAGAAAGCGCGGCGTCGTTTGAGAAACAACCCGTGGGCACAGAGACCGTCCCCGCAGGGAGATCGATCTTTGCAAGAAGCGCACACTCCGCAAAGCATTGGATGCCGAGTTCCAAACTCTCGTAGGACTCCGCAAAGGTGACGGAGGCGAGCTTGTCGTTGTGCAAAAAGGCATAATTGCCGATAGACGTAAGTCCCGATCCGAGGGTGACGGAAACGAGCTGTGCATTGCGCGTGAAGGCGTTCGTTCCGATCGTTTCCACACTGTCCGGAATGACGACTTCCGTGAGCGAGATGCAGTTCGAGAAGGCCGCCTCTCCGATACTTACGATCCCGTCTGGAAGGTTTATCTCCCGGATCGAGGAGCAATAGGCATACATATAGTCGGGAATGGCGTCCATATCCTCCGAGGCGGGGAAATAAGCCTCTTTCAGGAGGGTACAGCCCTGGAATGCCGCCTCTCCGATCGAAGCGACCGTATCGGGGATCGTGACCGTAGTCAGGGAGATACAGTTCAAAAAGACGCTCTCACCGATCGATTCGATATTGCCCTTGAATTCGACAGAAGTCACTTCCTGGTTGTTGCGGAAGGCGCCGTCCGCGACCTGCAAAATGGGTTTGTTACGATAGGTCTCTTCGATGACGACATCTCCTTCCGAGGAGCGTGCGGACGCAAGCGCCCATGCCGTCCCGTCGTTGATGGAACGGAACGTGTAGCCGTAGTCGGCAGGTTTGTAGTAGGAGATGACTTCCGACCAGTCGGAATAAATGCCCTGCGCTCCCACCGCACGCACACGGATATCATAGTCTCCCTCCGGGCGCGCGGCAAGCGAATAGGTAGCGCGGCGCGAACCGAGGGTCACCGTCTCGCCGTCTGCATTCGTGATCTCGATCTCATAGCTGCGGGCATTTTCCACCTGAGACCAATAGAGATTGTCATTGTCGTCCACATAGCCATATGCAGGCGTCGGAAGCCGCACCTCTCCGCACGCCGACACGATAAAGGCTGTGCAAAGGAGGATGATTGCCGTCAAAATCGCCGTTATCTTTTTCATTTCTGCTGTTCCGCCTTTTTCGCCCTGTATTCCCGGATGATCTCATGCGGCCACTTGAACTTGAATTTCCGTACGATGAGATCGATCAGGAAGAGGACCATCGCCGTGATCATGAAGGCGATCCGAGGGTCATAGACCTTTTGGATCACGGGGTCCAGCTCCTCGAAAACGCTCCACGGTTCCTCTTCGGAGATGACCCGTCCTCCGCCGTTTTCCGCGAGATCCATAAGCAGCTGCGTGCTGTCCGCAGAGCCGTCGGTATCCGTCCATTCGGAATATTCCGCGGAATAGGCAAAGCCCTTATGGATCGACGCCTCGGCGACGATCTCGCCTTCCGCATTGCGCTGTCTGATCTCGATGCGGTAGATGCCCGTCGTCTTGATCACAAAGTTGCAACGGGAAAAGCTGTTCGCCTCACTGAGATAGGAGGTGATATAGACATCGTCCCGCACCTCTTGGGCGGGAGAATTCAGAGAGATCCTCTGCTCTCCGTCCTCGGACAGAAGGACGATATCTCCTTCCAGAGTATCCCCCTCTCCGAGCGTTGCCGAAATGCCGAGCTGGTTGATATAGTTTTCTTCACGCAAACTGAGCTTGATCGCCTGTAAGCGGATGCTCTCGATCGGCATGAGGTTTGCAACGACATTCTGGATGAAGCGCTTCCCTCCTGCGTCCGCAATAAAGTCGGACGACCATTCCCCATAGACGTCGCACATGAAGCAGCCTACCTTCCCCATGCCGAATTTCCACTGCGAATAGATGGGTACGCCGTATTCTCCGACCATGACCGTATCGGCATTGACGCGGGCGCGCGTGCCGAAATAACCGTCGAGGGTAGTTTTCATCTGCCAGCGGGTGGCGATGCCGCTCTCGTCCTCTACATTGTCATGATCGATCCCCGCCGCAAGATTGGAAAGAGGATCGGTGATGACCGGGTGGAACTCCACCTGTGCGCTCTCTTTGATCGCCTCGGCGCGCAAATCGTCCTGCATGACGGTGCTGAGCGTAGAGAGATCGTCGACGAGGTAAACTTGACCGCCCGTAGGCGTTGCGATGCGATCCATACGGTCAAAGCCGTCCGCGTCCATCCCGATCGCAATAATGGAGATAGTGATGTCGTTCTCTTCGTAGTAGTTGAGCGCAAGGGGCAGATAATTTTCCTCCGGCTCGGTAGGAGCGCCGTCGGATACGATGATCATGTGCTTTTTGTCCACTTCGCGGCTGATGGATTTGAGCGCATCGCCCGCACGCCTGATCGCGCTCGAATACGTCGTATCGCCCTGCGGCCGGACCGAGTTGATTGCTTCCTTGATGATGGCGTCCTGCGTACGGCGGGTCGGAGGCAAAATATTGCCTGCGGTCGTGGACAGCGTGACGATCCCTACATAGTCGCGGTCATCGAGCACGTCCAAACAGTCGAGAGCGCCCTCTTTGGCGGCTTCGAGCTTCTCCCCCGCCATGGAGCCAGATACGTCTATGACGATCTCGACGCCGACGGGAGGCGTATAGTTGATTGCCTGTACGGGCAGCATCTGCTGTAAGAGCGTATTTGCGAGGTCGCTGCGGTTGTAGGCATGCGCCTCCCCCTCGACCGTTCCGCCCGTGGTAAAGAGCCCGCCGCCGACATTGTAGACGTAATTATAGAGCAGGGGGACAAAATCCGCGGGAAGATCGGTATTTGCGATGTTGTTTAAGATGACCTGGTCGTAGTAACACAGAGCATCGAGCGTCTTGGGCAAGCTCTCCGGAGCCTGCCTGACGTTGACGACGGTCGGCTCGTAAGGGATCTCCGCGTCGCTGAGAATGGAGGTGAGCTTGTCGGACTGTCCTTCCTCCTGCTGCAAGATGAGCACCCGCGTAAAGACCTCTACGTTGAAATAGGAGCAATAACTGTTGTTTTCCTCGATCCCGTCGTTTACCGTTTCCACGCGCACGGAGATCTCATGGACGCCCTGCTCGGTAAACGTTTTGCGGAACGTGACATTCTGACTCCCCGCAATGAGGTCGACTTTCTGCACGCCCGATTCCTTGTCGAGATCGCCGTTGTCATAGAGTTCGACGGTTGCCGTGCGGCCGCCCTGCGTGCTTACAAGCTGTACGTCGAGAGAGAATTCCTCATTGATGCCGATGTGATAGTCGGGAAAGACGATGTCCTGTACGCGAAGGCTGTCGCCGGGGTCCGCTTCGGTGATATTCACGGTATCCACGCGGATGCCCTGTGCCGCGATCGAACGGACGATGGCGCGGGCATTTTCATCCGTCTGCTTTCCGTCCGAGATGAGGATGATCTTGGCAGAATCGGGGTAATGGAAGAGCGATGCGCCGTAGCGGAGCGCCGCAGCGATATCGGTCGCCGAGGTGTCGGGAAAATCGGTCGCCGCATAGTAGTCCCGCAGGATGCGGGCGGGATCATCCGTAAAGGGCACGATATAGCGCTGGTCGAACCCAAAGGTGACAACGCCGATGCTGTATCCGTCGTACGAGCTCTCCTGCACGACTTGCTCCAAGAAGCGGTCGCGGCGGTCGGAGCAGTACTGCTCGGTGTCGGAGACATCGACGAGAAGCAGGACCTCGTTTTCATCATTGTGGATGGTATAGTGAAAACTGATCCCGGAGAGCGCCAAAATGGCGAGCAGCATGACCATGCCGTGCATGATCATCGAAATAATGCGATAACGGGTACGCCTGTACCGCTTGGAGAGCAAGAAGTACGGGAGCACCGTGAGGACGGCTGCCGGGATGAGGAGCAGAAGCAGCCACGGGTATGCAAATTGTATAGAAAATCCGCGCATTCTTCCACCTCCTTATGATTTTTCTCGCGAATGAAGCGCCCATTCGGCAAAGAGCAGAGCGACGAGCACCGCCGCAAACCAGACGAGAAGATCGTCGTACAGGTTTATGATCTCCTGCTCCGCGAAAGGATCGGCGAGCGCCTCTTCCACAACATTGATATTGCTCTCAGCTGCGGGTGCGCGCACAAAGATCTTATCCTGCGCGCGATTTCCGTAGTATGTCGTCACGTCGAAGTTATACGTTCCCGGCGTATCGAAACTGTACATGCAGGGAAGCTCCTCCTCCAAGAACTCAAAGGGCTCGAAGATGCCCTGTTCGCTGGACAGCATCACGGAAGGACCGCGCCCGTGGATCGTGACGTTCTCGTTGACGTTGAAGCAAGTCCCCACCACCGTAGACGGAAGGAAATAGTCGAAGAGGTTGTACCACAGAGGGACCCATTCGACGGGTTGAAGGGCAAGGTTGGAATTGTGGATGCTGAAACACATGATCGCCGTCTTGACGTCCTTGTCGTTGCGGGCAAGAAAGACGGGCGCATTGTTGCACGTCATGAGAACGTCGTAGTCATCGGAGTAGCCGATTTCAACATAGTTACTGATCTGGATCTCGCTTGCAAGCACGTTTTGCATGAGAGGATGTTCCGGCATCTCCGCTTTCAGCGATACCATGCGGCCGAGCGGGTTCTCACGCATCGCCATGATATCGGAGCCGACGGGCGAGCCAAGCGGGTCGAGAAGGATGGTCACGCCGTCCACGGGGAGCGATTCGGGCATATAGTGCTCGAAGATGTACACGTCGAAGCCCTCCGTCGCGGGGCGCCACCCCTGCTGGACTTCGGTGACCTGAATATCCCAACGGTCGGCAAAAGCGCGCTGCATGACGGGCAAAACGCCGTAGACAAAGGGGTTGACACCAACCTGGTTTTCATGGCCGCTCGAATACTGCACCTTGACGACCTCTTTCAGCCCGCCGTAGAGATAAAAGCTGTTGTCGACTTTGAGGCTGTCGTCCTCTTCTACATAGACCTCAATGGAGCGGAAGGTATAGAAGCGTTGGGCTTCGTCGAGCCTGCAATAGAGGACGTCCTGCGTGTCTTGCATGTCGTCTCCGCTGTCGGAGCGGAAATAACGGAAGATGACCGTCTTTGTGCGATCGCCGTCGCACATTACGGAGAAGGGCTCGATGGGCAACTCGCGGCCGCCCGTAGTAGCGTCGATGGCATTCGCCCCGTGGACCTGTACATTGAGTTCCACCTCGCGGTCGGCGCCGTAGCACGCGAGCTCTACGGTAAGCTGATAAAAGCCGTCGTCGAGGTCGGCGTGAGCGTCTAAAATGGCGGCATTCCACTCATTCTGCCCGCGCACGGGAACCACGGTAATGCTTTCGGGCGTATATTGATAGCTCTTGTCCGTATAGACGCGGATCTTTGCGTAAGGGTTGACGGCGAGCGTCTCCTCGCTCAGACGCATAGCGGCGTCGAGGTCGGAGGTCCCGTAGGAACAGCGGTACTCCTCTCCCGATTCTTTGAGCTCTGTGAGCGCCGCGATCGCGCCTGCGGGCGACACGCGCGAACGGAAATAGAAGGGCGATTCGTCTGCAATGATGACGGAAACGCATCCGCCCGCTTCTATGATCTTGCTGTCTTTGCAATCTGCGACGACCATGTCGATCGCACGGTTGAAGCGGGAGCCTTCCGCCGTCTCCGTGTACATGCTCATCGAGGAATCGATGATCGCGATGAGCTCGTTTTCATCTCCCGCCGACTGATAGACGATGGCGGGCTGGGTCAGGATCATGGTGATTGCCGTGAGGATGAGCACCTGGCAGAGAAAGAGCAGAACATTGCGGAGCTTGCTCGTAGGGAGCCGCTTTTTCTTGTAATTGAGGCTCAGCTTCCAAATATGGGTACTGTTGATGTGCCGCGTCTGATAGTTGGGCCGTATGATATAGATGATGATGAGCGCCAGGACGCCGAGAAATCCCAAAAGTCCGAGCGGCAAAAGTAACTGCATCATGACATGATACCTACCTTCAAAAGATCTCCAAAGAGAACGCGCTCGATGGGCTTCTCCGTATCGGCAGAGAGGAAAGTCGCCCCCCTGCGCTTGCAAAAGGAGCCGATGTCCTCCATAAAGTCATGGTATGCCTCGGCGTAAGCCGCCAACATACTGCGCGTGATCCTGATCCGCATGTTGCGGGCATCCGAAGTATCGACAGATTCCGAATCGATGAGATTGACGCGCCCGTCGTAAGAGGGGTCTCTATCCTCCGGCGTCAAGATCTGTAAGAGGAGCACCTGCCGCTTTTTATAGAGCAGATAGTCGACCGCCTTTTTCCAATCGCTTTCGGTCAAAAAGTCCGAAACAATGACGGAGAGCCCATTGTTTTCGCCCGTTTCCGTGCAACCCTTCACGCATTTTTCGATATTTATCTCGCCCGAAAATTCAGTCTCTTCGAGCGTGCCCATGGCGCGGAAAAAAGCGTTCTTTCCCACAATCGTGCCGAAGGGATTCTCGGATCTTTCTCCCCGCATGAAGTTGATGGTGAGCTTATCCATGCTCTGAACCGCCAAAAAGCCGAGCGCCGCAGTTGCGGCGACGGCATAAGAAGCCTTGCGCGGGTCCTCGCTGCCCATGGAAGCGGAACAGTCCAAAAAGATCTGGACCTGCATCTGTCTCTCATCGGTATAGAGTCTCAAAAAGTATTTTTCGAAACGGCTGAAAAGATTCCAGTCGATGCGGCGGATATCGTCGCCGAGCTGATATTCCCTGAAATCCGCAAACTCCACCGTCTGACCATAGGTCTTGACGAGGTGTTTTCCGCCGAAGTAACCCGCCAGGCTCGTTTTCAAATTTAACGACATCGCCTCCAATCTGCTGAAAAACACGTCGTTCAGAAGGGAACCTTTCACTGATCGTTACCTGTTGCGATTTTATTTTTTTAGATTTTTATCTACCCCCGGCGATCATTGATTTTGTCGGGTCA
>CANRGG010000039.1 GCA_947630115.1 uncultured Clostridia bacterium
ACGGGGGCGCAACCGGACGGGCTCAACGTCAACCGCGGCTGCGGTTCGACTCATCCCGAAAACCTGCAAACGCTCGTGCGGGAAAACGCGCTCGACGTCGGGTTCGCCTTCGATGGGGACGCCGACCGCTGTATCGCTGTCGATGAAAACGGCATGGTCGTGGACGGCGACGGCATTCTGTATCTCTCCGCAAAGCGGATGAAGGCGCGCGGCGAGCTGGAGAAAAACGGCGTCGCCGTCACCGTGATGAGCAATTCGGGGCTGGCCCGTTCTCTGAAACGGTTCGGGATCCAGTGCGCCGTCACCCCGGTCGGCGACCGCTTTGTCCATGAGGAAATGCTCAGCCGCGGCTTTTCGCTCGGGGGGGAACAGTCGGGGCATATCATTTTTCAGAAATATTCCAGTACCGGCGACGGGATCTTGACGGCGCTCAAAGTCATGGAGACGATGATCGAGAGCAAGTGTCCGCTCTCGTGTCTGACCGAAGGATTTATGAAATTCCCGCAGACTGTTTGGAACGTCTCGGTGCGGGATAAGACGATCATCGCGACCGAAGGGGTGCAAAACGCCGTGAAAGAGGCGCGGAAACTGCTTGGCGAGGGCAGGATCTTGCTCCGTCCTTCCGGGACCGAGCCGCTCATCCGGATCCTCGCCGAAGGAGAGTCGTCGGAAGCCTGCCAAAGAGCGGCGCAGATCGTAGCGGACGCCGTCAAAAAGGGGGGAGTATGTGCGGGATCGTAGGATATCTCGGAACAAAGCCCGCCGCGCCGGTCCTGCTTCAAGGGCTGAAACGGCTGGAATACCGCGGCTATGATTCCGCGGGGATCGCCCTTCTTCATCGCGGCGCGCTCTATGCCGTCAAGCAAAAGGGAAAGGTGGGCGAGCTCGAGCGAAAGATCGAAGAGATCGAAAAAGGGGGCGCGACCAAGCGGGTCGGCTGCGCTGCGGCGGAAAGCCGGATCGGGATCGGGCACACCCGCTGGGCGACCCACGGCGCGCCCTCCCCGCAGAACGCACATCCCCATCTTTTCGGGAAATTCGCGATCGTCCACAACGGGATCATCGAAAATTTCGCGGCGCTCAAAGAGAGCTGTTTGCTCCGCGGCGAAAAATTTTCTTCGGAGACGGACAGCGAGGTGATTGCCCATCTGCTCGCGCAAAACGACTGCGGCGACCTCCTTCAAACGCTGCAAAAGACGGCGGCACTTTTAGAGGGCTCGTTCGCGATCGCGGTGATTTCCCTGAACGCTCCGGACGCGATCGCGGTCTGTCGGAACAAGAGCCCGCTCATCGTCGGAAGGGGAAAGGAGGGGCTGTACGCCGCGAGCGATATCCCTGCGCTCGCCTCGTCCGCCGACGAGATCTTCCCTCTGTCGGACGGGGAGTTTGCCCTCCTTCAAGGCGAAACGATCAAATTTTTTGACAAGACGGGGGAGATCGACAAAAAACCGCTTGCGCTTTCCCTTCGTGCCGATTTGCCCAACTTGTGCGGCTTTTCGCACTATATGCGCAAGGAAATGAGCGAAATTCCCGCCGCGATCGCCTCTTCTCTGCAAAAAATCGAAGTTGATTTTCGTTTTTCGCACTTTTGCGAAGTACTATGTCAGACAGAGTACCTGCAAATCGTCGCCTGCGGGACGGCATATCACAGCGGGATCGCGGCAAAATATGCCGTGGAAGCGCTCGCGCGGATCCCGGTGGAGGTGCGCGTCGCGAGCGAGTACCGGTATTGCGATCCGATCGTCAAAAAGAATACGCTTGCGATCGCCGTGAGCCAGAGCGGCGAGACTGCCGACACCCTTGCGGCGGCGCAGCTTGCCAAGGAAAAGGGGGCGTATCTGCTTGCCGTCACCAACGCGCCGTACTCGTCTTTGACGGAGATCGCGGATTTTCATCTCGAGACGGGCGCGGGGCGGGAGATCGGCGTCGCGGCGACGAAGAGTTTCAACGCCCAGCTTGCGGCATTGTATTTTCTTGCGCTCTCCCTTGCAAAGGCGAAGGGGAAGGCAGCCGATTTTTCGGCGCTGCAAACACTGCCCGCTTTGAGCGAAGAGGTCCTGTCGGACATCGAAAAGATCAAACAGTTCGCGCCGGTTTTTGCCGCCGCAAAGAGCGTTTATTTCATCGGACGGGGCGCGGACTACTGCGCCGCGCTCGAGGGGAGCTTGAAACTCAAGGAGATCTCCTATCTTCCGAGCGAGGGATATCCCGCGGGAGAGCTCAAACACGGCACGCTCGCGCTGGTCGAAAAGGGAACGCCGGTGGTGGCGATCATCACGCAGAAAAAATTTGCCGAAAAGACGATGAACGCGGTCTGCGAGGTCTATGCGCGGGGAGGCAGGGTGCTGCTCATCACCTCGCTTGCGGAGTATGCGGCGCGCAAAGAGGTCGAACAAAGTTTCCTCATTCCCCGCTGTGAAGAGCTTTTCTCGCCCATTCTTTCGGTCATTCCCCTGCAGGCGCTCGCCTATTACACGGCGCTCGAAAGGGGGAACGATCCCGATAAGCCCCGCAACCTTGCGAAGTCCGTCACGGTCGAATAGCGTTCGAAATCGTCAAATTCTTCAAAAACGCTCTTGATTTTCAAAACAGCGCAAAAAAAGAACGGCAGGTCTGCCGTTCTTCGCTTGAATACCTCGATTTTTGCGCGGGGATTTGATTTCATCGATTATTTTCTTTGTTCAGGAAGGTGAAGATGACCACATAATAGCCGAACACGACGGAGATAAATCCCAAAATCCTTCCCCAGGTTGGAAATTCCACTTTGTAGTACATCCCGAAGAAGATGATGACAAATCCGATGATCTGGAACAAGACGCCGAATAAAATTTTTGCTGCATATTTCATAATTTCATTTTATGAAACAGCGCAGAGAAAGTCAAGTATTTTCTGAATAATTTCGGCGAATTTTCCGTATAAAATAAATTTTCGATCATTCGGCTTTGTTGATCTCGATCAGAAGATCTTTGTCGGGCATTTTTCCGCTTTGAAGCGCCTCATAGGAGATCGGCTCCCGGTTCAGGTAGATCGAGTCCTCGGGATCGGCGCCCGTCACGACGTCGCTCAAAGGGTGTCCCGCCGTAACATATCCGTCCTCGGTGATCTCGCCGTCGATCTTCTCGGTGAAGGCGTGAAAGACGCCGCGGAACGTGTAGGTTTTTCCACCCGCGGTCGCCGTCACGTCGATCTCATATCCGTGCAGCGTGCCCAAAGCGGCCGCGTCCGTCCCGGGATCGAAGGTAAAGGAGATGTCGCCCTTGTCCGAGATCGAATAGACGAAGGAAAGGGGGGCGGATTCGCCGTCTTTGAGGGTGATCTCGCCGGCCTTCGCCTCTGCGCCGCTGAAAAGCAGGACGGCGGTGAGGTTGCCCGAACCGTCGAACGCGCCCGCGACGCCGGTAAAGTTCTCCGAAAATGGCGCGGGCGAAGAGCAGCCGAACAGACAGATCGAGAGCAGAAAGATCGGCAAAAGGGGAAGAATTCGGAACAGTTTTTTCATAAAAAAGCCTCCTGTAAAAAAATTTTTTATAAATTTATGCATTTTTGAGTGCGGCCGACCCCGCTGGTTTTCCGCACGGAAAGGCGCTTTGGAGGGGCCGGCGCCGCGCTGCCGGAGAAGAGCTTTCGCGCAGCCGAAGAAGGGCTGGTATCGCATTGCCGGAGCAGAGTTCGCGCGCAGTCGAAAAAGGAAAGGCATCGCATTGCCGTGGAAGAGTTTGCGCAACCGTAAAATCTTTCGTGCAGCCGAAAAAGGGTTGGCGCCGCGCAGCCGAAAAATCTTTCGCGCAGTCAAAAAAAGGGCCGGCGCCGCGCCGCTGGGGAAGAGCTGTTGCGCAGCCGAAAATCTTTTGCGCAGCCCAAAAAGGACAGGCGCTGCGCTGCCAGGGAAGAGCTTTTGCGTAGCCGAAAAAGGACCGGCGCCGCGCTGCCAGGGAAGAGCTTTTGCGTAGCCGAAAAAGGGCCGTCGCCGCGCTACCGGAGAAGATCGCTCAAAGAAGATCTTTCAGGGCATGCAGCAGGGAATCTTTCAGATCGGCGAGCGAGGAATTATTTTCAAGAAGGACGCAGTTTTCGGGATAACTTTCCCGCGGCCGGGAATAGTCGAACTGCCGCGCCATGCGCGAGAGGATCTCTGCCCGGGAAAGCCCGCTCCGCGCCCGGACCGCCTCGATCCGCCGCTCTGTTTCGCGCAAGATCACGAGGACGCGGTCAAATTCGCGCTCCGAATGGGTCTCGAAGAGAAGGGGGACCTCGGCAAAAGAGAGCGGGAAGGGGCGCATTTTTTCAAACAGCCGCGCTATGATGAGCGGATGGGAGAGCGCGTTGAGGGTCTGGCGCGCCGTTTCGTTTTCAAACACGATCCGGGACATGACCTCCCGCCGCAGGACCCCGCCTTCCACGCAGCCGGGAAAGTGCGCGCCGAGAAGTTCGAGAAATTCACGCTCTTTGCAGAGCCCGGCATAGATCTCGTCGCAGGAAAAGACGGGATAGCCGAGATCTTGCAGAATTTTGCCCGCCGCGCTCTTGCCGCTGCCGATCCCGCCCGTGATTGCGATTTTAGCGTGTTTTCCGTTCGCTTCCATGAAAGGCCTCCCGCTCATTTTGCGTCGTACCAGCTTTCCCCGCAGGAAACATCCGCCGTGAGTGGAACGCTCAGCGAGACGGCGCGCTCCATTTCCTCTTTCAGAAGGGCCGCCGCCCCGTCTTTTTCGGCGAGAGGGGCGTCGAGGACGAGCTCGTCATGGACTTGCAGCACGAGCTTCGCCGCAAAACCTTCCCGGCGGAGCCGCTCATGCACCGCGAGCATCGCAAGTTTGATGATGTCCGCCGAACTTCCCTGCAAGGGCATGTTCATGGCGGCGCGCTCGCCGAAGGAGCGCAGGTTGAAATTGGACGATTTCAGCTCCGGGATGTAGCGTTTCCGTCCCAGAATGGTCGTCACATAGCCGTCCGCCTTTGCGCGGCGCACGTTTTCTTCCATGTATTCCTTGACTTCGGGATAGGCGGCGAAATATCCGTCGATGGTCTCCTGCGCCTCCCGGGTCGTGCAGCCGATGTCCTTGGAGAGCCCGAACGCGCTGATCCCGTAGATGATCCCGAAGCCCACCGCCTTTGCCCGTCTGCGGAGAAGGGGGGTGACCTCTTCGGGCGGGACGCCGAACACCTTCGCCGCCGTGGCGGCATGGATATCCCGGCCCTCGAGATAGGCTCTTTGAAGGGATTTGCAGCCCGAGAAATGGGCGAGCAGCCGCAGTTCGATCTGCGAATAATCGGCGTCGATCAGAACGTTCCCCTCGCGCGCGATGAAGAGCTTTCTCAGTTCTTTTCCCTCATCCGTCCGCACGGGGATGTTCTGCAAGTTGGGATTGGCGCTCGAAAGCCGTCCCGTCGCCGTCATGGTCTGGTTGTAAGTCGTATGCACGAAGCCGTCTTTGACGAGCGGGCGGATCCCGTCGATATAGGTGGACTGCAGCTTTTTGATCTCGCGGTAGCGTAGGATGAGCCGCGCGATCTCATGCTCTTCGGCGAGTTTTTCGAGCACTTCTGCGCCCGTGGGATAGTCGCCGCGCGCATTCTTTTTCGCTCCGCCGTGCGGCAGTCCCATTTTGACGAACAGCACCTCGGAGAGCCGGGAGGGGGAGTTGAGATTGAATTCCGCTTCCCCCGAAAGCGCATAAATGCGCCCGGAAAGCTCTTTCAGTTCCGCATTGTATTTTTCGGAAAATTCGGGAAATCTCTTCTCGTCTACCCGAACGCCGGTCTCTTCCATGTCGAGAAGCACCTTTTCAAGCGGCAGTTCGAGATCGCGGTACAGGGTTTCCTCCGCGCCGCCTTCCGTCCGCTTGCGGACCTCGTCGAACGCCCGCTCGAGGGCGTAGGCGCAGTTGGTCTCGGGCAAGGCAAAGTCCTGCGCGAGATCTTTCGGCGACGCCGCGCGGCGGTTGGAATCGGCCAGATAGCAAAAGAGCGGAACGTCCTCGACGGGGCAGGAGATCGCAATCCCCAGCTCCCGAAGCCGATGGGAGAGCGCTTTCAGATCGGAAACGAGCGCGCGTTTCTTGCCCGAAAAGAGGATCGTCAAAAGGGGTTTCAGATCTTCGGGGAAAAAGCCGGGCCCCAGAAGATCCTGCTTGGACGGAAAGAGGTATTCCGTCGTCCCGACGCAGAGATGTGCGCCGTCCTCTTCGAAGCAAAAGGCGAAACGGTCGGACCGCTCGAGCGCTTCGAGTGCCTCGGAAAAAGAGGAGAGGACTTCGACCTTTGCCGCTGGGGTCTCGGGCGAGGCTTCCTCAAAGGCAAGGAAGGGAGAGCCGAGCAGGGAGCGGAATTCGAGCGAAAGAAACTTGTCCCGCGCCGTTTGGGGGAAGGGCAGGGAAAGGGCGCAATCGGAGAGCGTCAGATCGAGCGGGACGGCGGTGTCGATCGTCGCGAGCGTGTGCGAAAGGCGGGAGATCTCCTCCTGTCCCTCCAATTTTTTGCGGAGGGCGGGGGAGAGCTTCTCGAGATTTTCAAAGACCTTTTCCGCCGTGCCGAAATCGCGCAGAAGATCGAGCGCGAGCTTGGGCCCGATCCCTCTCACGCCCGGGATATTGTCGGACGGATCGCCCATGAGCGCCTTTTCCTCGATGATCTGGAAGGGCTTCAAGCCCGTTTTTTCATAAAAATTCTCGGCCGTGAGGCGGTCGGTCATGCTCACGCCGCGCTTGGTAAAGCAGACGCTCACATTCTCTTTGACAAGCTGGAAGGAGTCGCGGTCGCCCGTGAAGATGACCGTTTCGACGCCGTCAAACTTCCGGGAGAGGGTGCCGATGAGATCGTCCGCCTCATAGCCCTCCTTTTCGACGATACAGACGTTCATGGCGCGCAGAAGATCTTTGAGAACGGGCACCTGCACGGCGAGTTCCTCGGGCATGCCCTTCCGCGTGCCCTTGTAGGCGTCGTAGAGCTTGTGGCGGAAGGTCGGCGCGCGCAAGTCGAAGGCGGCGGCAAGATACTTCGGGGATTCGTCCTCGAGGATCTTGAACAGCAGCTTGACAAAGCCGAAGATGCCGTTGGTGGGCTGTCCGTCCCTTGCCGTGAAGGGGCTGATCGCATAGAAAGCGCGGTTCAAAAGGCTGTTGCCGTCGATCAAAACAAACTTATCCATAGAAAAATTATACCATAAACGCCGCGCTTTTGCAAGATTTTCAGAGCTTGTTTCTGTAATTGTACTTCATGAGCACCTGCCGCTTGCGGGCGATCGTGATCTCGGTGTAGATCTGGGTGGTCGCAACGCTCGCATGTCCCAAAATCTCCTGTACCGAGCGCAGGTCCGCGCCGTTCGCGAGCAGGTTGGTCGCAAAGGTATGGCGCAGGTAGTGCGGCGTGGATTTGGGGTTGATCCGCGCCTTTTCGACGTATTTGCGGTAGATATTTTCGATCGCGCGGTTCGTGAGGGGGTTCCCGAAGCGCCCGACGAAGAGGTTGGGGGCCTTGGCGTCCTCCCTGCGCGCCTTGATGAGCGCAAAGAGCCGGTTCCAGGTCACGGGCGAGGAGATGTAGATGAGCCGCTGCTTTCTGCCTTTGCCGTGGATGAGGAGGGTCCGTTCGGGGACGATCACATCGTCGAGACAGAGGGCGGCGGCCTCTCCGATCCGGATCCCCGTGCTGATGAGAAGGTCCAAAAGCGCGGCGTTTCGCAAGAGTTCGGGATCCTCTCCGCCGTCGCCCGCGATCTCCCTGTCGATCGCGGAGAGCAGCCGCTTGACTTCGCTTTTCGTCAGCGTCTTGGGGAGCCGCCGCTCCTGTTTGAAGCGGAATTTGAGTTTCGTAAAGGGATTTTGTTCGATATAGGCCCGGGACTCGAGATATTCGTAAAAAACTTTCAAGGAGATGATCTTCCGCCGGATCGAGGAGTCTTTGAGATTGAGCTCGTTGGTCAGATGTCCGACGAAGGCGCAGATGTCCGGATGGAACAGGTCGCGCTCGAAGGCGGCGAACTGCCGTAAGTCGGAGCGGTAGGCGGAGAGCGTCTTTTCGGACAGGTTTTTGGTTGCTTGCAGATAGTCGATCAATTCATCGTCTAAATTCATTGCGGTTTTTTCCTTCCTTATAATATTATTTTTTCTTTTGCGGATAAAAATTTCATTCCCGCGTTGATCCGCATAAAAGAAGAGGATGCCGTTTTGCATCCTCTCGTCTTTTCCTCTGCCGCCGCGCCGTTTTGGGGACCGATCCTCCCGAAAAAGATTGCGGAGCAAAGATTTTTTGGGAAGAGGACCAACGGGCGGCATAAAAAGAGCGACCGCCGAAAGGCGATCGCTTCTTCATGCAGCCGCTTTTCCGCGGCTTGGTGCACCGAGACAATTATAATCCGAACACGAAAGCTCGTCAAGGCTGACCGTTTGCGTTCCGTTTTTGTAGT
>CANRGG010000040.1 GCA_947630115.1 uncultured Clostridia bacterium
AGCGTGCCGCATTTGAGGCTCTGCGACACGACTTCATAGCCATGGTTCTGCGACGTGATATATACCCGCCCCGTTTTCAGCTCCTTGACGGGCTGGTTTCCGCCGCGGTGGCCGTATTTCATCTTGCGCGTCTCGCCGCCCATCGCCAGGGCGAAGAGCTGGTGCCCAAGGCAGATCCCGAAGATCGGCCTTTTCCCCGCGAGCCGCCGGATATTTTCGATGACCTCTTTATAATCGGAAGGATCGCCCGGACCATTTGCGAGCATAATGCCGTCGGGATCGAGCGCCAAGACGTCCTCTGCGGAAGTATAGGCGGGCACGACGGTGACGCGACAGCCGCGCCTGACGAGCTCGCGCGCGATGTTCTCCTTCACGCCGAAATCGTACAAGACGACGCGGGCCCCTCCGTTCTCCGCCCCGAGGAGCTGCCGCTCCTTGCAGGAAACCGCATGAAGCGCGTCCGTCACGCGGTATTTTTTGAGCCGCTCGAAATCCGAAAACGGTTTGAAGGAGATCGCCGCATTCATGACCCCCGCCTCGCGCACCGTCCGCGTGAGCTCGCGCGTGTCCACGCCGCAGACCGCGGGGATCCCCCGGCTTTTCAGAAAATCCCCGATCTTCCCCTCGCTGCGGAAGTTGGAAGGCTCCTCGCACGCCTCGCGCACGATGTAGCCGAACACATAGCTTTGCCTGCTCTCGAAATCGGACGGGATCACGCCGTAATTTCCGATGAGGGGAAAAGTCTGCGTGACGATCTGCCCGAAGTAGCTCGGATCCGTCAGCGTCTCAAGATACCCCGTCATGTTGGTGGTAAAGACAAGCTCGCCGACCGCTTCCTTCTCCGCGCCGAAGGAGACCCCTTCGAACACCTTCCCGTTTTCCAGCGTGACATATGCTTTCTTTTTCATGTTTTATCCTTAAATCGTTGAATTTTTTAATACTATGTCAGACATATTACTATGCAAAATGCCGATTTTTGCGATCAGGGACTCGATTTTGAGCAAATTTTGCCCGTTATTTCCCGAATTCGACTCGAAATTGAGAGATGAGCTCCCCTTCCGAATATGCTTCGAGAGAGGAACTTTCCCCCTCGTCCTTGCGGAAAAAGACGAGCTCCTTGCCCACTTTTGCCTGCTTGACGTATGCGATCTGAAAATTTTTGATGGGACGCGAGAGCTCTTCGAAGGAAAAGCAGTCGAAGAAGAAATCGAGATAATAGGTATTGTTTGCATGAAAATAATGATCGCAGCGCGAAGCTCCGACCGTCATTTTCCGGATCTCCCGTCTGTCCGCGCCGAGTTTCGGGATCCGCCAATTCGGGACCTCCACCGTCTTTTCGGGACGGTAGGGACAGTTCCGATGGGCGTCCCCCAGCGCGTCGGGCATCAGAAGGGAAAAATCTTTTAAGTTTACCAAACACCAGCGCGAGGCAAGATTGGCGACGCGCTCCCCTTTTTCGTTCATGACGCGATAATCGCGTTCGAAGAACACATGGCGGGGCGGGAGCGGCCAGGTCTCCACCGTGAGCACGTCCCCGATCCGAACGGGCGTCAAAAATTCGCAGTACGTGTGAACGGTGATAAAGCCGAAATCTTTGGGTTTGAGATCCTCGTACCCGAAGCCGAGCTCGTCCGCACTCGAACAAGCCGCCTCTTGCACGAGCCCCATCAGCGAAGAAGGTTTGAAAGCGTCTTGAAAATCAAAATCCGTATAGCGAAGAGGATATTCTCTTCTATGCACATAGCCGCTCATATCCTTGATATTATAGCACGCTTATGAGCGGATGTCAACAAAATTATGATTTTCAATTTACGATAATTTCACCGAAAAACGCCCGCCGCGGGCGAAGAGAGAAAGGAGAGCGCCCCCTTGGCGACCGCGTCGGAGATCTTCTTGCGGTAATCCTCTTGGAGGAGCAATTTTTCGTCCTCGGCATTGGACAAAAAGCCGCATTCGACGATCACGGCGGGATAGGCATTGCAGTTCAAAATATAATAATCTCCCGCGAGCGCCTGCGATTGTTTGACGCATTCGGGCATTTCATTGAGCGAGGTTTGGATCCGCGTTGCAAGCGAGATCGACTGCGGGGACTGCATGCGGAAAAAGACCTGCGCGCCGCGACGGCTCCGCGAAGAGAAAAAATTCTGGTGGATGGAAATGACGAGCGCGGGATGGTTCGCGTTGATGATCTCCGCCCGTTTCTTCATGTCGCGCTTTTTGTAGCCCGCCGTCGCCGTGCCATAGAGCCCCGCCTCCGTCTTTCGGGTGAGCACGACGCGGAAACCGGCGTCCTCGAACCGTTTCTGGAGCAGAAAGACGATCGCAAGATTGATTTCGCTCTCCTTTTTGCCCGATTCGATCCCGACCACGCCGCCGTCCACACCGCCGTGCCCCGCGTCGAGCACGACCGTCAGCCGCTGCGCCTCCGCCGCCGTCCCCGAGAGCGCGAACAAGCAGACGCCGACCGTCAGAACGACCGCAGCCGCCAGCGAGACGATCCCGAATAACACCCTGTGCCGATAGAGAAACCCCATGATTTACTCTATGCACTACAGACAAAGTTTAGAAGGCCGGATCCCCCGCGCAAAGACTCCCCTCATCCGACGCATTTTTTCTTTCAAAAGGCAGAGCTCAAGCTGTCTGCGGTCGCCCCCTCCGATAATTCCCCTTTTGACAGCCACTCCCCGTGAAAGTTCTGCGATTTTGGGCGGCGCGCCGCCCGGGCGGAAATTTCCCGTCAAGCGGGAATTCGATTATTCTGAAGCTGCCCTTCCAACATTTTCTCCGTTCGAACGCGTTCGCCTGCCGCCCTTTTTGATTTTTTAGAACTCTGAGCCGTTTTCGATCGCCTCGTACAGCATTTTCCCCTCGCGCGCCTTCGCAGCTACCCCAAATGCCTTCGTCTGCCCCTTTTTAACTTTTCCCGCTACGACCGTCCCTTCAGCGCCCCTTCGAAGGTCGGATTCCCTCGCAAAAGACCTGCTATTTTAGAAAACACACCGCCCGGGGCGTCAACCGTTCCGTTGGTTTCGAGAAGCCAAGCCATTCGGCACTTTCCCACTTGGAACGCACTTGCTCGCCGCCCCCTTTTTAACTTTTTCCCGCTGTGACCGTCCCTTCCGCACCCCTTCGAAGGCCAGATCCCCCGCGCAAAAGCCCTGCAAATTCGGGCAGCGCGCCGCACGGGGCGCAAAATTTTCCGTTAAACAGGATTTCAAGCAGCCTCGCCCGCCCCTTCCGATACTTTCTACCTTCGCCCGCCACTCCCAAACACGTTCGCACGCCACCCTTTTTTGACTTTTTGAAATCCCATGCCGTCCGCGGCCACCTTGTCCGACGCATTTTCTCCCCCTCACAAGCACCCCCAAACACCTTCACCCGCCGTCCATGCCCCCCCCCTCAAAAGCGCCCATACGCCACTTCAAATGCCATAAACTGCCGCCTTTTTTTGACTTTTTTTCACAAATTTTCCCCATTCTCTTGACCTTTCCGCTTTCGTTTGCTATAATGGAAAAAACTTCGTATAAGAAGTGAACAATTTCAATCGGAGAGGCAATCATGGCGAAAGTAAAAATCGTCACCGATTCAAACAGCGGCATCACGCAGGCGGAAGCGGAAAAACTGGGAATTTCCGTGATCCCGATGCCCTTTTTGATCAACGGCGAGCAGTTTTTCGAGGATCTTACCCTCACCCAATCGAAGTTCTACGAACATCTGAAGGGAGACGCGGAAGTCTCCACTTCCCAGCCGTCCGTCGGCTCGGTCACCGAGCTTTGGGACAGCCTACTTGCAGAGGAGGACGCGGAAATTGTGCATATCCCCATGTCCAGCGGGCTTTCCGAATCCTGTCATACCGCGATCGGGCTTTCCAAAGACTACGGCGGCAGAGTGGAAGTCGTGGACAACCAACGAATTTCCATCACCCAGAAGCAGAGCGTATACGACGCGATCGCGCTTGCTCAGCGCGGTTTTTCCGCGGCGGAGATTAAAGAGCTGCTAGTCAAAACCAAGTTTGACAGCTCCATTTACATCTCGCTCGACACCTTGAAATACCTGAAAAAGGGCGGCAGACTCACCCCGGCGGCGGCGCTCATCGGGTCCATTCTCAAGATCAAGCCCGTTTTGCAGATCCAGGGCGAAAAGCTCGACGCCTTCAAGAAGGTGAACACGCTGCACAAGGCGAAGGAGGTCATGACCGCGGCGATCAGGCGAGATCTCGAGACGCGCTTTGCCGATCTTGCCAAGAGCGGTGAAATGGCGATCGCGGTGGCGCACACCGCAAACGAAAAGGAGGCGGAGCTCTTCAAAAAACAGCTTGCGGAAACCTTCCCGGGGATCCCCGTCACCTTCTGCGACCCCCTTTCTTTGAGCGTTTCCTGTCATATTGGCCCGGGTGCACTGGCCGTTGCATGCATGCGAGTGCTCGAGAACGGCCCGCTTATACAAAGAGAACCGACCGCGGACTGACCCCTTCCGGGACTTTCTTTTTTTGAGCAATGCTTGAAAACGAACCGCTCGCACAAAGAGAACCGGCTGAGGACTGACCTTCTGGGGTCACTTTCTTTGAGCAATGCTTGAAAATGGCCCGCTCGCACAAAGAGAGCCAGTCACAGACTGACCTTCTTGGGAGAGATCCAACCTTTACGGTGCTTTTCTTGCGCCGCGAAGATTTTGTTCGCCGAAAAACAGCGGAAACTCATAAAAACTTAATAAAGAAAGCGTTTGAAAAAGACATATTTCATGAAGCTTTCCAGGGAATCCCCGTCGCCTTCTGCCCCCCCTTTTGGGCGGTGCTTGAAAACTGAAATTTAATAATGTTTTATTCAGAATATGCGTTTGGCAAGTCAAAAAGAAGTCGAGAGTTTTTTCTCCCGACTTCTTTGATATTTCGTTTTGATCCGTTAAAAAAACGGGATTTTGCTTTGTGATTTGCTTTCTCTCCAAATGCGTATGTGCGGGAAGGTCAAATTATCTGATTTTCGGAAAGCGGCGTATGCGGGCTGCATCCATTTTTTTCGCCGCGAGCCCCCTGCAAGGAACCGAAGACAAGGGGCGCAAAAATCCACTTCCCCAAGGGAAAAAGTCGAAAGAAAGACGTTTCATGTTCTTGCATTTTACGCTTTTTCATCTCGCAAAGGAGCGGAAAACTCGCTACCGGTCCATAAAATTTCAGGCGGCGCGGCGGAAAGATCTTCCGCCGCGCCGCCCTTCATTCAAACCGATCACCCTTTCATTCAAATCATCAGCTCATTCAAATCAATCGCCCTTCCATCCAGACCGATCTCAAATTTATTCATGCCGATTTCCCATTTTATTCAAGATCATTGCCCTCCCACGCAAGCAATCCTCCTTCAAACAAGCGGGCGGATCTCTGCGTTCGGTTCAAACTTTGACGATCTTCGCCACGAAAAATCCTTCGAAATTCTCGTCGGGGCAAACCGTCAGCGTTCCCGGCAGCCCCGGCAAAAGCGGCAGCTTGAAATCTTCGGGCAGCGAAATGGGTTCAATCCGACAATCAGGCGGCAGCGCGGCTCGCAAAACCTCCTCGTTCTCCTGTTTCAGCACCGAACAGGTCGAATAAATTAGCGTTCCCCCCTTTTTCACGACCGAAACCGCCTTTTTCAAAAGCGTCTCCTGCGTTTTGACGCAATATCGCAGCATTTTTTCGGAGATCGAAATTTTCCCACCGAGCGAAACCGTTCCGCTCCCGCTGCAAGGCGCGTCCAGAAGAATTTTGTCGAACCGGAAAAATCCGTCGAGCAAAGCCGCGTCCGCGCAGAGCGCATTTACCTTCGCCGCCCCTTGCCGCGCCAAATTGAATTTCAGCCGCTCGAAACGGATCTTATCCTTTTCGCAGGCGGTGATCAGCGCCTTGCCCTCCGAAAGAGCTGCAAGCTGGGTCGTCTTTCCGCCGGGCGCCGCCGCCATGTCAAGGACGGTCTCCCCTGCCTTCGGCGCAAGAAACAGTGGAGGCAGCATGGACGAAAGCGATTGCAGATAGATCTCCCCCCGCGCGTACATCGGAAGACTCTGAAGGTCCGCCTCCCGCACCCCTTCGTCAAGCACAAAGGCGTCCGAATACCACGGGATCCGCCGCGCGGTGATCCCGTTTTCTGCCAGCTCCGCCGAAACCTTCTCCGCCGTCGTCTTGAGACGGTTCGCCCGCAGCGTGACAAAGCGTTTGCAGGCGTATCCCGCCTCGATCCGCTCCGCTTCTCCTTGGTATTGCTCAAAAAGAAAATGACGTAAAAACGCGGGAATTTCCGCGTTTTTCTCGTTTTTGGATGATATTATGTCTGACATAGTACTATGCAAAATGCCAAAAAATCAATTTTCGGGTCTGTTTTTTCGTATTTTTCCCGCAAAAATCAATAGAATGTCGCAAGCGGCTCGCTCGGCGCCTCGCAGTAATCGAGCGCCGTGACTTTCAATACCGGCCCCTCTTGTCCGTAAATTTTGTCGTACTCGACGTCGATCCGCGCCGTGATCTGCACCCAATCGCGCGTTTTGAGCGGCAGGGAAGAAGCATGCCGCGCCACCATGCCGCTGAACGCGATGTCCGCCTCGCAGCAGGTCATGATGTGCCGCCCGATGACAACCGTCCCCGCCTTCATGCGCTTGTCCGTCGCGATCATTCCCTTGAACGTCACCATTTTCCCGGCGTATTTTTGCATGTCCTCCATGAGGTCGCGATAGAAAAAGGCGTAATCCCGGTCCTCGATCTTGATGATCTTCGCCTCGAGATCGTACGGAAGCGGGTCCTCGATCTCGTCGTAGACCGCTTTGCCCCCTTCATATTCGTAGACGATCCCGGGCCGTCTCGACGCACCGCGAACGATCTTATGAAACTCCTCCTGCGAAAAATCGTCCCGGAAGCGGTTGAACACGACCATGTCGGCGTACTGGATCTTATCATAGACGAGCTGGCGCAAATTTTTGTTGCAGGAAAGAAAGCTCCCCGATTCGAAAAAGGTCATGACCTGCGCGATCATCCAGCCGTCCGGCATGGCGTCGAAAAATTGATTCAAGAGCCACATGCCGTTGTACTCCACGACGACCCGCTCCACGTTGTGTTTTTTTGCGAGCGCCGTCAGATTTTCGAGCGTCAGCCCCTTTTCGTCGATCGTCTCGATCGCATATTTTTTCACCGCAAAGCGGGAGGCGTCGTATTCCTCCTCCCCCTCTTCGCAGACCAGCAAGAGCGTCCGCTCGCCCGAGTCGAACCGCTCGTCCTCGAACGTCTCCTGAATGAATTTCGTCTTTCCCGATTCCAAAAATCCGAGAAAAAGATAGATCGGCACTTCCCGCGGCATATTTTACCCCAAAAGCAGCTCCTTGAGCTTCTCTTCCTCCAAGTGACAGCCGATCACGCACAGCCTGCCCGTCGGAACGGGCGCGCCGCTGCGGATGTCGATCTCTCCCGGCACAAAGTCGAAGTAGATCCACTCGCTTCCGCCGTCCACGATCCCCTTCGCCCGCAGGATCTGTCCGTATTTTCCGCTGTCCAGCTCCTTGAGCGCGGCGGCAAGGGCGGTTTTTTCAAATTTCTTTGCCGTTTCCACCCCCCAGCTCGTGAAAACCTCGTCCGCATGGTGGTGATGGTGATGATGTTCATGTTCCTCATCGTCGTCGTGGTGATGATGGCAGCATTCTTCGTCCTCATCGTCATCGTGATGGTGATGACAGCCACATTCATGCTCCTCATCATCGTCGTCATGGTGGTGATGATGTTCCTCCTCGGCTTCCTTGGCGAGGCGTTCAAGCTCCGCCTTCAAGCTGTCCTTCCGCTCCATGACGGCAAGGATCTCGCTCCCCGAGAGCTTGTCCCAATCGGTCGTAATGACGGACGCCTTGGTGTGCTCCCGCAAAAGAGCGAGCGCCTCTTCGACTTTTTCGGGCACAGACGTGTGGGAAAGCAGGATACAGCTCGCGTTTTCCACTTGATCGAGGAAAAATTCCCCGAAGTTTTTCAAATACATTTTACATTTTTTCGCGTCGACTACCGTGCAGAAGGTGTTGAGACTCGCGCCCTCGACGCCGGCGCGCTGAACGGCGCGGATAACGTCCGAAAGTTTGCCGACGCCGGACGGCTCGATGAGGATCCGGTCGGGCGAAAATTTTTCGGCAACTTCTTTGAGCGCCTTGGAAAAATCGCCGACGAGCGAGCAGCAAATGCAGCCCGAGTTCATCTCGTTGATCTGAACGCCGGAATCCTGCAAAAATCCGCCGTCCACGCCGATCTCGCCGAATTCGTTCTCGATGAGCACGAGTTTTTCGCCCCGGTAAGCCTCTTGGATGAGTTTTTTGATGAGCGTGGTCTTTCCCGCCCCCAAAAAGCCCGAAAAATATCGATTTTGATCA
>CANRGG010000041.1 GCA_947630115.1 uncultured Clostridia bacterium
CAGACGAAGATCGCAACGCCGAGGATCACGACGGGGAGCATGGTGGAGATCATGCCCGTCGCCATACCCTGCGTGACGGTGAGCGCCGCGCCTTCCTTGCTCGCCTGCGAAATATTCCGCGTGGGCTTGTAGTCATAGCTCGTGTAGTATTCGGACACGATCCCGATGACAATGCCCGCGATAATGCCGATCACCGCCGCGATCGCAGGCGTGACGGGCCCGATCGCGAATTTCGCGTTTTTCAGCAGATCTCCCGCCTCGTCATGGAACAGGAAGAGGGAGAGCGCGACGCCGCCGATGATCGTGACGCCCGCGGAGATCCACGTCGCTAGATTGAGCTCGCGGTGGGGGTTATCCGAAAGTTTCCGCTTGAGGAGCGGATAGGAAATGCCGATCACGCAGCCGATCAGCCCGATCCCCGAGAAGAGCAGGGGGAAGAGCACCATTTTTTGAAGAAGCGATCCGGTGAGCCCCGTCGAATGGGTGAACAGCTCGATCGCAAGGATGACGGTCGCCATGATCGCGCCGATGTACGATTCGAGAAGGTCCGCGCCGAGGCCCGCGACATCGCCGACGTTGTCGCCGACGTTATCCGCGATGGTTGCGGGGTTGCGGGGGTCGTCCTCGGGGATGTGCGCCTCGGTCTTGCCGACGAGGTCCGCACCCATGTCCGCCGCCTTCGTGTAAATGCCGCCGCCGACACGGTTGAAGAGCGCGATGATCGAGCAGCCGAGTGCATAGCCCGAGAGAATGATCGAGAGGTTATAGCTCTGCCCCGTGATGAAGTTGGTCTTTTCGAGGATGGGGTTTGCCGCATTCATGTCGATCATGCCGAGCGCCCAGCCGAAAATGCAGTAGACGATGATCGCACCGAGCAGCGCGCAGCCCGAGACGCAGAGCCCCATGACCGAGCCGCCGCGGAAGGCGACTTTCAGCGTCTTTCCGATGTTGCGCGTTTCGTTTGCCGCGTTCGTGACGCGCACGTTCGCATAGGTCGCGATCTTCATGCCGACGAAGCCGGCAGAGGCCGACATCACCGCGCCGATGACGAAGGCAACGCCCGCCTCCCACGCGATGAACAGACCTAAAACGACCGCGACGATCGCGCCGATGATCGCGACGATCTTGTATTCGTAGTAGATGAAGGCATTGGCGCCCTCGCGGATCTTTGCCGCGATGTGCTGCATCCGCTCATTTCCCTCTTTGAGTTTCCTCACAAGATAGAAGTTGAGCGCCGCATAGCCGAGCCCTAACACCACTGCGAACATCACAAGAATTGTGAGTAAGTTGAGGTACTTGGGATCCATAATTCCGCTCCTTTAAGATTTTTGAAATTACTTCCTTATTATATCACTGCGGTTTGGGAATGTCTACTTTTTCGCGCTCGTTTTTTGGAAATTTTTTATATTTTGGCTCGAAATTATTCACATTATAAGGTTTTGCCCCGCCGCAAGAAACGCCCCGCGACGGAGAAGCCGAGAAAGGCGACAAGGTCCGCGGCGACGACGGTCGAGCCGACGGGCGTCGAGAGCCAGATCGAGAGCAGGATCCCCGCAAGGGTGCAGACGACGGACACGGCTGCCGAGCAGAAGATGACCTTTTTGAAACTTTTCAGCACCCTCATCGCGCAGAGCGCGGGGAAGATCACCAGCGCGGAGATGAGAAGGGAGCCCACAAGGTTCATGGCGAGCACGATGACGAGGGCGATCACGACGGCGATCATCAGATCGTAGATCCCCGTTTTCACGCCGGTCGCCCGCGCGAAGGTCTCGTCGAAGGTGATGGCGAAGATCTTGTTGTAAAAGACGAGAAAGAGCGCGATGACGAGCACGGAGACGCAAATGCAGAAGATGACGTCGGCCTGCGTCAGGCTCAAAATCTTCGTGGAGCCGAAGAGGGTGGAGCAGACGTCCCCCGTGAGATTGCTCGAGCCGGAGAAGTTGTAGATCAGATATCCGAGCGCGAGGGCGGACACCGAGAGAAGGGCGAGGGAGGCGTCCTTGCTCAGGCGGGCCTTTCCGCTCGTTTTCAGCAGCACGACGGCGGCGATGACGGTGACGGGAAGAACGATCCACGTCTCGTTTGTGAGCCCCGCGACGGCGGCGACCGCCATCGCCCCGAAGGCGACATGGGAGAGCCCGTCCCCGATGAAGGAGAGCCGCTTCAAGACGAGGGTCACGCCGAGCAGCGAAGAGCAGAGGGCGATCAGAACGCCCACGACGATCGCATACCAGACGAAATCATAGGCGAAGAAGGAGGAAAAATCCGCAAAACTCATGACGGCAAGGACATTTTTCATTGCACACCTCCCGAAAAAGATCTGCCGATCTCGCTCTCCGCGTATTCCTTTGCCGTGCAGAACCGGGCGCCGTCGTGCAGAACATGCAGGATATGGGTCGCAAAGGTGAGGACGGAACGAATATCGTGGGAAACCATGATGATCGTGACGCCGTCCTCGCGATTCAGCGTCTTGATGAGCTCGTACATTTCGGCCGTCACCTTGGGATCGAGCCCCGCGACGGGCTCGTCGAGAAGGAGGAGATCTCCCGCGGCAAGGAGCGCCCTCGTCAGGAGCACCCGCTGCTGCTGCCCGCCGGAAAGTTCCCGGTAGCACCGTTCCATTTTTTCTTCGGCGAGCCGCTTTTCCTCCTTGGTATAGAAGGGTCTCAGCCCGCTCTTTGCCAAAAAGCCGGAGCGGACAATCTCTTCCACCGTCGCCGGGAAGTCGCGCTGGACGGGAGTCTGCTGGGGGAGATAGCCGATTCCCCCGTTTTTGCCCTGGAGGGCGCCGCTCCGCTCGATCGTTCCCGAGAGGGGCGGCTGCAAGCCGAGGACGGTCTTGACGAGGGTCGATTTCCCGCTGCCGTTCTCCCCGACAATACAGAGATAGTCGCCTTTGCCGACCGAAAAGGAGACGTGCCGGGCGACCGCCTTGCCCTCATAGCCGAGCGCAAGGTCTTTACAGTTCAAGAGTTCCATAGATCCTCCTTAATTGAGCGCGGTCTTGAGCGTTTGCAGGTTTTCCCTCATCAAAGAGAGGTAGTTTGCGCCGCTTTGGATCTGCGCTCGCGTGACCGATTGGATCGAGTTCATCGAAAGAATGGTCTGATCTTTCCCCGAAGTGCTGCTACGGATCTGTTCGGCGATCTTTTTGTCCGAATTTTCCAGCACGAGGATATAGGGCAGGGAATTTTCGTCGACGGCGCGGGCAAGCGAGCGGATCACCTCGAAACTCGCCTCGCTCTCCGCGGAACAGCCCGAAAACGCCGCAAAATAGGAGAGATCGTAATCTTCGACGAGATAGCGGAAGGGGAAACGATCGCCGAAGAGAAGGATCTTCCTGGCGGGATTTTTTGTCGCCTCTGCAAACTCTTGTTCCAGCCCGTCGATCTGCGCAAGATACTTTTTTTCGTTGCTTTCATAGAGGGCGCCGTTTTCGGGATCCGCCTCTTGGAGCTCCTTTGCGATCGCCTCCACGAGCTTTCGGGCGTTTTTCAAAGAGAGCCAGACATGTTCGTCCTTTTCTTTCTCTTCCCCGCCCTCCTCCTGCGCCTCTCCGCCGGGGACCTGCTCTTCGTCGAGCGCGTCGATGAGATCGAGCAGTTTCAGGATCTTCATGTCGGGATTTTTCGCGGGATCGGAGAGCATTTCCTCCACCCATTCGTCCGATTCGCCGCCCACATAGACGAGCAGATCGCACTTGAGGATCTTCACCTTGTCCGCCGCGGTCGGCTGATAGTTGTGAAGGTCGGTCCCCGAGTCCTGCAAGAGGGTCAGCCCGATTTGATGATTCCCTTCCGTGACGTTTTTTATCCAATCATATTGGGGAAAGATCGTGCAGACGATCTCAAACGTTTTTTCTCCGCCCCCGCCGCCGCAGCCCGCGAAGGGGAACAGACAGAGCGCAAGAACGCCCAAAAGCGCGACGGTTTTGAAAAATCGTTTCATCATTCACCTCCCCGACGCTTTGCGCGCTCTTTCAAGCGAAAGATATTTCAAAAACGCAAAGAGATTTACGGCGAACACCGCGGCAAAGAGCAGCACGCAGAAGAGAAGATCGGATTGAATGGAGCAGGCGGGGTTTCCGCTGCAATAGATGGGCAGGATCCGGCTGTTCTTCATCGAAAGGCAGATCGCATAGAGCGCTACCGAAGTGAGGAGCGAAAGCGCCGACGCGCCGAGCGTAAAGAGGCAGAGACGGAAGTCGCTCTTTTTTAAGACGGCAAAGAGCCCCAGCCCGGAGAGGAGAAGGGTCATTGCGGCAAATAGCACGAAAAGCAGCACAAAGACCGCCGCGGGGGTGCACCAAGCGCCCGCATAATAATGGAAGGGGACGGCAAGATCGTCATATCCGGCGTCCGGCGAGGAGAAATTCCCCGTAAAGAGCGCCTTCAAAAAGGCTGCGCCGCTCACGGCGACTTCCCTGCCGCCGTTTTCCAGCAAGCCGGTGTTGTGGATGTACACCGCGTCCAGTGAGAGCGCCAGAATGAGCGCAACGGCCGACAAAATTGCCGCCGCGCCGAACAGGATCGAAAAGAGCTTGACGCTCTGCGCTTTTTTTTCTTCATAGAGCCGCTTTTTTTCTTCCGCGCGGAGGCGTTCCGCCCGGCCGGCCGCTTGATCTGAATTCTTTTTCATGTTGAGTTCTCCTTATTTTGTCACGTAATAATTCAATCCGCTGCCGTCGATCTCGCTCAGTTCGCCGACGAGGAAGCGGTAAAAGTAGATCTTTTCGAGAGTTTCGGTCGGCTTCCCGTCCGCATAGGCGGGCACGCTGACGTATTTTTTGTCCGCGCTTTCGAGCTTTCCCTTGATGTGGATCCAGGTCTTGTCGGAAGTGTCCGCGCTCTGGTTGCGCGCCTTGGGGATCTGCCCGTCATAGACGAGGATAAAGCCGATGATCGTATCGTTCCCGCAGGTGCAGCCGTAGCCGGAAGAGCATTTCCGCACGCCGCAGGTGAAAAGTTCGCCCGTTTCGGCGTCCCGGATCTCATAGACAAAGCAGTCGAGGGAAACGTCTTTCCCCAAAAATTGTTCGGGATAGTAGAGCATGTTGCTCATCACGCGGAAAAAGGTGGTTTCATTGAGTTCGTAAGAGCTTGCGCCGCCGCAGGCGGTCAGAAAGCACAGCGCGGCGCACAGAAAACAAACCGCCCGCGCGATTTTCTTCGAAAATGATTTCATAAAGACTCCTTGATGAAAATTTTGAAAAAACGGCATGAAAAAACAAGAGGTCGAGATCACCCCAAAAGACCGCCCCGCGCAAAAAAGGGGACGGAAAAGGACGACGACCGCTTGTTCCGAAAAATCAATCGATCAGTTTTACTTTCAAAGAGACGGGCGTTGCGCGGCGTGCAAAGAGAGGACGCCTTCCGCCCTCGCTCCGCTTTAAGACCCGCAGCCTCGGCGCGGCGTTTTCTCCTTCGAAGGAGACCGCAGCCGAGAGCGAAGCGCAGAGTTCGCCGCATTCGCGGACGGTCGCGCAGACCGTGCAGGTGTCCTTGTTCTCATGGGCATGGCTCGCCTGCGCGGAGGGGAAGATCACCGAAAAGAACAAGGCGAAAAGAACGGCGAACGCCGTTAAAAGCGCAATCGGACGCTTTGCCTTCATTCCCATGACCTCCCGGCTCTTTTTCTCCCATTTTACCCGAAAACAAAGCGTTTGTCAACGAAAAAAAGAAAAAACAGACCGAAATTACCTGATTTCTTCGACGTCCGGTCCGTTTTCCTTGGAAAGAGGGGACGCGCGGACGTTCGTCTGCGTTTTTTATGACGGCGCCGCCCCACAACGATATAATTGTATCAAAAAGGAGTGAAACTGATCATATGAAGTACAGCGAATGGCTCGAAGAATGGCTCTCCGTCAACGTGAAGCCGCGCGTCAAGAAAAGCACCTATCAAAAATACGGGCTGATCGTCAAAAAACAGATCTCTCCGAGATTGGGGGAGCTGGAAATGGAGGCGCTCTCGGCGGGCGTCTTGCAGAATTTTACCGCCGATCTTTCCATGCGGTATTCGCCCAACACGACAAACGGGATCGTCGCCGTCCTGCGGAATTCTTTGCGCCGCGCCCAGAAGGCGGGGATCGTAAACTGCCAATTTTCAGAGACGCTCGAACTGCCGCATGCGCGGGAAAAGCAGATCGAGTGCTTCTCCCGGCGGGAACAGAAAAAGATCGAAACGTTTATCCTGGAAAAGCGGAAAAAGCTGCTTGGGATCGTGCTCTGTTTCTATACGGGACTGCGGATCGGGGAACTTCTCGCCCTCGAATGGAGCGACTTCGATCTGCGGCGCGGGACGGTGTCCGTCCGAAAGACCTGCCGCGACCGCTGGGAAAAGGGGAGCTTCCGCAAGGAGACGGACACGCCGAAAACCGAGACCTCCGAGCGCGTCATCCCCATTCCGCGGCAGATCATCCCCCTTCTGAAAGACTACAAGGACGAAACGGGCGGCGGCGGATATTTTGTGAAGGGCAGGTGCGGCGAGGTCTCCATCCGCTCCTACCAGCGGACCTTTGAACTTTTGCTCAAAAGGCTGAACATTCCGCACCGGGGATTTCATGCGATCCGGCACACCTTTGCAACGCGCGCCCTGGAGTGCGGAATGGATGTGAAAACGCTTTCGGAGATCCTGGGGCACCGGAACCCTTCGATCACCCTGAAACGGTACGCACACAGCCTGTTCGAGCACAAGAGCGCCATGATGAACCGGCTGGGCAAATATCTGCAATAGCGGACGAAATTTAGATAAGGCGCTTGTGTTCGGGGAGAAATTGTGGTACAATTTGGGATATGGAACAGGTTTCGACGATGATCTATGCCTTTACAGATACGGGCACGACCAAAAAGGCGGCGGAGATGTTGAAAGATCTTCTGGGGGGCGACGCGCTTGTCGAAGAGAATCCTTCCCGGATCCTGGAAGGCTTTTCGAGCTATGTTTTGGGCACGAATGTGCATTTCGGGCGGCTCAACCGCCGGTTCAGACGTTTTCTGAAACGGTGGGACGAAACGCTCCGGGGCGCAAACGTCTGCATTTTTCTTGTCGGGGCGAGGAGCGAAGAGTCGGAAAAATATCTTGCGCTCGCCCGAAAACTCGCGCCCTATGCGGCGGAGATCCGTTTTGTCTGGGGAGAGCTCAACCGGACGGGCAACGCCTTTCAAAGATTTTTCATCGACTGTCTGATCGAGGGGCGGCGGGACGACAAGCTCCCCCGTCCGAGACTACTTGAAAAGGAGCTCCGCGCCCTTGCCGAGACCGTTTCCGCCTTTCGCAGATAAAAGGGG
>CANRGG010000042.1 GCA_947630115.1 uncultured Clostridia bacterium
TTTGTTTCACTCGATGTACTCCAATTTGCCCCAAAGCAATCGGGGAGGGTCACTTCCCGCAAGGAGAGGCAATTCTTGAAAGCATCGCCGGGGCTCTTATAGCTGTCGGGCATCTCAATGGACGTAAGCCCGCTGCTTGCGAATGCGGAGGTCCCCGTCGTCGTCAGTTCGCTCTCCTCTGCAAAGTAGAAGGTTTCCAATGCCTCGCAACCGTTGAAACAACTCTGAGGAATGGTCACAACGTCCTTGGGCAATGTGAAGCTGCGAAGAGCGCTTTTTTGGAAGCAGTTATTGCCGAGCGTCGTCAACTTGCTTCCTTCGCCGAAGGTGACCGACTGCAAATTGGCCGCCTCGGAAAACGTATAATTTCCGATCTTCGTCACACTGTCAGGGATATGGATGGAACGGATGCCGCTCCGATAGAATGTGCCGCCACTGCTGGCACTGGTTGCGGAAGTTTCGCTCTCCTTTCCGCTCTTGATCGTGATCGTAATGCCCAGCTTTTCGAGCTTACTGTCCTCGTCGAAGGTGATCGTTTCAAGATCGGGCGTATCCTGGAAGACATACCGCCCGATCGACTTAACGCTCGACGGAACATGGAAGCTCGTAAGACCCGTTTTGGTAAAGACATAATCATCGATCATTGCGAGTTTTTCGGTATTCAATTTGACGGTGGTCAGTGCGGTACAATTCTGGAAGACGCGCTGGCCGATCGTTTCGAGCATGCCTTCTCCCTCTTGGGGGAACTCGATGCTCTCTGCCGTGCAAGCCGTGAAAGCGCTCGCCCCGATCGTTACAAGGGACAGAGGCAGCGTGATGTGCTTGATGTTGGCTTTCTGGAAGGCATAGTCGCCGATGGAGGTGAGCCGTTCGGGAAGAACAAGTTCTTCGAACGGGCCAACGTTGTAGAAGGCGCCCGTAGTACCGCTCCCTTTTTCGATCACAAGATCGACCGCCTTGACGCCCTCCGGCGTCTGCGCGAAGGTAAGCCCCTTCAGCGATGTTGCATCGTAAAATGCACCATCGGGGATCTTCGTCACCGTATAGGGAATGGTGACGGCTTGGTCGTTGCCGGCCGGGCAGGCGATGACCTCCGATTTATCGTAATTATACAACACGCCGTCTTGGGTCGTAAAGTGTGTGCTGTTTGCGCCTACTTTGATCTCCTTGAGCATCCGTGTAGAGGTGAATACCTGGGTCCCGATCTTCTCCACGGACGAGGGCACGGTGAACTCGGTAAGACCGGTGCAAAGCCAAAATGCTTTATCCCCGATCGACTTCAGGGTATCGTCCCCCGCAAAGATGACCTTGGAAAGCCCGTTGCAGCCCGAGAACGCGCTTGCGCCGAGCGCTTGCACGGAGGCGGGAATGGTGATCGTACCCGTCAGTCCGTCGCAGCTCGAGAACGCGCTCGCGCCGATATCGGTCACGCCCTCGGGGATCTGGATCGTTTGCAGCGACTTGCAGCCCGAGAAGGTGCTCGCGCCGATCTTGGTCACGCTTTGGGGAAGTTCGATCGCCTTCAGCGACGAGCAACCCGAGAAAGTCCCTGCAAGCTCCACAAGCTTGCTCTGCGGGGCAAAGGTGACCTCGCTCAAGTTCGCACAGCTGCCGAACATGCTACCGAGATGGGTGATACTTGCGGGGATCGTCACCTGCGTGAGCGACGTGCAGTCCCTAAAAGTTGTGCCGCCGCAGTCGCCCGTCTTGGCAAAGTCAAGCCCCTCTTCGAGTTCGACCGTGGTCAGTGAGGTGCAGCCTTGGAATGCATTATTTCCGATGCTCGTCAAACTCTTGGGAAGAAAGACCTGCTTGAGATTCTTTGCGGTATTGAACGCGCTCGCCCCGATTTTTTGGAGCTTTTTGGGCCATGTGATCTCTGCGACGTTGCTCTTGTTGAAAGCATTCTCTTCGATGGTGGTCACGTCATCGGGAATCTCGATCTTGAGTAGATGCTCTCTCGTATAATAATCAGATGGTAAAGAGCTTGAAGGTTGGAACGCCGACGCGCCGATGGTCGTGAGTTTGCTCGGATTTGCTTCGTCGCCGAAGGTGACTTCCTCCAAGGACTCGGTTTGATAGCCCGCGACCGTCGTCATGCGGCCGGGGAAATGGATCTTCTTGACCGAAGTGCCATTCAAGATACCCGAAACTTTGGTCGTTCCTGTCGCCGTTGTGGTCACGCGGATGTCCTCTGTGCCGCCCTCCTCGAATTCGAGTTCTTCCAAGCTCGCCATATACTGGAACGCATTTGAGCCGATATAGGTCACGGTATTGGGAATGACGATCTTCTTGATCTTCATCGGATCCCAAGTAGATGATTTTCCGCTGTAGAAAAGACCCGCGGGGATCTCCTTTACGCCGTTCTCGATGGTGACGCTCTCCAGATTCCACAAATAGGAATAAGGGCCGTCGCCGCTGCTCGTTATGCTGTCGGGATAGGATGTGCTCTTCCTGATAACGACATCTTTCAATCCCGTATACGCAAATGCCGCTTTATGGATGATCAAGCTATTCTTTGCTTCGTCGCTGTCGGCGAGAGCAGACGTATCATCGCTATCAGCGGGGATCGGCAGATCGATGCTCTCAAGCTGCCACTGCCCGTAGAATGCTTGGATGCCGATCTTGGTAAGCTCGCTCTCATTCTTCTCGTCGCCGAAGGTGACTTCCTTCAAGCTACCCTTGGAGCTTTGGGGACCAGAAGTAGAATACGAGGAGTAGAACAAGAAATTGGGGATCTCCTTTAAGCGCGCGGGCAGGTGCACCGTGGTGAGCGAGGTGCAGCTGCCAAACGTTTGCTTCGTTCCGCTCGAGCTGCCCACTTCGATCTCAAGCGGCTTTACTTCTTCGCCGTCCTCGGGTTCGAGGAAGGTGACCGTTTCAAGCCCGGTGCAGTTGTAGAAAGCGCCTGCCGCGATCTTCGTCACGCTCGTGGGGATCGTGATGTCGGTGAGGGATTTATTGTTGCTGAAAACAGACGCGGAGATCTCCGTGATCGTATCGGGCAACGTGAAGCCACCCTTCTTGCCCATAGGATAGAACACAAGTTTTGTCATGCCCGCGTCGAACAGCACGCCGTCTACATATTGGAAATTGGGGTTGTCGTCATCGAGAACAAGTTCAGACAGCTTGGTGCAGCCCGTGAACACGCCCTCGGCAAGTTCCTTCACGTTGGCGGAGATGTACAGCTCTTCCAGCGAAGTGCAGCCTTCGAATGCGTTGTTCCCGAACGAGAGCGCCTCCGAATCCTTGGTGCCGGACATCTTGACGCTCGTCAGTTTCGTGCAGCCCTTGAAGGCGTTCTGCTCTACCTTAGTAAGGCTTTCGGGCAGAACAAGCGTTTCGATCGCAATGCTCTGGAACGCCTCGGAGCCGATGGTGATGACCTTCGTCCCCTCTTCAAAGGTGAGCGTCTTGACCCCCGTGCAGCCGTTGAACGCTTTTGCGCCGATCGTAACGTCGTCGATCGCGCTCTCTGCGGCAAATGTGACGTAAGCAAGCCCCGTGCAGCCCTCGAACGCGCTCGCGCCGATGTCGGTGATATAACCGGGAAGCGTCACTCCTTCGAGCTTGGTACAGCCGCTGAACGCGCTCGCGCCGATCTTGGTGAGCGAAAGGCTGTCCTCACCGAAGCTGAGTTCGCCCGTCTTGGCGCGCGGACAGAACAACAGTTCCTTCCCGTCCGCACTGCATATCATGCCGTCGACCGAGGAGTAGTGTGTGTTGCCCTCGCCGATGTTGATCTCTGCGAGCGCAGCGCAGCCCGAGAACACGGAAGTCGCCGAATCCAGGAAGGAAACCTCGCCCATCTGCTTGGGGAAGTTGACAGTTTGAAGCGCGGAGCAGACATAGAAGGCCTTTGCGGGGATCGCAAGCTCCGTCGTCACTTCGCCCGAAACGTCCTCAAACGACACACGGGTGAGCTGTTTGCACTGATAGAACGCCTGCGATTCCACGCTGACGATCGTGTTGGGAAGCACCACTTCCTCGAGGAGGGAGATCGAGAACGCACGGGCGGCAATGGTCTTTACGCCCAGGGAAGCGTCCAGTTCGAACACGCCCGTCTTGCCCTGCGGAACAAACACGAGCCGTCCCGTCGGCACGTCGTCGACGTCGAATTTTTCGATGAGGGCGCCGTCATACGTCGCATAGTGAGCGAGCGCCTTCTTGTCGGCGGGCAGCACGGGATCGATGACGATCTCCTCCAAATTTTCACAGCTCTCGAACGCATTGGCGCTCACGAGCATGATACTGTCCGGAATATGTACCGTATGCAGATTTTTACACTTTTCGAACCCGAGGGCATTCACGATCGTGACGGGTTTACCGTCGTAGATCTCGGGGATCGTGATGCTGTTCACATTGTCGATGTACGGGCCTTTGCCCACGCTGTATTCCTTTACCGTGGTGCCGTCCGGTTCATAGATCGGCGTGAATTTCAAAACTTCCGCCCAGTACGGGTAGACCGTCACGTCTGCGTCCGTGTCCCAAGGTTGCAGGCTGTTCCCTTCCGAGTCCGTATACTGCACCCCTACGCCGTTCACGGCACTGAACCAGCCGTAGAACCCGGACGTTTCGTCCTTCGGCGTCGGAACGTCCAGCTTATAGTTCTCGCCATACACGACCGTCGCGGTCCCCTGCGTCCCTTCCGTGTATGCGTACGTCACCGTGTAGCTCTTCGGCTTCCAGTTCGCGTACAGCATCATCCCGGTCGTCCCCAGGAAGTATTCGTCCTTGTATTCCTTCGCGTTCCCTGCCGCGCCGCCGGGAGCATTGTACCAGCCGTCAAATTCGTACCCCTTCAGCGTCGTGTCCCGCGGCAAGTCCGCCACGTCCCCCGTCGCAAGATAGACCGTTTCTACCGCGCTCCCCTTCCGCGTGTCAAACTCCACCGCGTAGGCGTTCACCGTCAGCGTCACCCAGTCCGAATAACGCCGCCCGTCATAATACCGCACAGACAGCTTGTTCGCTCCCTCCTGCGTCAGGCGGATCTTCATCGTGTACGAGCCGTCGTTCACTTCCGTGACCTTCCCCTCGTTGATCCGCACTTCATACCGCACCGCGCCGATCACAGGTTCCCAGCTCAATACGCTCTTCCCGTATTTCATAGACGCCGAAAGCGCGATATACCGCGCGTCGAGCGGCGTGCTCCATGCCGAGTCGCTTTTCCCCTTGGCCCGCACCGAAAGTTCGTATTCGTTCCCCGCTTCCAGCGTAAGCCCGTCCAGAGCAGACAGCGCGAGCTTGTTCTCCTCCGTCCGGTACGTCTTGCCGTTGACGCGCACTTCATATCCGTCCGCACCCGTCACCGCCGTCCAGATCAGGTCTTTGTCCTTGACTTTGATCCCGCCCGGCGTCGCAAGTTTGTTCTTATGATAGACGAGTTCCGACGGCTGCGGCGCGTTGTATCCGTCCGTATACGGATAGACCTTGATCACGATCCCCTCTTCCGTCCCCGCGCATTCTTTCAGATCGAAACGGGTATCGCTCCCCACGTTCACCAGAGAATGCTCGTGCGAAGGATCGCCGCACTTCACCGACACGATGTACTCCGTCGCGTTCACGACGGGATCCCAGCTCACTACCTGCGTTTCTTCGTCCACTTCCAGTCCCGTCACGGGAGAAAGCGCGCGTTCGTACACGAACACCGAAGATTCCGAGGAAGCATAGCCTTCCCCTTCCGCCACGACCGTGAATTCGATCCCGCCTTCCTTCATCTCGCAGTTCGAGAAATTATAGTGCGTCGAACTCCCGTTATATACCATCTCATGGCGGTGCCCTGCGTTCCCGCACTTCACCGTCACATAATATTCCTGCGCATGCTCCACGCTGTTGAACAGCAGCGTAGAAGGCTCGATCACGCTGAACAGCGATACCCGCGCCAATGCTTTGTTCTTATAATACCGTACCGTCGCCTCCGCGCCGTCCGCCGTTACCGTGATCGTATAATCCCCTGCAGGCGCCTCCGCAAAGTTCACAGGCACCGTCGTCGCGGAACTCCTCCCGCTCATCGTATTGAACCCGCGCGGCCCTTCGATCCGGTATTCGTAGCTCGCTGCCACGCCCGTGCTGCTCCAGCTCACGCTGTTCCCGTTCACGCTCACCAGCGGGGACGCCGCCGCGGCTGCGTTGTTCGGCGTCCATACCGCATACAGCGTCGTGTTCGCATCGAACACCGTGTCTGCCGTCCATTCCCGCGTCAGCTTCTCCCGCGCTTCGTAATCGCTCATCCACCAGCCCGCAAACTTATAGCCTTCCGCCTCCGCCTGCGGCAGTTCATACAGCCGCTGCCCGATCGTCTTTACCGGAGCCGCGCTGCCCCCTGCTTCCCCTAAATCAAACCGGATCGTATATTCCGGCTTCCCTTCGTATGTTTCCGCCCAACGGGCATAAAGCGTCAGGTCCTCCCTCACGCTCTGCGTACCGAATACGAACGGCTTGCTGTATCCTTCGTCCATGTACCAGCCCAAAAAGACATGGCTCTCCCACTCCGGGTCCGCGGGCTTTGCCAGCGTCTTTCCGTTTACCACATAGCCGTCTGCGACCGCCCCGCCGCCCTGTGCGTCGTATTTCACCGTGTATGTGATCTTCTTGAGAAACCTCATCTCCGATCCGTCACGGTCCAACGTCAGTACGTCCTCTTTCAGCGTCGCCGTCTGCATGTCCCCTTCCTCCGCGGAAAAGTACAGCCCCAACGTTTCGCCTTCCAGCGTATACGTCCCAGACTTGCTCTCCCCTTCCACGGAGTATGTAAACAGATGCTTGCTGCTCAGTACGATCTCGTACTCCTCGCTCGCTGCGTCGTAATAATACACGCCCATCTCGGGTCCGTCCGGGGGCAATTCTTCCCCCTTGCACGCCGCGATCCCAAGCCCCATCAGGGCGATCACCGCTGCCAACAGCCCGATCATCACTTTCCGTTTCCGATCCATTCTCTTCACTCCTTTCTCGCTTTTCTTATCTCTGCCCGCAGCCAAACTAAGCCGCCGGTCATTTCTATTGTCCTTTATGCACGTTCCGTGAATATTTTTATACGGCTCGCTCTGCGCCATCCTGACCGATTTTCGCCATTTACTTGCCGTTTTCAGCCCTTTTCGGCACTTTTTGCCCTTTTCCCCACTCTTTCTGTTTACCTTTTATATTATTGCTTTCCCGCAATTTTGTCAACCGAATTCTTCCCTTCCAC
>CANRGG010000043.1 GCA_947630115.1 uncultured Clostridia bacterium
TGGTGGGCCTTCACGGACTTGAACCGCGGACCGATCGGTTATGAGCCGACTGCTCTGACCAACTGAGCTAAAGGCCCGCTTCCTGCCGCAACTTTGCAATGCTTGTTTATCATATTATAATTATCGCGAAAAGTCAAGTATTTTTTCGCACATTTTTACATTTTTCCAAAACTTTTTTTCGACGCAATCTTCCTTTTTTCCGCGTTCTTCTTCAAAACATCTCGCTTTTGCCCTGTTAAAATATCTTTGTCATTCGACGGAGGATTGTTATGAAGCTGCTTTGCTGCCCGAAAGGGGATTCGCTCTACTTTTATCTCTCGGGCGAACTCGACGAATGTTCGGTCTCGCGGCTCCGCGCCGAGACGGACCGCTGTATCGACGAGCATGCCGGGCTCTCCCGCGCGATTTTCAACCTTGCGGGCGTTCGGTTCATGGACTCGACGGGCATTGGCTTTCTCATCGGGCGATATAAGAAACTCAAAAAGTACGGGATCGGGATGTTTCTCGAAAATCCCGACGGCTGCGCCGACAAAGTTCTGCTTGTGAGCGGCGTTTACTCGCTCATTCCAAAAATATAAGGGTAATTTTATGAACAAAATGACGCTTTCTTTTTTATCGAAGTCGGAAAACGAGGTCTTTGCGCGGAACGTCGTCGCGGCGTTCGCCCTTCCGCTCAACCCGACCCTTTCCGAGCTCTCCGACGTCAAGACCGCGGTCTCTGAGGCGGTCACCAACGCGATCGTGCACGGATACGGGACGGAGGAGGGCTGGATCAAGGTCGAATGCGAGATCGAGGGAGACGCCCTACATATCACCGTCTCGGACAGCGGAAAGGGGATCGAGGACATCGAGCAGGCGCTCACGCCCTTTTTCACCACCCTGCCGGGAGAGGAGCGCTCGGGTATGGGCTTTACCATCATGCAGACGTTTATGTCGTCATTTTCCGTCCGGTCGAAGAAGGGGGAGGGGACGGAGGTCTTTATGAGCAAGCACTTCGGCGCAAGGGCGGACGAAGATGCTCGATGAAACGGAGACCCTTTCCTGTCTCCGCCGCGCCAAGGCGGGCGACGAATGCGCCAAAGAGATCCTCATTCGGGAAAACACCTCCCTGCTCAAGAGCATTCTGAAACGGTATCTGGGCAAGGGGGTCGAGTACGAAGATCTCTTCGAACTTGCCTGCATGGGATTTCTGAAAGCGATCGCGGGCTTCGACGAGAGTTTCGGCGTCCGCTTTTCGACCTATGCAGTGCCCATGATCGCGGGGGAGATCAAGCGATTTCTGCGGGACGACGGCAGTATCAAGGTCTCCCGCGCGCTCAAAAAAACGGCGCGCGAGATGAACCGCTTCATCGAGCTCTTTTCCGCCGCCCACGGCAGGCAGCCCACCCCCAAGGAGCTCGGCGAAGAGTTCCATATGGACGAGAGCGAGGTCGTCTTTACCCTCGGTTCGAGCAAAATGCCGCTCTCCTTGTACGAACAATCGGATTATAAGGACGAAAAATCGGTCTCGCTTGCCGACCGGCTCCCCGCGAAGGACACGCAGGAGGAAATGCTCGACTATCTGATCCTGAAAGCGGCGGTAGCCGCCCTTCCCGAACGGGAGCGGAAGATCGTCTATCTGCGCTATTTTCGCGACATGACCCAGAGCGAGGTCGCGCGGGAGATCGGCGTGTCGCAGGTGCAGATCTCGCGGATCGAAACGCGCATTATGACCGAACTTCAAAAGGCGCTCGAGGCCTGAGCCCGCATGGGAAAAGTAAGTCTTTTCATTCTAACCGATCATACGTTTCCAATCATACATTCCAAACTGGGGAAGCGGACGGCGTTTGCCGTCCGCTTCCCGGTTTTTTCCTTTTAATAATATTATGAGTTTTTGATGAAATCGCTGGAATTCGGGGATTTTCCCTTTGACAAAAAATTTTTTGCGTGATATGATAAATGATATGGGTCTCCGACGCGGGCGAAACGCGCCGCTTCGGGACGCCGCCAACGGGAGGTGTTTTTTTGATCAGGACGCTTGCAAAATCCATCCGTGAATACAAACTCGTCTCCATTCTTTCGCCCATTTTCGTGACGATGGAAGTCATTCTGGAATGTCTCTTGCCCTATACGATCACAAAGCTCGGCGACGCGATCGATTCGCCCACGGTCAGCATGTGGGCATGGGGGAACAGCTGGGAGACGCTCGGGATCGGCCAATATGCGATCATTCTTGTCGCGATGTCCGTCGCCTCGCTGATCTGCGGAATGCTCTCGGGTATTCTCTGTGCAAAAGCTGCGACCGGCTTTGCGCGCAATCTCCGCAAGGATATGTACTATAAGGTCCAGGAGTTCTCTTTCGAGAATATCGACAAATTTTCGACGCCGTCGCTCGTCACCCGCATGACGACCGACATCACCAACGTGCAGATGTCGTTCATGATGATCATTCGCGTCGCGGTCAGAAGCCCGATGATGATGATCTTCTCGGTCGTGATGGCGTTTATCATGGGCGGGAGCCTTGCTTGGATCTTCGTCGGCGTCATTCCGCCGCTTGCCTTCCTGCTCTTTCTCATCATGTGGAAAACAATGCCGCTTTTCCACCGTGTGTTCAAGAAATACGACAATCTCAACGAATCCATCCAGGAGAACGTCAAGGGGATCCGCGTCGTCAAATCCTATGTGCGCGAGGACTTCGAAAAGCAGAAGTTCGACCGTGCCGCCACCGACGTGCAGATGGATTTCACCAAGGCGGAACGGATCCTTGCCTGGAACAACCCCGTCATGCAGCTCTTCTTCTACGGCGTGCTCTCGACGGTGCTCTTCCTCGGCTCCTATTTCATCTTTCATGAGAGCGGGCAGGCGCAGGGGATCACCGTCTGGAGCGTCTCGCAGCTCATTGTCTACGGCATGCAGATCCTGATGTCGCTCATGATGTTCTCGATGGTCTTTGCGATGATCGCGATGTCCGTCGAAAGCTCGCGGCGAATCTGCGAGATCTTAAGGGAAGAATCCACCCTGCACAGCCCCGAAAATGCCTTGCATGAGGTGAAAGACGGCTCGATCGACTTCGAGAACGTCTCCTTCAAATATTCCGCCGCCGCGGAGAAGAACGTCCTCGAAGGAGTGGACCTCCATATCCGCTCGGGGGAGACGATCGGCGTCATCGGCGGCACGGGCTCGTCCAAGACGTCGCTCGTCAATCTCATCTCCCGGCTCTATGACGCCACCGAGGGTGCCGTGAAAGTGGGGGGCAGGGACGTCAGGGAATACGATCTCACCTCTCTTCGCAACCAGGTCGCGGTCGTCCTTCAGAAGAACGTGCTCTTTTCGGGGACGATCAAGGAAAATCTCCGCTGGGGGGATCCGAACGCGACGGACGAGGAGCTCGTCGAGGCGTGCAAACTTGCCCAAGCGGACGAATTCATCCGCTCTTTCCCGGACGGGTATGACACCTACATCGAGCAGGGCGGTACGAACGTCTCGGGCGGCCAGAAGCAGCGGCTCTGCATTGCCCGCGCCCTCCTCAAAAAGCCGAAGATCCTCATCCTCGACGACTCGACTTCCGCCGTCGACACCCACACGGACGCGCTGATCCGCAAGGCGTTCCGCGAATATATCCCCGAGACGACCAAGATCATCATCGCCCAGCGGACCTCTTCCGTGGAGGACGCGGACCGGATCGTCATCATGAATAACGGATATATCGACGCGGTCGGCACGCATGAGGAGCTTCTCGATCATAATCCGATCTACACCGAAGTCTACCGCACCCAGAACAAGGGCGGACGGGCGATCTCTTCGCTCGGAGAAATGGATGAAGAAGGGGGTGACGGAAATGCCGAGACCTAATATGGCGCCGCGCGGCAAACTCCCGCGCACCAAGGGGATGTTCCGCCGCACCATGAAGGCGCTCTTCAAGGCCTATCCCAAAATGCTCACGATCGCGATCGTCTGTATCGTGTTCAACGCGGTCGTCAGCGCGCTGCCCTCCATCTTCATGGAGCGCATTTTCACCGCCGTCGGGGGCGCGATCTCCCAAAATCTGGGCTGGGAGGCGATCAAGGGCGAGGTGACCCGCTACATGCTCACCCTCATCGGACTGTATGTACTGTCCCTGATCTCGGGCGCGATCGACAAGCAGCTCATGGCGATCATTACGCAGGGCTTCCTCAAAAAAATGCGCGAGCAGATGTTCAACGGCATGCAGGATTTGCCCATCCGCTATTTCGACACTCACAACCACGGCGATATCATGAGTTATTACACGAACGATATCGACACCCTCCGCCAGATGATCTCGCAGTCTCTGCCTCAGCTTCTCACGAGCGTCATCATGGTCCTGACGCTGTTCTTCATCATGATCTGGTACAGTTTCTATCTCACCCTCATCGTGGTGGCGGGCGTTGGGCTCATTCTCGTCGTCACGAAGGTGGTCGGCGGCGGCGCGGGCAAGTACTTTTTGGGACAGCAGCGCGCGGTCGCAAAGACGGAGGGCTTCATCGAGGAGATGATGAACGGGCAGAAGGTCGTCAAAGTGTTCTGCCATGAGGAAGAGGCGAAGGCGGATTTCGACAAAGTGAACGACTATCTTTGCGATCAATCCAATCGCGCGAACCGCTATGCGAACATGCTCATGCCCATTCTCGGCAACATCGGGCACGTTTTGTACGTCGTCATCGCGGTCGTAGGGACACTCTTTGCGATCAACAACTTCCATAACATGGGACTTATCGTGCTGTTCGGGCTGGATAGCGGCGTGTTCACCATCGCCAATATCCTGTCCTTCTTGCAGATGACCCGGCAATTCTCCAACAACATCAACCAGGTCTCCAACCAGGTGAACCCCGTCATCATGGGGCTTGCGGGCGCGGCACGGCTGTTCGCGCTCACCGACGAGAGGCCCGAGGAGGACGCGGGGACGGTCTCGCTCATCAACGCGCGCGAGGAAAACGGGACGCTCTGCGAGTGCGAGGAGCGCACCGGCGTCTGGGCCTGGAAAGAGCCGCAGGAGGACGGCAGCGTCAAATACACTCGCCTTGCGGGCGACGTGAGGATGTTCTCCGTCAACTTCGGCTACGATCCCGAAAAGGTCGTCCTGCATGACGTTACGCTGTATGCCCGTCCCGGACAGAAAGTCGCCTTCGTCGGCGCGACGGGCGCGGGCAAGACGACGATCACCAATCTTCTCAATCGCTTTTACGAGATCAAGGACGGCACGATCACCTATGACGGGATCGACATCAGCCGGATCAAAAAATCGGCGCTCCGCCGTTCGCTCGGCATGGTCTTGCAGGATACCAACCTCTTCACCGGCACGGTTATGGACAATATCCGCTACGGAAAGCTGGACGCGACCGACGAGGAGTGCATCGCCGCCGCCAAACTTGCGGGCGCGGACGAATTTATCACCCGGCTGCCCGAGGGCTATGCGACGCCGCTCTACCAGAACGGCGCCAACCTCTCGCAGGGACAGCGGCAACTTCTGTCCATCGCGCGCGCAGCGGTCGCGGACCCGCCCGTCATGATCCTCGACGAGGCGACGAGCTCCATCGACACCCGCACCGAAGCCCTGATTGAAAAGGGAATGGACCGGCTCATGGAGGGCAGGACGGTGTTCGTCATCGCCCATCGGCTCTCGACGGTCAAAAATTCCAACGTCATCATGGTGCTCGAACACGGCAGGATCATCGAGCGCGGCACCCATGAACAGCTCATCGACCAGAAAGGGAAATATTACCAGCTCTACACGGGCGCCTTCGAATTGGAGTAAAGATAAGAAGCGAGCACGGACCCAAAATCCGTGCTCGATTTTTTTGCTACTTTTTTCATGCCGTGTTTCTTTTCTGCGCGTCGCTTTTTTATGCCGCGGCTTTGGAGTTTACTCTTCGAGCATTTCGAAGAGGGCGGGAAGGTCGGAGGCGGTGAGGATGTTCACGATCCGTTCGCCCATGACGCCGTGCTCGGTCACTACGACGGCGAGCAGCTTGCGGTTTTCCGAAAAGGCGTCGATCGCGTCCTGGACGGTGTTCTCCTGCCCCAAAAGGCGATAATAGCGGGGGAAATCGTCGTCGCGCAGGACGTCGGCGCAGGGATCTGCCAGGAAATCTTCGACGTTTTCGCCCGCTTCGAGGGCGTCGCCAAGGCTTTTGACAAGCCGTCTGTTGTTCAGCATGCCGATGAAACGGCTGTTCCGGTAGACGGGAATATTGGAATAGCCCGTCCTTGCGATGAGAAGGACGGCGTCCTCGACGGTCGCGGTCTCGGCTATGCCCGTCGCGCCCTTTTCCTTGATCTCTTTGAGTTTGGGCGGGGCGGATAACAGCTCCGAGATGTGGCGGCAGAGGGCGGTGAATTCATCGCTCGGCTGGGCGATGATCTGTTCCCGCGTGCTGTTGTGGACGATCGCGTTTCTCAGGCGCGCCATCGCCATGAGCTCTTCTTCATAGCGCTGGACGGTCTTGTTGAGCTCGGCGCAGCGGCGCACAAGGTCGGAAAATTGCAGGTTTCCCTTGCCCCGGTAGAGGCTCCTGAGCCGCGCGTCGATCAGATTATAGGCGGAAATGAG
>CANRGG010000044.1 GCA_947630115.1 uncultured Clostridia bacterium
CATCGACGGCGTGAACCAGGTGCAGATCAATGAAAAAGTCGGTATGACTTTTGCAAACGGGTTGAGGGCGATCCTGCGCCAGGACCCCGACATCATCGCGGTCGGCGAGATCCGCGACGGCGAAACGGCGGAGATCGCGATCCGTTCCGCCATCACCGGACACCTCGTGCTCTCGACCGTCCACACGAACGACGCGCTCACCGCGCTCGACCGGCTCATTGATATCGGCGTCGAGCCCTATCTTGCGGCCGAGGCGCTCAACGGCGTCATTTCGCAGCGGCTCGTGCGGCGGATCTGCCCCGACTGTAAGGAAGCCTATCATCCCTCCGAAGAGGAGATGACGCGGATCGGGCTCAAGGGCGATCCGAAGGAAATCACCTTCTACCGCGGAAAGGGCTGTCCCAACTGCTATCATACCGGCTATCACGGCAGAACGGCGGTGTTCGAGATCCTCATCATGGACAGGAAGTTCAAGCGCGCGGTCAGCGAGGGACGGCATAAGGAAGAACTCATGGATTGCGTCACGAACGGCACGTTCTCGTCTCTTGCGGACGGCTGCCGCGAACTCGTCCTCGAAGGGGTGACGAGCGTCGACGAGGCGGTCAGCGTTCTGAACACGACCGCGGACTAATAAAAATCATTAAAAGGCAAGAAGGTACGGCATGAAATATACCTTGGAGGAGATCATCGGACAGGCGCGGGACCTGCGCGCCTCGGACGTCCATCTGGTGCGGGATCTTCCGCCGCGCTTCCGGATCGACGGGGAGCTCAAAAATTTCGGCGAGGAGGTTCTCTCCGCCGCCGACTGCGAGCATTATGCGCGTGAAATGGCGGGGGAATCCTATGAGGAGATGGCACAGATCGGCGAGCTCGATCTTGCGCTCACCTTTTTGGGGGACATTCGCTGCCGTATCAACCTGTTCCGCCAGCAGGGCGCCGTTTCGGCGGCAATCCGTCTGCTCGCGAACAAGATCCCCGATCTCAACGCGCTCGGGCTTCCGCCCGCCGTGCAGAAACTGCCCGATCTCAACCGCGGCATCGTTCTCGTGACGGGGGAGACCGGTTCGGGCAAATCCACGACGCTCGCGGCGATGCTCGACCGGATTAACCATACTTACGACGGGCATATCATCACGCTTGAGGACCCAATCGAATATATTTATAAGCCGGACCGCTGCGTCATCAACCAGCGGGAGATCGGAGAGGACACCGAAAGCTATGCCAGCGGTCTCCGCGCCATCCTCCGTGAAGATCCCGACGTCATTCTCATCGGCGAAATGCGCGATCTCAACACGATCGAGACGGCGCTCACCGCGGCGGAGACGGGACATCTGGTCTTTGCGACGCTGCATACCAATTCCGCGCCCGACTCGATCGACCGTGTCGTGGACGTGTTCCCCGAAGGGCGGCAGAAACAGATCCGGTTGCAGCTTTCGAGCACCCTCATGGCGGTGCTGTCCCAGCAGCTTTTGCCCCGCAAGACGGGCGGACGGGTCGCCGCGTGCGAACTCATGATGGTCACGCCCGCCATCCGCAACCTGATCCGCGAGGGCAAGACGCCGCAGATTTTGAGCTCGCTCGCAACCTCGGCGGCGGAGGGGTCGGTGACGATGGACAACGCTCTCATCTCGCTTTGCCGCCAGAAGGTCATCTCCGTGGAGACGGCGCGCTCGGCGTTCTGCCACGACGCGGAGTACGTCAAGCGCAACACCAACTGAAAAAGTGCGGTCGGGGGACGATCGGGATCATGAAAGGAAAAAATTTCCTCACAAAAGATCGCTATCGGATAAATATTGTGAAAGAATCCACACATACTGACAAGGAGGAGCTATGACGACCTATAAATATCGCGCCAAGGCTGCAGACGGTTCTACGGTACGCGGGGTGATAGAGGCATACGACGAATACGAAGCCATCGCTCAGATCAAGCGCACTTGCCCGGTCGTTGAAAACATCAAGCCGGTCAAGTCCGGGCGGCGGATCAATATCGATCTGAACGAGCCGCTCTGGGTGAGCGATAAGACGCTGGCGCTCACGTCCAATCAATTCTATATCATGCTCAAAGCCGGGCTTGCGATGACGCGCGTCATCGAGATTGTCGCAGAGCAGTCGGACGATAAGCTGATGAAGCGGATCCTCACGGCATGCGCGGCGGACGTTGCGGCGGGGTATTCCCTCGCGGCGAGCCTGGAAAAGAACGGCAAAAAGATCCCGGTGGTTTTCATCGAAACGGTGCGCGCGGGGGAGGAATCGGGCACGCTCGAAAATTCCTTCCAAAGCCTCGAGGCCTACTACACGCGCATGCACAAGACGAAGAAGAAAGTCAAATCCGCTTTGACCTATCCCATCATCGTCCTGGTGCTTGCCGTCGTCGTCATCGCGATCGTCATGATCGTCTTGGTCCCTACCATGACCCAGACGCTGCAATCCATGGGCACGGAACTTCCGCTCGCCACAAGGATTTTGATCGCGATCTCCAATTTCTTCAAAAACGACTGGTACATTCTGCTCATTGTCATCGGCGTGATCGGGATTGCCGTGTTTGCGTACGGCAAGACGGAGAAGGGCAAGCTGCTTTACTCGAAGATCCGCATGAAATTGCCCGTCCTCGGGAAGATCGCCAAATACAACGCCGCGTCGCAGACGGCAAACACGCTTGCGACCCTGCTTGCGGCGGGGCTTCCCGTCACGAAGGCGATCGACATTGTCAGCCGCGTGCTCGATCAGCGTTGCGTCGGCGAGGAACTCAACAAAGCGGTCGTGAAGCTGGAAAACGGGAGCTCGTTGGGCGAAGCGTTGGCGGACTCCAAATATCTGCCGACCATGCTGCTTGAAATGATCGCGGTAGGCGAGCAGTCGGGTAGTTTGGAGGAGACGTTGCGCACGATCGGCGGCTATTACACGGATGAAGCGACGGCGGCATCGGACGCAGCGCTTGCGATGTTGGAGCCGATGATCACGATCATATTGGGCGTGGTGGTAGGATTTATCGTCATCGCGATTTATATCCCGATGTTCAGCATGTACGGCGGCAGAATGTAAACGCCGGCACCCTGTCGCGATAGGGCAAGTTGAAATTTGACAATCTAAATCCTCACGGAAATTTGTCGTCAGACAAATTTCGTGAACATTCAAAAAGACTGCGCGAAGCAGGGTTTCCCTGCGGAGCGCACCCTGTTGGCGCGCCGCCGCACGCACATTGTAAAGCAAGGCAAGGCGGTGGGTGGGCGATAGGGCAAGTTGAAATTTGACAATCTAAATCCTCACGGAAATTTGTCGTCAGACAAATTTCGTGAACCTAATTTTATTGGTTTCTCAGACGGACTCATCCCACCGTCTTGGAAATAAAATACATTAAAATTTTTAAGGAGTAAAAATTATGTTGAAAAGAAAGAACAAAAAGGGCTTTACCCTTGCGGAACTTCTGATCGTCGTGGCCATCATCGCCGTCCTCGTGGCAATCGCAGTGCCGCTTTTCGTTGGGGCGCTTGGAGACGCAGAACAGAGAGTGAAAGATGCAAATGCTCGTTCTGTCAAGTCTGCGGCAGTAGCGGAAATTCTCATGGATGCCGGTAAAAAGGGATACACAAGCAATTTGAATGATCCTGACAAAAAAGCAAATACCTACTTTGATTATACCGATAAATGTTGGTATGTTTCTGCAAAAGTTACTGACAGTGGCGATATAAAAGAACTTACTGTTATGGCTTTCACAGATAAACCCGCTGACGATCTCGGCACCAATGATCATTACTGTGAGAAGAAAGATAAAGATACTGATTATACCGTTTATGTAATCGTGAAGCAGGTTGAATTGTCAACCGCTGCTGCATAAACATTAAACGCTGTAGAGGTAGCCCCTTTCCCGGGATTGGGGATGAGAGGGAGGGGAGACAGCGGAGGGCGCAAGCCCCCCAATGTCATAAGCATAGCACGAAAAATTGTGCTCTGCTTATGACATTCCAATCCTCTGCGCGCGCTCGGGCAGAACGTAGCTCTTGCCGCGCAACAACAAATCGTAACCATTCAACCGCCCTTGGCAAGGCAGAACATCTCCTGCCGTGCCGGCAATGCAACCGATCTATGGAATGACGAAGAGGCTTTCTTCTTGCGGAACTTCTGATCGTCGTGGCCATCATCGCCGTCCTCGTGGCAATCGCAGTGCCGCTTTTCGTTGGGGCGTTGGACGAGGCGAAAGAAGCAACGTTTGACGCAAATAAGCGCGCCCTTCGCAGCACTGCTGTGACTGCTTTGTTGGAAGAAAAAGATCAAACTCATTTGAAGGAACTTGGGAGCGAGGGAGTTCTCTATGCTACCGGCAAATTTAGCGATGGTGTCATCACTGAAATTACATGGAGTAAAAAAGGAACGGATACAGTTTGGAAGGACTATAAGGAGGGAGATCCAATTACTGTTGCAATCGCTCAAACAGACATAAAAATTACGAATGTCTCAGAAGGTGACTAACCCTATCCCATAAGAGAGAGAACGAAAAGAGGGCCCCTTTCCCGGGATTGGGGATGAGAGGGAGGGGAGACAGCGGAGGGCGCAAGCCCCCCCTAAATAGTCCCCCGCGGGCATAAATCCGAAGGTATCAAGATATATGGACTTCTCTGTCGCAATCCAAATTTATATCTGTATCCTTGCCTTCCTCTTCGGCTCCTGTATCGGCAGCTTCGTCAACTGCGCCGCCGATCGCTACGTCCAAAAAGAATCGATCTTGCACGGCAGATCCCATTGCCCCGTTTGTCACCACACCCTCGGCTTTTTGGACCTCTTCCCGATCTTCAGCTACCTCTTTTTGCGCGGGAAATGCCGCCACTGCGGCGCAAAAATCCCCCCGCGCTGCCTCTTGACCGAGATCACCGGCGGTTTGCTCTTCCTCTCCGCCGCTCTCAAATTCGGGCTTTCCTGGGAAACGTTAGAGAGCTGCTTGCTTTTGTCGGCACTCTTTGCCGTCGCGCTCATCGACTTCGACACCATGGAGATCCCCGACGGCTTGCTCCTGTTCGGCGCCGCCGTGTTCGAAGCTTTCCTCTTCGCCCACGACGATTGGATGGTGCGCCTCTTCGACGGCCTCCTCGGCGCCTGCGTCTTCGGCGGCGGAATGCTGCTTATTTCCCTCGTCATGGACGCCATTCTCAAAAAAGACAGCCTCGGCGGCGGCGATATCAAGCTGTTTGCCGTGCTTGGCCTTTTTTTGGGACTTTCCTGCGGACTGTTCTGCCTGATCTTGTCCTGCCTTGTCGGACTGATCACTGTTGTTTGCTCGGGCAGAAAGGGAGAGTTCCCGTTCGGTCCCGCGATCACAATCGCCGCCTACATTTCTCTTCTGGTCGGCAAGGACGCGATCGCGCTGTATCTGTCAATAATCCTATAAAAGGAGTTTATAAATGAAAAATTGCGTCGGATTCGACATCGGCAATCATGCGATCAACATCGCCGTCCGGAAGGGGGGCCAGATCGTGCGCAGTATCAGCGAACGAATCCCGGAGGGTCTTGTGCAGAACGGAAGGATCACCTCCATCGAAGCGATGAGCGATATGCTCAAAGAGATACGCCGCAACAACAAGATCCGCATTAAGACGGCCGCGCTCGTTTTGCCATCCGCTCTTTGCTATTGCCGCCGCTTTACCTTGACCGCCATGTCCAAGGATCAGCTGCTCTTCAATTTGCCCTATGAATTCCATGACTTCATCACCGACGATAAACGCAATTATTTCTTTGATTACGCCGTCGTCGAGGTTTTGAAGGACGAGGAGGGCAATCCTTCGGAGTATGATCTCATCGGCGCGGCGACGCGGAAGGACGTCATCGCCGACTATGCGAGAATGTTCCAGAAAGCGGGCTTCAAACTCAAGATCGCCATTCCCGACGAGCTTGCCTACGTCAACGTGCTCCGTTCGAGCGGGTGCGATCCTCACAG
>CANRGG010000045.1 GCA_947630115.1 uncultured Clostridia bacterium
CGACCGTCGCGCTCGGGATCGCCACGATGATCTTGTCGATCTTGTATTCCTGCACCGCATGCAGGATGTCTTCCCGCCCGCCGACGACCGGCACGCCGTCAATGTAGCGGTTCCACTTGTTCGGATTGTCGTCGATGATGCAGCAGACCTGCTCCCGAAGTCCGCCGGATTGGTTCAGGCTGTGCAGGACGAGCTGCCCAGCGTCACCCGCGCCAACTAGAAGCACACGGTTCACCGGGGAAGCCGATTTCAATCGAATGTCCCGGAACATGAGCACAAGCCGATACGAGAAGCGGATTCCCATTGTCAGGACAAACTGCAGCGCAATGCCGCCCACATAGTAGAAGATCGGCATCCGGCAGATCCCGAGCGACGGCGCAAGCGAGCCCAAGATCAGCGTCGCCGCAACATAGAACACGCCGGTCAACACGGTCGCGAGGAGCATCCGGGTCAGCTCGACAACGCTCGCGAACCGCCAGATGCTGTTGTACATCCGCGTCTCAGAGAAGATCAGCACGCAGAACGCCGCGTAGAACGGCGCAAGGTGCAGAAAAGACGTAAGATACTGCTGCGGGATCGCACCGTACTGGCAGTCGAACCGCAGCCAAAGCGCGACAAAAAACGCCAACGTCACCGCGACGATGTCGTAGACCACCAGATAGAGCGATACGGCCTTCCAGTGCCGCGATCTCCTTTTGACTTCCTGCTGCATACCCCTATTCCTTCTCCAATTCCCGTATTCGAGGCGCCGTCGCCCGCACTCCTCTTCCCGGAAGTCCCGACCCTTCCTACTCGCTCAGCGCGCCAACCGCGCGCAGGAGCCGTCTCCGCTCGTCGCTCATCTTCCCGGACTTCGCGGACTGCTTTTGATTCACGAGCCAGACGTACAGGTCCTGCCCGCTCGAGTCGGTATAGTGCACCGGTAACCGGCAGTTCCCATGCGCGTCGACATACGCCTTGAGCTCGGCGTACTTCTCGCCCCAGCGGATCTCCTTTTGCTCGCGCCCCGTGAACCCAATCGACCGAAGCTTGCGCTCCTGTTCATCGGTGAGGCTCTTTCCCGCACGCCTCCCCTGCAGGATCAGCTTCTGCTCGTTCAGCCACTTGTTCAGCCAGACCCCCTCCGCCACATAATCGGGCGGGATTCGGAGGTTGCCGTGTTCCCGCAAATATTCCTTCACCAGCTCGAAGCATCCGTCCCAGTCGTTCCTTCTGGATTTGCTCCACACCATGTGAATTGCGTCAAGCTGCCGGACCTTGTCCTTGTCCAGCGCGCCCTTCGCGTATTTCTCCCGGCATTTCGAGAGCCACACGCCGAGCTTGAAGCCGTCCTCTGTCACATACTGGAACGGGGCGTCCGCCGCGCCGTGTGCTTCTGCATACGCTTTCGCATACGCATAGCCCTTATCCCAAGCGATATCTTTTTTCGCCTTCCACCGCATCCCGAGCGCATCCATCTGCGCGATCTGTTTCGCGGTGAGCGTCTTGTCCCGATACTTCTTCCTTAAATCTCCGAGCCAGTTATACAGCTTCACGCCGTTCTCGATGTGCCCGGCCAGGACATTCAAATCGCCGTGTTTTTCAAAATAAGCCTTCGCCGCCTCGTAATTCCGGTTCCAGAGGTGATCCGGCGTATCCCAGATCATGCCAAGCCCGTCGAGCATTTTCTCCCGCTCCGGCGTAAAGTAGCTACTCTTGATTCCCGACCGGCGGTATTTCCGGATGTTGAGGATCCACTGACCGAGCCGAACCCCGGCTTTCGTCACATAATCTCCCGGCACATTCAAGTCGCCATGCTCCACGCGGTACGCCCTGCACGCGGCGTAATGCCGCTCCCAAGAGACATCGTTCACGCTCTCCCAGCGCATCCCGAGCGCGTCCAGCTTTGCGATCCGTTCTTCACTGAGCAAACCCTCGACCTTCCCCGCGCGGATCCGCCGCTGCGTCTGCAGCCAGCTGCCCAGCGAGTACCCGTCCGGGGTCTTGTACGTCGTCGGCGCGTCGAGGTCGCCGAACTCCGCGTGATACTTCTTCGCGCAGACGTACATCGTCTCCCACGAGTCGGTCAGTGTCTCCTCCAGCTCGTTGAACAGCCTGCGGCACTCGCGCACTTCGTCGATGACCTGGAATCGCTCCGTGACGATCTTTTCCCCGTCGCCGAAGTAGTTGTAGTAGGTGATCGCCGCACGCATCTCCTCCTCGATGGAGCCAATGCTGTACAGGTTCTCGAAGTTGTTGACGATGTCGAAGATCACCGGGGTGTTGGTCTTCCCCGCCGAGAGCGCTCGCCCGATCTGCTGCTTGTACACGATGGGAGACACAGTCGGTCGGAATAGGATCACTCCGTCCACGTCGTCCACATGGACGCCCTCGTTCAGCGCGTCGATGCAGAACAGCAGCCGCAAATGCGACGTGTCGTTGTCCGCCTTGAATGTGTCGAACGACTTCAAGGTCTCCCGGTCGAGCGAATATAAGGAATAAACATGCGGCGCGGAATCCACCTTCCCGAACCATTCCGAAACGTGCGCCATACACTCGCGCATCGCCTCGATGTTCGACGTAAAGACGAGATACTTCCCCGTCCGCTTGTCCATGTGTTTGGCAAAAATGACGTCGAGTCCGTCCGCTTTTTCCAGCGCACGGCGCAGCGCCTCGTAATATCTCGTCGCGGCGTCACGCACCGCACGGTTGCGATGCGTGTGGATTCTGGTCTTCAGCCGCTCGATCTCATTCTGATACACGAAGGCTGCCATGACATACTTCGGCGCGGCAAGGATCCCACGGACGATCGCCTCGCCGAGGGTCATCTCGGATGCGACGTTCCCGTCGAACAGTTCCTGCGTCATATCCCGCTGGCCGTCCAGATACCGGATCGCCGTCGCGGAGAGGCCAAACAGCAGCGCCTCGGGGTTGGCGCGCATCAAATCGTTCACCGCGCGGCCCCACTGCTTTGAACCCGCCCGGTGCATCTCGTCGAGCACCACCACATCCGGGTGTAGCGCCGCGATCTCCTCTGCCGTCATCCGCATGAGCCGGACATACGTCATATAGGCGATGTTCCGCGGCACCTCCGCCCCGGTCGCCCGGAGGTTTTCGACTTGCGTCTCGAAGATGTACTCGCTCGGCGAGAGCCAGAGCACCTGCTTTTCCGGGTTGTCCTCACATAGCTTGAACCCGATGAACGACTTCCCCGTCCCGGTCGGATGCACGACCGCGGCTTTGCCCGTCTCCGCAAGCATCGACACAGCGGCTTCATACGCCACTTGGTTGTGTTCAAACAGCGAGATCACGGTCGCACCTCCTTTCCCGAACGCGGTTTTTTCGTCCTTTTCTTCCCCTGCAATCCTTTTTTCGCAGAGTTTCTCCCTCTGCGAAAGGCGCGTGAACCCATGCTCTTCGTGCTATTATAACATAAGCGGCCTATTTCTTCAACCCTTTTTTTGCTAAAAACTCACTTTTGGAAGGCAAATCGTCGCGCAAGACAGGCTCCATTTCGCTTTTCTCAGGCGGAAAGGGGCCTGTTTTTCTGCGATTTTCCGTCAAATTCGCAGTCAGAAATTGGCAGGTTCGGTAAAATGAAATTACCAATTTTAAGGAGGTTTCATATGGCACGCAAAGGCGAAAACATCTTCAAGCGGAAAGACGGCCGCTGGGAGGCGCGGTACATCAAATCGCACGATCTCGCGGGGAAAAGTCAGTACGGGTTCTGCTACGGGAGGACGTATCAGGAGGCAAAAGAGAAGGCGATGGCCGCTAGGCTTTCGCTTATGAATCACACGCCGACGCAGACGAGCCGGGACAAGCGGCATCTGACCGTATTTTGCGACGAGTGGCTGGCGATCCAACGCGGCCAAGTCCGGGAATCCACCTATGTGAAGTATTGCACAATTCTCGAAAATCATGTGAAGCCAAAGCTCGGAAACTGTTATCCACTCGCACTGCGCACACAGACCGTGGAGGAATTCAAATGGGCACTGCTGGATTCCGACAATCTCTCGCCGAAAACGGTCAAAGACGTGATGGTCGTGCTCCGCGCGGTCGTCGATTACACGGCGAAGCAGTTTCCGGGAACATTCCCGATACTTGCGTTCTATTACCCAAAACTCGACAAGAAGGAGATGCGCGTGCTGACGGTCGACGAACAGCACAAGCTGACCTCGTACTTACTGGCAAGTCCCGACGACTGCAAGCGCGGCGTCCTTCTTGCCCTGCTGACCGGGATGCGGCTGGGCGAGCTCTGCGCGCTCAAGTGGGAGAACGTCTCCCTTTCGGAGCGGACGATCCGCATCTGTGCGACGGTGCAACGGCTCCGCAACACGGATGCGGACGCCGAAAGCAAGACCAAGATCTGGATGGGAAAACCCAAGAGCGACAGCTCTTGCCGCGTGATCCCGCTCTCGGACAGCGCCGTCGGGCTGTGCAGAAAAGCAGCGCGCCGCAAGCCGGACACCTACATCCTGACGGGCACGCAAGAGCCGATGGAGCCGCGGACGCTGCAATACCGCTTCGAGAAGTACACGCGTGACTGCGGGCTGGAGGGCGTACATTTTCACACGCTGCGGCACACTTTTGCGACGCGGTGCGTGGAGGTCGGATTCGAGCTCAAAAGTCTTAGCGAAGTCCTTGGCCACGCGAACACGTCCATCACGCTGGACCGATATGTCCATTCTTCCCTTGACCTCAAACGCGAAAACATGAACAAGCTGACGATGCTCATTGGCTGACGCATTCGCAGTCAAAAATTCTGGTCAAAATAAGCCGATTCGAATCATAACAAGGCCGCAGAAATAGGGCAATATCGCCTTTTTCTGCGACTTTTTTGCTATGACGGTTTTGTGCTCTCTTTGTCCTTTCGCAGAGGGAGAAACTCTGCGAAAACCACAGATCCAATGATACTTCTCTCAACCTTCTCTTCTGTCGTACTCCCTTCTTAAAGTGGGAAGTTCTTGGGGTGCCACCGTGACACCGGCCCCGTTCCACGAACAGGGCGCAGT
>CANRGG010000046.1 GCA_947630115.1 uncultured Clostridia bacterium
CCTCCCCGCCCGCGCCCGCGCGGATCTCGAGGGTACAGCCGCGCTCGTCGTTCTTGTCCTTGGGAAGGAGCAAAAGTTTCAGCTCTTCCGAAAGCCGCGCGAGTTTTTCCCGGCAGGCATGTCCCTCCCGGGAAAAGAGCTCCTTCATCTCCCCCGTTTCCCGCTCCGCCTCCTCAAAGGCGGCGTTCATTTCCTTTTCGACGGCAAGATACTGCCGGTAGGTCTCATAGATCGGTTCGAGTTCGGCGCGCTCCTTGGAGAGCCGCGCAAGCTGGCCCGCTTCGGAGAGGGTCTCCGGCCGGGAGAGCGTTTCGGTGAGCTTTTCGTATCTTTCGGCGATTTCTTTCAGTTTATCCGGCATATCAAAAGACGATCTTGACGATCCGCTCCTTGCCGCTTAAATCCTTCACCACGATGGCGTAATCGCACTTCGAAAAAATCTTGAGGATCTCTTGCGCCTGATTTTCGCCGCATTCCATGATGAGCATGCCGCCGCGCACCAGATATTTCGACGCTTTTTCGGCGATCCGGCGGTAAAACCAGAGCCCGTCCTCGCCGCCGTCGAGCGCAAGTTTCGGCTCGAACTCGCGCACCTCGCGCTGCAAATTCGCGATCTCCTCCGTTCGGATATAGGGCGGGTTTGCGGTGATGAGGTTGAACTTGCCCTTGATATTTTCAAACAGATCGCTTTTAACGAGCATGACGTTCGCCTTGTTGAGCCGAACGTTCTCGCGGGCGACTTCCAGCGCCTCCTCCGAGATGTCCGAAGCGATCAAGGTGATATTCTTATCTTTCGCGGCCTCGCAGGCGACGGCGACCGCCACCGCGCCGCTGCCCGTGCAAAGGTCGAGCACTTTGTCCCCGTCCGCAACCGCCGCGACCGCCTGCTGGACGAGCAGCTCCGTCTCGGGACGTGGGATGAGCACCCGCTCGTCCACTTTGATCGGATAGCCGTAAAAATTCGTGTTGCCGATGATGTACCAGAGCGGTCTCCCCGTCAGCCGCTGTTCGTAGAGGGACAGGATCTGCCCGCATTCCTTCTGCGTGACGACCCGCTCGCTTTTGAGGGCGCTGCGCGGAATGCCGAGCGTCAGGCTCAAGATCCACTCCGCGTCCGACTCGTCGATCGACTTTTCCGCAAAATGCCGCTTCATCATCTCCGAGAGCTTGGAAAGTTTGGTCTCGGTCACGAAGGTCTTTTCGGGAGACGAGGGATCGGCATCCATTTCGAGCACCTTCTGGAATGCCTGGATGGCGCATTCGATCATGGAATCGTCCGGCTCGCGGGTCGTGAGTTTTTGAAGCAAATATCCGGGCGCCTTGAGGGGCAAGACGAGCGGAGACTGCACCCGCGCAAGAAGTTTGAGCACTTCATAGGAAACTCCCGCCACGACGGGCAACATCGCAAGCCGGATCAAAAACAAGATCAGGCTGTTGAGCGGAGGATACGGGGTCTCGATATAGGGATCGAGCAGCCAGCCGAGCAGCGCGAAGAGAATGATCGCGATGAACATGACGAGAAAGAGGAAGGTCGTCCCGCAGCGGTCGTGCATGCGCGAACAGCCCCTCACGTTTTCCACCGTGAGCTCCTTACCGTATTCATAGCAGTTGATGGTCTTGTGCTCCGCGCCGTGATATTGATAGGTCTCGCGCAGAGATTTGAAACAGAGCGTAAAGAGAATGTAAAGAACGAAGATGACGATCCGGAATCCCCCTTCGATCAGATGGAAATAAAGGGGCCGGGCGGCGACGTCCTTGCCGATCGTCGCGTCCGCAATGGCTTGGGTGAGCAGAAGGGGCAGGAAAATGAAAAGGCCGACCGCGATCGCGACGCCGAGAACGGTCGCGATCGAAGTCATGATATCGGAAAGGCTGATCTTCCACTTCTCCGCCACGTATTTGTTGAGTTTGGAGGGCGCCTCCTCCTCGACGACGACCGCTTCGGAGCTTCGGAGCAGCGCCTGCATTCCGAGGACGAGGGAGAGCACAAAATTGACAACTCCGCGCACGAAAACAAGGCGCATCCACTTTTTCCGCTTTTCGGGCGGCGTAATGCGCTTTGCCTCCATTTGTATTTCACCCTTGTCGTTGCGAACCACGGTCGCCATGCCGGTCTTTCCCCGCATCATGACGCCCTGTATGACAGCCTGACCGCCGATGTAAGTAAAATTCTTTTTTTTCTTCATACTTACTCCGCCGCTTCGTTCCCGCCGACCCCGCAAGGGGCGGCCGCCCCGAAAAACTTTCGGGCAAACGCCTCTCAGATGCCGTATCTTTTCTTGAACTTGTCAACGCGTCCGCCGGTGTCGACGAGCTTCTGTCTGCCCGTGAAGAACGGGTGGCACTTGCTGCAAATATCCACTTTCAAAACGTCGACGTCCTTGGTCGTGCCCGTCTTGAACGTTTCGCCGCAAGCGCAGACGACCGTCACCTCATGGTATTTGGGATGAATGTCCGCTTTCATATTTCACCTCTCTTTGACCGCAGTTTGCCGAATGCGGTCCGTTTCATCGTACGGGCTTATTATATCTTTTTTTTTCATACTCGTCAACTGATTTTATCCGCGAAAGAAAAATTCCGGATTTCCCTTTTGGTATTTTCCGCAAAATGCGCCTTTTTTTCGAAAACGCTTGCCAAACGCCCTTTTATGCAGTATAATATGATAGAATAACTGCGAAATTATGATAAGGAGTTCCCAATGAACGTCTGGAAGCTGACTGCGGCGAACAATCTCATGAAGTTCGAGGAAAATCCCCGTCCCGCCGAAGGGGCGCTCCGTGTGCGGATCACGAAAGTTTACGTCAACAGCGGAGATATCCCCATCTATAAAGGACAATGGCGGGTCAAATATCCGCTCATCATGGGGCGGTATGCGGTGGGGCTCGTCGCGGACGAGAACGGCAGCGCGAGCTTTCCCAAAAATACCCGCGTGCTCCTTCACAACTTCCTGCCCGCCGAATACACGGGCACCGAGGCCTGCACCTTCACCGAGGACGAATACCGGATCTGCGGACAGACGGGGGACGGCTTCTTGCGCGACTTCGTCTACGTCAAGGAGCAGGACATGACCCCGCTTCCCGAGGCGGTCAACGACGAAAAGGCGCTCCTTCTTCCCCTCGTCGCCCTTGCCAAGGCGACGATCGAGACGCTCGGCGTTCAGCGGGGACAGCACATCGCCGTCATCGGCGCCAACACGCTCGGGATCTTCGTCTCGAGGCTTTTGATCTATCACCAGGCGGCGCCCCTTCTCATCGACAACCGCAAGGACCGGCTGGATTTTGCGCGCAACCTCGGGGTCTATTACACCTCTTTGGGCGACGAACAGCTCATGAACGTCGTCGGCACGATCACGGGCGGGCGGCTCGCGGACGGCGTCGTCTATATTGCCGGCGCGGGCAGCGACTGCAAAGATCTGCCCCTGCAAGTCTGCGCGGCGGAAAAACACATTGCCTTTGCGGGGCTCTCCTCGGTCTCCTTCCCGCTCGAAATGGGAGACGTCGTGAAAAAGCGGATCACCGTCCACGGCGTTTGCGACGGGACGGAATATCTCGAGAGCGCGATCAACCTCATCGCGAACAAGGCGGTCGATCTGTCCGCGTTCTGTTTCGCGACCGTCCCCGCCGAAAAGATCGGCGCGCTGTTTGCGGAGCTCTCCGCCTCCCCCGATCGTCCTGCCGACGAGGTCTGCGTCATCAACATGGTCTGATCTTCCCCCTTTCTCTACATATATGAGAAAGGCGAGGTATATTTTATTCGGAAGGCTCTTGCCCTGCGCGCTGCTGCTTCTCCTCTTTGCGGGAGGCTGGATCTATCTTGCGCTGCGGCTCCCCTTCCTGCTCGCCCCCGCCGCCGCCCTGGAACGGGTCCTGTCCCTTTCGGCGGCGCTTTTTCTTTGCGCGTCGCATCTTTCGCCCGAAAAAAAGGCGCGTCGGCTCCTTTTTCTCCTGCTTTTGCCCTGGCTGGGGCTTCTGATCTGTCTCTTTCTCGGAAAAGGGCCCGCGGCGCTTCCCGCCGCCCCTGTCTGCCGTCCCTTTGCGGAGGGACTGCCCGACGCCGTTTCCGCCCTCGCCGCGCGCGGGTCGAAACTGGGCGGCTGCCGCGCGCAAAGCGCGGAATATTTCCCGACGGGAAAGGAGATGTACGAGCGGCTTTTGGGCGATCTTGAAAACGCCAGGCGGGAGATCCTGCTCGAATATTACATTCTCGCGCGCGGGAAATGCTTCGACGGCGTCCTTGCGCTTCTTGAAAAAAAGGCAGCTGAGGGAGTGGACGTGCGGCTCGTCTATGACGATTTCGGCTGCGCGACGACCCTTCCGCACGACTTTGCGGAGGAAATGCGTCGGCGCGGCGTGAAGGCGAGCGCGTTCCATCCCGTCCGGGCGTTCCCGCTCGGGAAACTCAACCGCCGCGACCATCGGAAGATCGCCGTCATCGACCGGAAGATCGCCTACACGGGCGGGATCAACCTCGCCGACGAATATATCGGGGAAAAGATCCGGTTCGGGCATTGGAAGGACACGGCGGTGCGGCTCGAGGGCGAGCCTGCCGAACGATTTGCGGCGCTCTTCCGCGGACGTCCCTCCTTTCAAACTTCCCAAGGCGGGATCCCCTGCGCGGTATTCGGCGACGGCGCGGCCCCGGGCGGGCGCGTCGGGACGGAGATCTTTGC
>CANRGG010000047.1 GCA_947630115.1 uncultured Clostridia bacterium
AAACGGGCGTCAATACCCTGGCGGATACCGTCAAGATCACCTTGGGTCCCAAGGGCAGGAACGTCGTGCTCGACAAGAAGTTCGGCGCACCCCTCATCACGAACGACGGCGTGACGATCGCAAAGGAGATCGAACTTCCCGATCCCTTCGAGAACATGGGTGCGCAGCTCGTGAAAGAGGTCTCGACAAAGACCAACGACGTTGCGGGCGACGGCACCACGACGGCGGTGCTCCTTGCGCAGGCGATCATCCGCGAAGGGCTCAAAAACCTCGCGGCGGGCGCAAATCCCATCATTTTGAAGAAAGGCATCGACCAGGCGGTCGAAACTGCAGTAAAGCAGATCAAATCCATCTCGAAGGCGGTGGACGGCAAGAAGGCGATCACGCAGGTCGCCTCCATTTCGGCGGGCGACGAGACCGTCGGAAAGCTCATTTCCGAGGCGATGGAAAAGGTCGGCAAAGACGGCGTGATCACCGTGGAAGAGGGCAAGTCCATGACGACGGAGCTCACCACTGTCGAGGGCATGCAGTTCGACCGCGGCTATGCGTCCGCTTACATGGTCACGAACACCGACAAGATGGAAGCCGTGCTCGACTCCCCCTATATCCTCATCACCGATAAGAAGATCTCCAATCTTCAGGAGATCCTGCCCCTCATCGAACCGCTTGCCCAGCAGGGTGCAAGGCTGCTCATTATCGCAGAGGACGTCGAAGGCGACGCGCTGGCGGCGCTCATCGTCAACAAGCTCAAGGGCGTGTTCAACTGCGTGGCGGTCAAGGCGCCGGGCTTCGGCGACAGGAGAAAGGCAATGCTCGAAGATATCGCGATCCTGACGGGCGGCACGGTCATCACCTCCGACCTTGGCTACGATTTCAAGGACGCGACGATCGAAATGCTCGGCAGAGCGAACCAGGTCAAGGTTGACAAGGACAACACGACGATCATCGACGGTGCGGGCGACAAGGAAGCGATCCGGGCGCGCGTGAACGCGATCAAAGCGCAGATCGAGGTTACGACCTCCGACTACGACAAGGAAAAGCTGCAGGAGCGTCTTGCAAAGCTTGCGGGCGGCGTAGCGGTCATCAACGTGGGCGCGGCGACCGAGGTCGAGATGAAGGAAAAGAAGCTCCGTATCGACGACGCACTGGCGGCGACCCGTGCGGCGGTCGAGGAAGGCTATGTCCCGGGCGGCGGCTCTGCCCTTTTGAGCTGCATTCCCGAGCTGAAGAAGCTGGTCGAGTCTCTCTCGGGCGACGAAAAGACGGGCGCCGGCATTATTTTGAAGGCCTGCGAAGAGCCTGTCCGCCAGATCGCGAAGAACGCGGGCGTGGACGGCTCGGTCGTCGTGGATAAGATCCTCTCGAAGGGCATGGCGTCCTACGGTTTCGACGCTTTGAAGAACGAATATGTCGATATGGTCAAGAGCGGCATTATCGACCCGACGAAGGTCACCCGTTCGGTCCTGCAGAATGCGGCGTCCGTTGCGTCGACGCTCCTCACGACGGAATCCATCGTGACGGACATTCCGACCCCTCCCGCACCTCCTGCGCCCGCAGGCGGCATGGGCGACATGTACTAATTCCCGAAAAATCCGGCAGAAATCCGGCATGATCCCGACATAATCGGGCATGAATTCCGGCAAATCCGGTAAAAATCCGACCGCCGACGGGGCTTTCGCCCCGTCGGCGGCTTCTTTTTTTGATTGGTTTCTTGGCGCAAACTTTTCACGCATTCTCTTTCTATGCGTGCGATTTTCACTTTCGCATTATTTTAAGCGCATGACTTCCACGCCGGAAAATTCAATTTCCCAAACTTCGTGGCGGGCCTCTCCGCCCACAAAATACTCCGTTTCGACCCGGACGCGCGTCCTTTCCCCCGAAGGCACGCAGTCGAGCGAAAGGAGAAAGCAGTCTTTCCTTCTTTCGGGCGCCTGCACGAATTCCGCATGCAAGAGCTCGATCTCATAGAGCTTGCCGTTTCCGGGCGGAAATTCGGCGGTTTTGAAATCGACGAGGAGCGAAAGAGTTTTTTTCCCGTACTTCTCGCCGCAAAACACATCGACGAGCTTTGCGTCGTGAAAGGAAACGCTTGTAAGAAACCTCATGCCGTCGGTGACTTTTGCAGAGTCATGAATTTGAGTTTTTTCTAAATTTCGCATGCTTTTTCGCTCCGTTTTCTTAAAATTTAATTTTTCTTATGCGTTTTTGAAATAATCTTCCCGCAAAATGCCGCGCTCCACGATATCTACGCGCTCGCCGGTGGAGGGCAATCGCATCAATTTCCTGCGCGTTCCCTCATAAAGAAGTCCGCATTTTTCCATGACGCGCGAAGAGCCGAGATTTTCCGCTGCATGGCAGCCGTTCAAACGATAAAACCCGACTTCTTCGAAAAGATAGCGCATAACTTCGCTCAGAGCCTCGGTCATGAGCCCCTTCCCCCACCAAGCCTTGCCCATGCAGTAGCCGATCTCGCCGTGCTCCATAAAATCGTCCACATCCAGGATGTTGAGATCCCCGATAAGGACATTCCCCTCTTTCAGCACGAGTGCCCAATGATAGCAATTGGGCGATTTGCCTTCTTCTTCCCAAGTTTTCAAAAGGGCGCGCGTGATTGAAACGTCCTTATGGGGCGTCCAGGCGAGATATTTTGTAACTTCGGGGTCGTTCATCCAATGCGCGAACGCCTCTTCGGCGTCGTTTTCTTTCCATGGCCGCAAAATCAGCCGTTTAGTTTCAAGAATTTTTGTCCCTTTGTGCTGCATAAGTTCCTCCGTTAAATTAAATTTTTCATTTCAAAAGTTTTCATCCGCCTTGGAGCCTTGTAAAAAAGTTTTGATTTCCGCGACCGCCAACTTTTCTATTTCTTTGTTCCTGCATTTTTCGACAAAGAACTTACCGTCCCTTAAATCGGAAAAACGGAAATACAAGTCCTGCGAATATAAAGTTTCAAATCGACGACTGTTTTCATATTTCGTCGAATAGATTTTCTTGCCGTATATCTTTAATAGATAAGGATAAGTCGTATACATGCGCAGATCCGCTCTTTCATCCAAGCTCCTGAGCAACATCGGGAAGGTACCGGAACATCCTGACTCAACCACAATGATATGTTTTTCTTTGATCGTTCCAAGGAGAGCCATGAAACACCTCTCCGCTTCAGGATATTTTTTCAAAATGGAACGCATGTCGGGTAAAACCATGTCGCAAAAATCTTTTTCACTGCGACATTGACCCGATTCCAATGCCTCGAAAATAGAAGATCGAATTTCGTCGTCCGCATTCTCCTTTCCTGTCAGCTTTGAAAGCGTCTTTCTGCCCAATAGCCACGGATAAATATTTTTTCTGTCTTTGCTTTGAAAGTAGAGATACGGCAATAACGTATCGCGCAGCAAAAAAATGTAAGCCGTATCTTTGTCATAGCCGATCCATTTACAAAAATCAACCAGCTCCGAAAAAAACTCGTCAAAGCGGACTTCTGTGCTATTTTCGGCGTTCTTGGCAAGTTCTTTAATCGCCTCCGTCAGTTCATAGGCGTCTTGTCCGTAGGAAAGATCTGTCGCCGAAAACAGCTTGCGAGGAATTAAAAACGGCTCGATATGGTTTGCGTTTAGATACGCTCTGAGTGTGGATACTCCCGAATACGTTTCTTCCAATTGTTCATTGAGCGCTATATATCCTTCATCGGATAAATCGTCCAGCATTTTCAAAAGCTGTTTGGCCCGATAGATCGTTTCCTTGCGGACAGGAGCGGTTTTCAATTTTTGTAATTCATTTTGATAAAATTCCAAGTTGAACGAGAGAAAGCCCACCTCTATCCCCCCTGAATTGATTATCGCTATGATACCACAAATTGACGCGAAAATCAACCGGCATACCCCAAAATCCCAAGGGGCTCCCGAAAAAAGACGAAGTATTTTTTCGGGAAAAGGAGCCGCAAGCGGCAAAAAGACAGTGCCCGCCGAATGGCGGGCATTTCAAAACGCCGCTTTGCGGCGACGTGGTGGACCTGCGCAGAGTTGCGCCTTTAGCGGCGCTTTGGACGATAGAAACCGTCGCAAAACCCGTCGCGCCTGCCAGCGCTCCTGTCGCGGGACGCTCACAGCGCACCGCGCTGTTGAGCAGAAATGTCCCGCTCCTCCCCGGTGGACAGCACAGCTGTTCAGTTTGCGGCATACTTTTCTGTCTCCATTCACTTTGTCCGCAAACCAATTGCTCCCGCAATCGCCTCCACACTCAACTCTGCTCAGAAATTTCGAATCAAACCAAACGAAAATGAGGGAAAATCCCAAGGGGCTCCCGAAAAAAGACGAAGTATTTTTTCGGGAAAAGGAGCCGCAAGCGGCAAAAAGACAGTGCCCGCCGAATGTTAAATACTCTTGGGGAATTTGCGGGTAGGTAGGTTTTAACTGCCTACCCGTTTTTTGTTCCCTTTGATTTTT
>CANRGG010000048.1 GCA_947630115.1 uncultured Clostridia bacterium
CCTCGGCGCTTGGGAAGTTAAAGACCCCCGTCGAAACGCAGCAGAACGCCACCGAACTCAATCCCATGCTCTCGGCAAGATCGAGGCAGGAAAGATAGCAGGAGCGAAGCTGGGCGCTCTCGAGGCTCGTGACCTTCCTGCCGACCATGGGCCCAACGGTATGTAAGACGTATTTGCTCGGGAGATTGTAGGCGCGGGTGATCTTCGCGTCGCCCGTCTCCTCTTCCTGTCCCTGCAGGGCGATGATCTTGGCGCAGTCCCGCCGAAGCTGCATGCCGGCGAAGGAATGGATCACGTTGTCGATACAGTTATGTCCCGGCAGGAAGCAGCCCAGAAGGGCGCGGTTGGCGGCGTTGACGATCGCGTCCGTTCCGAGGCGGATGATGTCCCCTTCCCAAAGCGAAATGCCGTATTTGATCTCGGGAAGCTCCGCGGGATCCACAACGCCGCGCTCGAGCGATTCGGTATAGAACAGTCTGTCCTGCATGGCGAGGATCTCCTGCGGGATCGGGAGCGGCGCGCGCTCGTTCATGTAATTTCGGACGAGTTCGCGCTTGCGCGCATAGGTGGCGCTGAACGCGGCGATCATCCCCCGCTCGCGCAGCAGAAATTTGAGCAAAGCGCCGACGATCTCCTCTTTTTCCGTCTCGCTCTCCACCGGCTGCGGACGCGGATAGGGCGTCAGCTCGATCCGGTCTCTGTAATCCTCCAAAGAAAGTCCCAAAATACCCTCCGAAGCTCTCAAAGGCGGGCGGCGCGCAGCCGTTCCCGCGACAAAATCATTATAACAAAACCGCCGCGCACTTTCAAGCGTTTCTCCCGAAGAAACTCAAAATTTGCGAAATTTTTTTTCGCGGTGAAAAAGTATTTGATTTTTGCGGACAAATGTTTTATACTGTTTGGTATGGAAGAAACAATCAATCAGGGCGACGTCGCCGTCAAACGCTATCCCTTCAAATTTTCCGCGCTCATGATCGCCATGTTCATCATCGGGCTCGTCCTGTCCCTTGCGGGCTTCGGACTCACGCTCTGGCGCTTTCTGCAATTTCTGAAAGACGAGCAGACCTCCTTTTACGGCTGGCTCCAATATATCATCCTGTTCTTCGTCTGCATTTTTCTCTCCGCCGTCATCATCGGAATGCTCATCCGCTCGCAGTATCTTCTGACGGGCACTCATTTCATTCTGCAATTCGGGTTTATCCGCCAGAAATTCGCGATCTCGACCATCTATTCCGTCCACCTGTTCAAGGGGCTCGGAAAGCTCGCCGTCTATTTCGACGATTTCAAGACGAAATACATCATCATCGTCATCAAGGAAGATCTTTACGACGATTTCGTGCAGACCTTGATCGAGCGCAAGCCGAGCATCGGCTTTTCCTTCTCCACCGCGGAGGAAGAGGACGAGGTCAAGAAAAAATAACGACAAAATATTTGCCGCGCGGCGCTCTCGCCGCGCGGCGATTTTTACAGAATTTTACCAAAGGAGAACGAATGAAATTTCTGGATATCGTGCTCATCGGTGCCTTCCTGTTTTTCACGGGAAGTGTGCTCGGATGGGTCCTCGAAGTCTTTTTCCGTCGGTTTTTCTCGGCGAAGAAATGGATCAATCCCGGATTTTTGACGGGCCCCTATCTCCCTCTCTACGGTTTCGGGCTTTCAGGAATGTTTGCGATCTCCCGGCTCCCCATCGAGACGGGCACGCCTTGGCTCGACGCGCTTTTGATTATTCTCATCATGGGCGTTTCCATGACGGTCATCGAATATTTTGCGGGGCTCATCTTCATCAAGGGCATGAAGATCAAGCTCTGGGATTATTCAGACCGACCCGGCAATATCCAAGGGATCATTTGCCCGCTTTTCTCTTTCTTCTGGCTTTTGATCTCGGCGGCATTCTATTTCATCATGACGGGTCCCGTCACCGAGGCGGTGCGCTGGTTCGTCAATCATATCGAATTTGCCTATTTCGTCGGGGTGATCACGGGCGTTTTTCTCGTCGATCTGTGCCATTCCCTCCATCTCTCCGTCAAGATCCGCGCCTTCGCGAAGGAAAAAAGAATCGTCGTCCACTACGAAAAGCTCAAGGAATTCATCAAGGATCATGTTGAATCTTTTGAACAAAGGCATGCGAGCTTCTGTTTCCCGTTCCGCTCTGCAAGGGCGCTTTGGGAGGATCTCGAGGGCTATGCTTCGCGCATGGAGGAGCGCCTCAAAGATCATACCGATCGGCACAAGAAAAAATAAATCCCGATCTTACCCGATCCAAATCAGAAAGCCGGTCTTGCCCGGCTTTTTTGATCGGCTTTTTCTTTGCTCTCTATGCCGATTTTTTATCGCAAAAATTTGCGTAGACTTTGGGGCTGATCCGCGGACTTTCACATCAGGCTCTCGGAAAGGCTTTTACTGCGGGTCGTAATACTGCTTCCCTCTTCCCGGCTTGACGATGGGACGCGCCCTGCCGATACAGAAATCGTCCGAGTCAAGGTCCTGCGCGAGGGTCGTGCCGGCGGCAAGAAAAACGCTGTTGCCAAGGGAGAGCGGCGCGATCAGATTGCAGTTGCTCCCGATGAAACAGTTGTCTCCCACCTCGGTGCGCGATTTTTTGCGCCCGTCGTAATTGGCAAAGACGACGCCGCAGCCGATGTTGACCCGCTCGCCGATCGTCGCGTCGCCGATATAGGCAAGGTGCGCTGCCTTGCCGCCCCGCCCGATCGTCGAATTTTTGATCTCGACGAAATCCCCGATCCTGACCCCGTCCGCGATCCTGCTTCCCGCGCGCAGATAGGCGAACGGCCCCACCGAACAGTTCTTGCCGACTTCGGAATCGAAGATGACGCTGGCGGACACAACCGTTCCCGCGCCGATCACCGAATTTTCAATGACCGAGCCGCTCCCGATCTCGGCGTTCTCCCCGATCCGGCTGCGCCCGAGCACCCGCGCCCCGCATTTCACCCGCGCGCCCTTTTCGATCTTCGCCGCAAAGGAAACTTCGGCGCCCTCTTCGACGAGCGCCCCGTTTTGAAGATGGCGCTCCGCACTCAGCTTTTTTGCCCGTTCGAGAAAATAGGGATAGTCGGAAAGCGAAAAAAGCCCCCGCCCGAGCGCACCCGAGCTTTTACGCTCGCTCAAGGAGAGCTCGCCTCTCTCCCGCCTCACATAGCCGCCCGGAAAGCGATAGCTTCCCTCGCGCTCGTCCAGATAAGAGAAAACTTCCTCCCGATCGAGAAAGGGATAGACGGGATAGAGCACGACATAGTCTCCAGAGCCGTCGGGGGGCGGCCCTTCCTCGGGCTGCAAGCGTTCCCGAATGCAGTCCGAAACGGTCATGCCGCAAAGTTCAAGGTCTGCGCTCGGAATATTTCGAAAAGTAAAAAAGCTTTTCTGCTCCAAAAAAATCTTCATAAATTTATTCTATGAAAATCGCCGGTCCCGGGGTGCATGGGACGGCGAAATTGAATACTATGTCTGACATAATACTATGCAAAATGCAAAAAAACGCGATTACACTTTCAAAATTGCCCTTTTTACGGCGTTTAGATAGCCCTGATAGAGCTTTTCTGCCCGATCCTGCGGCATCTCGGGACGGAAGATCTTCTCGGAAACGCGCACTTTCGAAAACTCCTCTTCCCCGAAAATACCGAGGGAGAGCCCCGATAAGAGCGCTGCGCCGAGCGCCGTGCATTCCCGCTCCTTGGGTCGGTCGACGCAAATTCCGGAAAGATCGGATTGAAACTGCATGAGAAAATCGTTCGCAGACGCACCGCCGTCGCATTTGAGATGGGAAACGGCGATCCCGCTGTCGCGGCGCATACAGTCGCAAAGTTCCTTCGCCTCATAGGCAATACTCTCGAGCACGGCGCGGACAAGATGGGCGCGGGAAGTCCCCTGCGTAATCCCCGTAAACGTCGCGCGAGCATCTCCTTCCCAATGCGGCGCACCAAGCCCCGTAAAGGCGGGCACAAAATACACGCCGCCCGTGTCCGGAACGCTTTTTGCGATCTCCTCGCTCTCCGCAGCGGAGTCGAGCCATTTCAGCCCGTCGCGCAGCCATTTAACGGCGCTGCCCGCATGAAAGGCGCTGCCCTCCAAGGCATAGCAGGTATGATCAAAGAGGGTGTAGGCGATCGTCGACACAAGTCCGCTCTCCGACCGGACGCAATGCTCGCCCGTGTGAAAGAGCAAGAAAAGTCCCGTGCCGTAGGTGATCTTCGCCTCTCCCGGGCAAAGGCACGCCTGCCCCAAGAGCGCCGCCTGCTGGTCGCCCGCCACGCCCGCAACCGCGATCTTCCGCCCGCAAAGCTCGGCAGTCCCCATGCGCGCCGTACAGGGCAGTGCCTCGGGCAAGATCGAGCGCGGAATGCCGAAATATTCGAGCAGTTCGCCGTCCCAGGCAAGTTTTCGGATGTCGAAGAGCATTGTTCTGCTCGCGTTG
>CANRGG010000049.1 GCA_947630115.1 uncultured Clostridia bacterium
TTTACCCTGTTTTTTCTTGACTTTCCGAAAAATATGTGATAAAATACAGTCAGATTTGTACATGGATTAAGCTAATCTATGAACATTTTCCATTTTTTATGCAGGAATATACATGCCCTGCAAAGAGGATATAAATGCCGTTTCGTCCCGGCGGCAGATATATAAAAAATTCAATTTTTAAGGAGAAAAAACCATGCAAAAAAGAAACAGAAAGGGCTTTACCCTTGCAGAACTTTTGATCGTCGTCGCGATCATCGCAATTCTCGTTGCAATCGCGGTGCCTATTTTCGTCAGCTCGTTGAAAGACGCGGAAGAGGCAACCAAAAATGCAAATATCCGTGCAGTTAGAAGTGCTGCCGCTGTTGCAATTCTAAAAGATAAGAACTTTGAAAGTAATAAAACGTATGGCTGGACCGCAGAAGCCTGCATTACAAAAAGCGGGGACATTAAGAGTTTGAAAATCACGAAAAATAGTACGACGAAAACCGATTCGATCAACAAATGTACAGAGCATGATGAAAGTAAGGACGAGGGGAAATGCGCGTGTAAGGAGAAAACCGGAGGCACTTGCAACTGTGCATACATGGTAACTGTTTACGTTTCTGGTCTTGATTTGGATGCGGAGATTACCTAATAAAAATTACAAACATACAAGCGAAAGCGGTGAAAGCCGTTTAGCCGTCCGCACTCCGACAGGGATGTAAGAATGCGGATCGGGGCAATCTTCCAAACAAACTTCGCGCTCTCTTTTTTCTTTTCAACAGGCGCGCGCTTTGCAAAAAAGGTTTGCCCAATAAGAGCCGCCCGAGGCGTTCGCTTCGGGCGGCTTCTTTTTCGCCGTTTCAGGCCCCGAAAAGCGGTTTTTTCCCGAAATCCCTTGACTTTTTCTCGCCTCGGCGGTTATAATGAAAGACAAGGATCCATCCGGACGTTTCAAGATACGATCTTCATCCCATGCAGCTTACTCTTCTTCGCGGAGTCACCGAAAAACGGGCGAAGGACTTCGCAAAACTTCATATCACCGACTCCGAGGAGCTCGTCCGCTACTTCCCGCGCGCCTATCTCGACATGACGAACCGCGTCTCCGTCCGCGAGGTGCTGCATAACGACGTCGCGCTCATCGCCTGCCGGCTCACCTTCGTCGAGCCCGTCCGCTATTCGGGCAGAATGCGCTATTTCCGCGTCCGCCTCGAGCAGGACGGCGACTTTTTTTATGCCGTCTTTTTCAATATGCCCTATCTTGCGGCCCGCTTCAAAGTCGGCGATTATCTCTTCTACGGCAGAGTGCAGAACAAGTACGGACAGGTCACTCTCGTCAATCCCTCCTTTGAGCCGCTCGAAAAAAACAACCGCTTAAAAGGGCTCGTGCCCGTCTATCCCTTGCGCGGCGCGCTCACCCAGCGGATCGTCCGCGACTGCGTGGCCGCCGCCCTCAAAGCGGAGGAGTTCGTCTCCGTCATTCCCAAGGAATTGCTCCAAAAATATGCGATCTCTTCCCTGAAAGAGGCCTATTTTGCCGTTCATTTGCCCGAAACGGCCGAACAATACCAAAAAGCGGCGGAACGGATCGCCCTCGAAGAATATTTCACTTTGATCTCGGCGTTCAAGCTCATCAAAGGGGACAAAAACAGCGCGCGGCAGAACCGCTATACCGTCACCGAGCGCGATGTTTTCAACTTTGAAAAGCGCTTTCCCTTTGCCTTCACCGCGGGACAGCAGGCCGCCGTGCGCGCGATCTATGACGATCTGACCTCGCCTTGCTGCATGAACCGCCTCTTGCAGGGCGACGTGGGCAGCGGCAAGACGGCGGTGGCGCTCACCGGCATTTTCATGGCGGTCAAAAGCGGCTTCCAGGCGGTGTATCTCTCGCCGACCGAAGTGCTTGCGGCGCAGAATTTCGCGTTACTGGAAAAAATTTTTCCCGACTATCGGGTGGGATACCTTTCGGGCAGCTCGCCCGCGGCGGAAAAGCGCAAGATCAAAGCGGCGCTCGAAAGAGGGGAGATCGACATTCTCTGCGGCACGCATGCCGTTTTGCAAGGGGACGTGAGATTTCTTGATCTTGCCTTCTGCGTCTGCGACGAACAGCACCGCTTCGGCGTCTCCCAGCGAAACGCCCTGAGCGAAAAAGGGGAGCAGCCGGACGTTCTCGTCATGTCCGCGACGCCCATCCCGCGGACGCTCTCGCTGATCTTTTACGGCGATCTCGATGTCACGACGATCCCCGACAAGCCAAAAGACCGGCAGACGGTCAAAACTTCCGTGATCCCCGCCTATAAATATGACGACATGCTCGCCTATATCGCCCGCGAGACCAAGGCGGGACGGCAGGCATACTTCGTATGCGCGAAGATCGACGACGATGAGGGGCAGATTACCTCGGTCACCGAACTTTATGAGGAATTGCGCGGGCGGCTTCCCGCCGTGCGGTTCGCCTTGCTGCACGGGCGGATGAAGGATCGGGAAAAGACGGAGGTCATGGAGGCCTTCAAGCGAAAAGAGTACGACTGCCTGGTCTCGACGACGGTCATCGAAGTGGGCATCGACGTGCCCGATGCGACGATCATGGTCATCTGCAACGCCGAACGGTTCGGGCTCTCCCAGCTGCACCAGCTGCGCGGCCGAGTGGGGCGCGGGAGCGAGCAGAGCTATTGCTTCCTGCTCGTCGGGAACGACAGCGAAACGGCGCGGGAACGGCTCAATATCTTAAAGACGACGAGCGACGGCTTCGCGCTCTCCGAAAAAGACCTCGAGCTCCGCGGCAGCGGCGACTTCTTCGGCACCCGCCAGAGCGGAAAATTTCTGAGCGACATCAAAAATCTCAAATATGGAACGAATGTGATCTTTTTTGCGAAAAAACTCTCCGACGAGGCGTACGAGCGGCGGCTGGACCCGGATACAATCCGCCGGGCCGCGATGAAAAAGTACGAAAGTCTCAAAGACGTCGTTCTGAATTAAAATTCAAAATTATGAATATCTTCAATGTACTTTGAAAGAAGCTGCGCGGCGACCGTTCGGTCGTCGCGCAGCTTATTATGAAAGCATAAAGATGTGAGCGTTTTGCGGGAAAACTCCCATTTGATAGCTTTATCATATCACAAGAATCCTTGTGAGTCAAGTAAATTTACAAGAATACTTGTAAAATATTTGTATATGGAAATAAAATTTGCGGAAAATCTCAGGATTTTTCGCATGGAAAAAAAACTTTCCCAGGCGGAGCTGGCGAAAGCGATCGGGGTGACGCAGCAATGCGTGAGCGAATGGGAGCAAAAGAAAACGGAGCCGACGCTTTCCTTTCTTTGGCAGATCTCCGATCTGTTCGGGGTGTCCATCGACGTGTTATGCGGCAGGCGGGATTGGTAGAGTTCGGCGGGGGAGAGGAGTTCCGGCGGCCGCATGCAAAGAGGCGCCCCGGAAACGTTTGACTTTTTTCCGATTTGGGTATATAATGATAAAAGACGGAAGGGGGAGACCCCTGATCCGGTTCGATCGGGCCTGTTACGGATTCGATTGCAAGCGGATGGCGTCGGACGCACGTCGGAGGCTCGGCTCCGTAAAAACGGAAAAATTCTAAATGCTGACAGTAAAGAAAGCAGAAGATCTGCTACCCGTAGAGCTACGGCTCGCCGTGTAGCGCTTGCGGCTTAACGTTTAAGCCCCGTCCTGTCCCGATCCCTACGCTCGGGAACAGGGCGTCAATTCAGTAGGGAACATTGCAATTCGGCGCGTTTCCCCCGGATCGCAAGGAATTTCGGGAACATGCCCGGAAAGAGTTTGTCTATGGACTGATTTCGGGCGAGACCGACCATAGACTAAACGTGTAGTGTCCGCGTTTGAACCTTGTAAGACCGCAGTTCAACTCTGCGCAGGTCCACCAAATCAAAATAATCCGAACTCAACAAGGGTAATTGTAACCCGCGATTGGTTCGGATTTATTTTGTATCTCGGGAATGCGAAAGTATAAGCCATGCCGCCAAGGGATTTTTTCTCGGCAGTCTTTATAATGAAATCTTTGGGGCGATATCTGCCTTGCTTGATTTTCTTGTAGGTTTATGGTATAATTCAGTCCTCCTTTTCGTAGAGTGGCTTAACTCTACGGAGCGTGGGGGTAATTAGAAATCATTTTATGCTACAAT
>CANRGG010000050.1 GCA_947630115.1 uncultured Clostridia bacterium
CCCAAGATCACAGACATCGTGATGGTCGCGGCTTCACAGGTCGGCAAAACGGAATTTCTCCTCAACTGCATCGGCTATCTCATCGATCAGGACCCCGCGAGCGCCATGCTCATTCAGCCGACCCGCGAGGACATGCAAAAGTTCTCCCGCGTTCGTATCGCTCCGATGATCAGGGACTCGAAACCGCTGCGGGAGAAGGTCGCGGATGTTAAGACACGCGACAGCGGCAACACGATCTTGCAAAAAGTTTTCCCGGGCGGCGTTCTTACGCTGGCGGGGAGCAACAGCCCGAGCGCGCTCGCGTCTACGCCTATTCGCTACATCTTCGGCGACGAACGGGACAGGTGGGCGAAGTCGGCAGGAACCGAAGGCGACCCGTGGGAACTTACAAAAGCCCGTCAAACAACGTTCTATAACCGAAAGTCAGTCGAGGTTTCGACGCCCACCGTTAAGGGGCGCAGCAACATCGAGACGGCATTCTATCGCGGAACGCAAGAGCGCTGGTCGTATCAGTGCCCCCACTGCGGGGAATGGTACGATATCCGCTTTGATGATATCAAATTCACTCCGGAAGTGCAAGAGATCGACAAGCGGAAGGTGTATGGCGCCCATGACATCGGATGGGCTTGCCCCTCCTGCGGCGCAATCTCCACCGAGACGGAGATGCGGCGTCAACCGAAGAAATGGATCGCGGCGAACCCCTCTGCATACGACAAGGGCGTTCGCTCGTTTTGGCTCAACGCATTCTCTTCCCCTTGGACGTCATGGGAGACGATCATCGTCCGATTTCTTGAGGCGAAAGACGATCCCGAGCGGCTGCAAGTCGTTTTCAATACCCTGCTCGGAGAGCTATGGGAAGATCGCGGAGACATAGAAAGCGAGGACGAATACCTGGGCCGCCGCGAGGAATATCCTGCGGAGCTTCCGACCGGCGTGCTTGCTTTGACCTGCGGCGTGGATACGCAGGACAACCGTCTCGAATACGAAGTCGTCGGACATGGGCACTACGACGAAAAATGGGGCATCGAAAAAGGCGTCATCATGGGCAGACCGGACACGGCAGAGGTGTGGGAGCGCTTGGACGACGTCATAGATCACGTTTACAAGTTCGCGGACGGAAAAGGACTTAAAATCGGTCGCACTTTCGTCGACTCGGGCGGGCATTACACGCAAGAGGTTTACGAAGCGTGCCGCGCCCGTCAAGGCAAGTGGGTGTTCGCGATTAAGGGGAAGGGCGGCCCGGACATCCCGTTCATTTCCCTTCCGACGCAAGTCGCGATCCGAGGCAACAAGCGGATCAAATGCTGGCTATACACCATCGGAGTCGACGCAGGAAAGACGAAGATCATGAATTCGCTTCGCGTTCAGGAGCCGGGAGCGCGCTTTTCGCACTTCCCGCGCGGCGACCGCGGATATGATGAGACCTATTTCAATGGGCTGCTCTCTGAAAAGATGACGCTCATCAAAAGCGGCAAAAGAGCCGGGCAATTTGCTTGGGAGAAGATCCCCGGGCATCAACGCAACGAGCCTCTTGACTGCCGAAACTATGCGAATGCCGCTTTCAGCGCGTGGCATCCCGATCTCGACGCCATCGAGCAGCGGATGAAGGGTGTTCCGCAAAAATCGAACAGGGCGCCGCTTCCGCCGCGACCCCAAAGGCGCAACCCGCTCCTCGACGGAGATGATTGGTAAAGGAGGATCAAGTGAACGGACAGGAAAAACTGACGACAAAATCCTCTTCGGGTGGCGGCCAGCCCGTTTCGGAAGCAAAGCCGGAAGAGGGGACAGAGGACGCGGGAAATCCCGCTCCAGCAGGGGAAGAGAAAAAATCGAACGGCGAGAGAAACCTTCAAGGCGGCTGATAGCCGCTTTTTTTCATGCAAAAAAAATTTTTATTTTTTCCGAGAAAATTGCGAGAATGCTTGAAAGGAGTATAAAATAGGAGTATAATATACTTATAAATGAGGTGCGAGATGAAAGTAAGAGAAATCCTTAAAAATATCAAGGAGGAATGAATATGCACACGGTATCTTATATGGCAGTTTTCGAACCGAGCGCGGAAGGCTATGGGGTTTATTTCCCCGATCTTCCGGGCTGCGTCAGTTTTGGCACGACCTTTGAAGAAGCACAAAAACAGGCGGCGGAAGCGTTAGGGCTTCATCTTTACGGAATGGAGCAAGACGGCGAGGAGATCCCGGCGCCGTCCGCAAAGCCCAAAATCGATCCTGAAACGGCTCCTGGGTTTCTTGTTTCGATGGTGACGGTCTATCCCGAGTTTGTCAGGAGCGAGCTGAACAACCGCCGGGTCAAGACGAATGTCACCCTTCCCGCGTGGCTGAAATCCGTTGCGGAGGATTACGACGTCAATCTTTCCCGACTTTTGGAAGCAGCCATAATCGAATATGTGGAGAAGAAGGCGAATACGACACTCAAGAGACCTTAAAACAGAAATAAAACGAACTCTTTCCCGCCCGCGCGCCGGAAGGGGAAACTTCGGAGAGATTGGAGAAAAGGACATCTTCTACGTAAAAATATCAAGTACAGTTTGAAAAATTTGCGAAAAGAAGAGGATTTTCCTTGTGTTCTTTGCTTCACGACAAGAGAGAGAATTTGTACTATAAATGTACCACGTGTCTTAAAAACACAAGATATAGTGTAAAATAAATCTCCGAAAACACAATATGTTGTGTTTTCGGAGATTGGCGCAGAAGACGAGATTCGAACTCGTGCTGCCGTTATCCAGCACTACTCCCTTAGCAGGGGAGCCCCTTGAGCCTCTTGGGTACTTCTGCATGGCTCAAAACGGTTTTGTCTTTTCCATAAAGACTTTATCACTATATCATAATTTTTCCGATTTGTCAAAGTATATTTCGCCCGAATTGGAATTTTTTCGGAAAAATTTTCAAAGATGGGTCAAATCCCATTCCGCGCGTTTTGAAAAGGGGTCTTGAAAAGTTCCGTTTCGGAAATGAGGAAATTGGGTATATTAAAACCGAGAAAATGAAACGGACGCGTTCCGGCGTCCGGGGGAGGGCCTTTATGGACGGAAATCATTTCACGCAAAAGTCGATCGCAGCGATCCAGAATGCGCAGAATACCGCGCTCGAATACGGCAATTCCGAGCTGAGTTGCCTGCATCTTTGTTATGCGCTGCTCGAGGAGGACGGGATCGTCGCGCGGATCCTTGAAAAAACGGGCGTGGATGCGGAGGGGCTCCGCCGCGCGCTCAAAGAGGAGATCGAACGGCTGCCGCGCGTCAGCGGAGCGGGCTCCGGGCAGGTCTATCCGACCGCCGCATTTACCCGCACCCTCAACGAGGCGGAAAAGCTCGCGAGCGGGATGAAGGACGACTACGTTTCGGCCGAACATCTCTTTTTATGCCTCTTCGACAATGCCGAAGGGCAGCTGCTTTCCGTTTTTTCGCGCTTCGGCGTGACGAAAAACGGCTTTTTGCAGGGCATGAAGGAGGTGCGCGGCAACCAGAACGTCACGAGCGACAGCCCCG
>CANRGG010000051.1 GCA_947630115.1 uncultured Clostridia bacterium
TCTCGCCGAATTCGTTCTCGATGAGCACGAGTTTTTCGCCCCGGTAAGCCTCTTGGATGAGTTTTTTGATGAGCGTCGTCTTTCCCGCGCCCAAAAATCCCGAAAAAATATCGATTTTGATCATAAATTCCCTCCAAATCGCGCTATAAAAAGCGTTTCTATCCTCTTAAAAGCTCCAATTTCCGTTCTTGAAGATCTGCACCCGGTCGCCGTTCTTCGTCACGCCAACGATGTCCATATCCTTCGAGCCGATCATGAAATCGACATGGATCATGCTGTCGTTGACCCCCTTTTCGCGGATCTCCTCATTCGTCATGTCCTCATAGCCCTTCAAGCATTCGCCGAAGCCGTGCCCGAGCGCCAGATGGCAGCTTGCATTCTCGTCGAACAGGGTGTTATAGAACAGGATCCCCATGTTGTTGATGGGCGAATCGTAGGGAATGAGCGCGCACTCGCCGAGCATTCTCGCGCCTTCGTCCATGGAGATCATCTTTTCGAGCAAATGCTGGTTCTTTTCCGCCTTCACTTCGACGACTTTGCCCCCTTCGAAGCGCACCGAGAAATTGTCGATGACTTCGCCCTGATAGGAGAGCGGCTTGGTGGAGTAGACGATCCCCTCCGCCTCGCCCGCCTTGGGAGAGGTGTAGATCTCCTCGGTCGGGATGTTCGCATTGAAGTAGACGCCGCCCCAAGGGATCCCCGCGCCGCCGCAGAAAATGCCGTTTTCGAGCAGCCCGACCTTGAAATCGGTGCCGTTTTTGGACTTATATTCGAGCGATCTGAGTTTAAGTTTGTTGAGATAATCGCAGCGGGCCGAGAGTTCGTCGTTGTGCCGCGCCCATGCCCGGATGGGATCGGGCCCGTCGGCACGTGCCGCGGTCAGAATGGCGTCCCAGAGCTGTTCGACCGCCTTGTTCACCATGACGCCCGGGAACACTTTCTTTGCCCAGGCCTTGCCGGGAACCGCCGCGATACACCATTGATATTTATACTCCATCTTGTCGCGGTAGGGCTTGCTCACCTTCGTACGCGCCGAACGTACCCGCGTGAATTTCTCCTGATCCACGCCCGCGAGCCCATCGGGATCGGCGGATTGCAGATAGAGCATGGCGGGAAGCTCCTTCAAGCGGTACTCCATCCGCTCGATCTCCCACTTTTCGGTGCGGGCAAGGATCTCCTCTTTCGCGTACTTATAATGGAATTTCGCAAGCGGCTGATGGGAAAATTCCACCGTCACGAGCCCCGCGCCCGCGCGGTACAGCTCCTCGACGACCATCTCGACGAATTCGGGCTGGTCGAGTTCCGCGGTGACGATCACCCATTGTCCTTTCCGGACATTCACGCCCGTCTTTGCGAGCAGCTTTGCGTATCTTCTCAGTTGCAGCTTGTTCATTGAATTTCTCCTTTTGATTTTTCCCTATTATTATAACCGTTCGCCCGCCCTTCGTCAATCAAAGGACGGGAAAATTTTCCATTTCTACGGGTTTTTTGAACGAAAAACAGCTAAATGGTAGGTACTATGTCAGACATAGTACTATGCATCCGCTCGAAAAACTGCTTTTGAGGTCAATCACGCGCTGGTTTGACGAGCCGCGGAACCTCAAACGGATGTCTTTTTTGTCCTCTTCGAATCTGCCGTCCACAAGGACGTCGATCATGGAAAGGAGCTCGCCCGTTACCTCGGTCTGCACCTCCTGTTCGGCGATCCCCTTTCCGTCGAAGGTATATCCCGTGTAGCACCAAATATTTTTTTGCGGAAAGCGCGCTTTGACGCGTCGGACAAACGGCACGAGGGCGCGCTGATTTTCGGGCTCGAAGGGATCGCCGCCGAGCAAAGAGAGTCCTGCGATATAGTCGGGCTCGAGCATTTTGAGGAGGCGCTCCTGCACCGCCTCGTCGAAGGGCTCGCCGTAAGAAAAATCCCACGTGCAGGCATTGAAACAGCCTTTGCAGTGTCTTCTGCAACCGGAAACAAAGAGGGAGATCCTCACCCCCTCTCCGTTTGCGATATCACAATTTTTGATCTCGGCGTAATTCATAAAAACCTTATAATTTTTCGACGAAAATCTTTCCTACGGAAATATTTCTCGTCGAGGATTTGAGATTGTTGATTTCATGAAACCCTCGTCGCCCTCCACTTCGGCTGCCTTGCGAAACAGCCTGCATGCGGTGGCGCGCAAATTGTGTCGCGCACGGCGGAAGTCAATTCCGCCTAACGCACATGATTTTAATCGATCCCCCTTTCAGCGCAAAGGACGCGCATTTTCCCCTTATAATGGAAAGTAAGTTTTTCGCTTGGCTCCACCTTGTGAGGGGCGCCGTCGCGACGCAACGCGAAGTGGCTGAGGGAGAGTGAATTCTGATTTATGGCGCGTTGGGAAATCTCAATTTTCAACGCGCAGTCATTTAGAATGTTTCGAACGAAGGCTTTCAAGCGCAGCGAAAAAATTTCGCTCGAATTATTACAGGTGCAGCACCCGGTCCTTGATCTCCTGCGTCCTGCCCTGGTTCCAGAACTGCGTTCCGATGTAGCCGCAGGTCCGTCTTGCAACGTTCATCTTGTTCTGGTCCCGGTTATGGCAATACGGGCATTCCCACAAGAGTTTTCCGTCCTCTTCGACGATCTGGATCTCCCCGTCATAGCCGCATGCCTGGCAGAAATCGCTCTTGGTGTTCAGCTCCGCATACATGATGTTCTCATAGATGTACTTCATCACGGCCAGTACCGCGGGAATGTTGTCCTGCATGTTGGGAACTTCGACGTACGAGATCGCCCCGCCCGGCGAGAGCCGCTGGAACTCGCTCTCGAATTTGAGCTTGGTGAAGGCGTCGATCTTCTCCGTCACATGCACATGGTAGCTGTTCGTGATGTAATTCTTGTCGGAGACGCCCGGAATGACGCCGAAACGCATTTGAAGAGCCTTGGCAAATTTATAAGTCGTGCTCTCAAGCGGCGTGCCGTAGAGCGAAAAGTCGATGTTGTGCATGGTTTTCCACTCCTTGCACTTGTCGTTCATATGCTGCATGACTTCGAGCGCGAAGGGCTTCGCCTCCTCGTCGGTGTGCGATTTCCCGGTCATGTATTTCACGCATTCATAGAGCCCCGCATAGCCGAGCGAAATCGTCGAGTATCCGCCGTAGAGAAGTTTGTCGATCGTCTCTCCCTTTTTGAGCCGCGCGAGCGCGCCGTATTGCCAGAGAATGGGCGCGGCGTCCGAAAGCGTCCCTTTGAGGCGGTTGTGCCGCTCCATGAGCGCCCTGTGGCAGAGCTCGAGCCGTTCGTCGAAGATCTTCCAGAACTCCTCCCGATCGCCCCCCGAAGAAAGCGCGACGTCGGGCAGATTGATCGTGACGACCCCCTGGTTGAAC
>CANRGG010000052.1 GCA_947630115.1 uncultured Clostridia bacterium
GCCGTGAGAGGGCGCCGTCTTAACCGCTTGACCACAAGGCCGTATAAAATTTCGCTTCCCGAGGGGGAAATGCTTCCCGCTGCGGGCTCGTGCGCCGCGATCGCAGTCCGACCGTGCCGCAAATCGTCGAGCCACTTCGCGATTGCTTGATGATTATAGCATATCGATGGAAATTTTGCAACCGATTTTATACGGATTCTGCGAAAAATTTCGTCATTTTCAAAAAAAGACATCCGCCTGTGCCGCACCTCGGAAAAGGGTGAACCCGCTTCTCGCAGGTGGGTGCCCGGTGAGCGCACCTCAGACTTTCCGTATTCAGGTACAGACCTTGCCTATTGCGCCCAACGCGAACTCCCGATGGTACTTTGTGGATCCCGCGTTTTCCGAACTCCGTACACCGCAGACGTCATTTTAGATTATAGCAGAATCGCGCCCGCATAGCAACCGTTCGGCGCAAATTCTTTATAAGAAAATTTTTCCGCGCCCCGAATATTCTGTGAATGCCGATCATAGAACGATGAAAACGTTCTCGCAGGGCGGGCAGGAAGGCGCCTCTCCGAAAATCATTTACAAACGGCGGAAAATCGTGTATAATGCAAACGTTATGAAAAAGGTGATCGAGATCCGCGACCTGTGCTGCAAAAAGTGCGCCGAGCGCGCGGAGAGAAAACTTCTGCTCCTCGACGGCGTCACGGGGGCGAAAGCCAACTTCAAAAAGAACATCGTGTTCGTCGAGACGACTCTCCCGGACAGCGCGCTCACCGCGTGCCTCGAGCTTGCGGGGTTTATCGTAGATGCCATCCGTCCGCGGAAGGGGATCTTCGGATAATTTTCTCTATTGACATCAAACGTGGGTACCATGTCTGCGATCGGGCAGACATTTTTCTTTTTTGTGAGGTGAAAAGCTGCCCCGAGGAGAGGGAAGGAAACCGACCCCGGCGCCCCTTGAGGGATGAGCAAAGGGGTAGGGCAAAAGGAAAACGCCGCCCGCTATGGGCGGCGTTTTGCTATCTTAAAATCTTCTCTATTTATTATATAAGGAAAGAGCGGCAGAGCGGTCAGGACGGTGGGTCACCGTTTTCGCCCGGGAAGAGCGCTTCGAGCGGGACATCGAGCACGCGCGCGATCCAATAGACCTCGCGGTCGCTGGCGGCGCGCACCTGCCCCTCCAACTTGGAGTAGCTCGTCGGGTTGATGTCCAAGCCCGCGACCTGCAACCGCGCGATAAAATCCTTCTGCTTGATCTTCCGCTCCTTGCGCAGCTGCTCCACCCGCCTTCCGATCAAATTGCTTGTTCCGTATTCCTGTTTCCTCGGTTTCATAACCTTTTTTAAGAATCTTAGTTCTTTTTTGGAATTTTATCACAAAAACCACTTGACATAATTCCATTTTGGAATTATAATTCAGTATGTTCAAAAAAGGAGGGAACAAGGATGAAAAAGAAGAGCCAAGTTTTGCTGTCCTCGATCACGACGATCGCACTGAGTGCGACGCTCATCGTCGGGTCGACTTTCGCTCTCTTCACAAGCAAGTCGGATACCGACATCTCCATCACCAGCGGTAAGGTAGACGTCGAAGCTACGGCGAAGCTCACCAAGGCTTTTTCCGCAGAATGGAATGGAACGGAATATACCGACAAATATCGGACATTAAACCCGGACGGCTCGGCGACGTTCGAATGCGGCGGCACGGCGAGTTATGACGGATCCGAAAACGTGCTTTCGCTGACCAGCATTGCGCCCGGCGACGGCGTGGAGTTCGAGCTCAATGTCACCAACAACAGCTCGATTTCTATCATCTATCAGGTGATCGTCCATTATAAAGACGGCGGTCCCACGCCTGAAAAGGAGGCGCAGTTGAAGGCGGAAAATCCCGACGCCGTGCCCAACCCTTACGCCCTGTATCGTGCGTTAAAGATCACGATAGACGGGTGGGAAGAGCTGGAGAATGCGAACTCTGACCGCACGACGGTGGTCTCCGAATGGTCGAGCGCTGTCAACGTGGGGAAAAATATTTCCATCCCGGTGAGGATCGAGCTCCCGTGGGGAACCGGTGACGCGCTGCAAAACGAGTTCTGCAATCTGAGCATCGGCGTGTATGCGGTGCAGGCGAACGGTCACGACGAAACAAATCAAGACGTCTACTACCGTCCCTACTACGCGTACAACAGCAACATTGAGGACGTCTTCGGCTGGTTAGAGGATGGCGACACCGTTATGCTGGGCGAGAACATAACGCATACAGACGCTTTGCTTGTTGACAAGAAGGACATCACGCTCGATTTGAATGGTTTTAATCTGACCTTAGACTACGATGAGACCACAGAAACACGTGGGGTGCTCAATGTATATGACGGCGGCTCGTTGACGCTCACGGGCGAGGGCGCCGTGGGTATCGGAGAAGGATACCGTAATGCAGAGACGCTCAACAACTTCATCATTGCATATAACGATGTCGGGACGATGACCGAGCTCACGATCGATTGCGACATCAATTTTGGAAATATACTCGATGATGGTCCTTTCGGTATAGTCGCTTATACGGACGGCTCGGAGGGAAGTGAGGCGGTCTTCAACATCACTGACAATGGCTATATTTATGGCTCACTTGCGCAGGGTGGAATCATTGGTATTGGCGCCAATGCCGTACTCAATATGAAGGGCGGAGAAATCGAACTGGCTCCTTCAGCAAATTCCAATAATTCGGCAAGAGTTGCTTCTGCAGTCTATTTGTTCGATTCTGATGCAGTTTTTAACCTTTTGGGCGGAAAGATCGTTGCCAAAGGTTACAACGTGGCTGCTGTCAACATGGCTGAAGCATGGTCTACATTTTATATGACAGGCGGTACGATCACGCTTGACATTGACGTTGATCCCAATCGCGGCGAACTTGCTAATCCTCTCCCTTGCAGCAGCGCCGTGCAGGCTGCTGGCGATGTGAAATTTTTGGGTGGCACGATCGAAATAAAGAGCAATATTCGAGACGAAGAAGCTGAAGCATGTGCATTCTTGGCAGGCAGTGACTGGCTGGAGGAGGTCACGTTTGGAAAAGATGCGACGATTATCGTTCATAAGGCGGGCGACGGTGGCTCCGATCGCAACTACTCCTTCTTGGATTGGGACGAAGAAATTCCTTACCTTGATGAAACAGAGACAGAAGTGAAAACTCCGGAAACGGGAACGCCGGGATACGCGTCGTTGCCCGAAGGCTGGGAGTACGAAGGCACCATTCAGCTGGTGCGCGAATAACGGAACATTTGCGATACAAGAGGGGCTTCCCGCCGGGAGGTCCCTCTTTTCTCGTCTTGCTTGCCTCGGTCGCTCAACATGACA
>CANRGG010000053.1 GCA_947630115.1 uncultured Clostridia bacterium
TCAACCCCCTCGGCGTCCCTTCCCGTATGAACATCGGGCAGGTCCTCGAAGTGCACCTCGGCTATGTCTGCCGCCAGCTCGGCTGGAAGATCGCGACGCCCGTCTTTGACGGCGCGACCGAGAAGGACATCGAACAGCTTTTCAAGGAGAACAATCTGCTCAATCCCGACGGCAACGTCGACGGAAAATTCCAGGTTTTCGACGGACGGACGGGCGAACCCTTCGAAAACAGGGTCACGATCGGCATTATGTATATGATCAAGCTCATCCACCTTGTGGACGACAAGATCCATGCCCGCTCGATCGGCCCTTACTCGCTCGTCACCCAGCAGCCGCTCGGCGGCAAGGCGCAGTTCGGCGGACAGCGCTTCGGCGAAATGGAAGTCTGGGCGCTCGAAGCCTACGGCGCGGCGCACATTTTGCAAGAGATCCTCACCGTCAAGTCGGACGATATTGTGGGCAGAGTCAAGACCTATGAGAGCATCGTCAAGGGCAACAACATCTCCGAACCCGGCATTCCCGAGGCGTTCAAAGTGCTTCTGAAAGAGCTGCAATCGCTGGCGCTCGACGTCAAGGTTCTCACCGAGAACAACGAGGAGCTTGTCATTCGCGAATTCGACGAAGAGGAGGAGACGCGCGAACGGAACGAGGAATTCCGCGGCGAAGAGCCGGAAGAATTCGACTTCGGCATGGAGGACGAAGAGGACGACGAGGGGATCGGCGCGCTCTTCGACGAGGACGAAGGAGAGGAGGACGACTTCGCTTCGGGCGAACTGTTCGGCGATAAGGACCTTGAGAATGACGACGATCTGTCCGACATTGACGACGACGGCTCTTTCGGCGCGCTCTTCGACGACGAGGACGAAGAGGACGACGAAGAGAAAAACGAGGACGGCAAGAGCGGCCTCTTCGATGACGAGGATTAAGGCGGGAGGATAGAAAATGTACGAGTTAAACGATTTTAACAGTATTCAGATCAGCGTAGCGTCGCCCGAAAAGATCCGGGAATGGTCGTACGGCGAGGTCACAAAACCCGAGACGATCAACTATCGCACGCAAAAGCCCGAACGGGACGGATTGTTCTGCGAAAAGATCTTCGGCCCCACGAAGGACTGGGAATGCCACTGCGGAAAATACAAGCGTATCCGCTATAAGGGGCTCGTCTGCGAGAAGTGCGGCGTCGAAGTGACGCGCGCCAAGGTGAGACGCGAGCGCATGGGCCACATCGAGCTTGCGGCGCCCGTCTCCCATATCTGGTATTTCCGCGGCGTGCCTTCCAAGATCGGGCTCCTGCTCGATATGAGCCCGAAGGCGCTCGAACAGGTCATCTACTTTGCAGCCTACGTTGTGCTCGATCCGGGCACGACCGGGCTCGAATACAAACAGGTCATCAACGACAAGCAGCTCCGCGAGATCGAGGAAACTCTCGGCGAGAACACGGGGCTCAAAGTGGGCATGGGCGCAGAGTCCATTCGTGAACTTCTGATGGCGATCGACCTTGAAAAGGAGAGCAAGGAGACCAAGGCGATCATCGACAGCAACCAGTCGGGTCCCAAGCGGGTGAAAGCGCTCAAACGGATCGAGATCATCGAGGCGTTCCGCAAGAGCGGCAACCGTCCCGAATGGATGGTGCTCACGGTGCTGCCCGTCATTCCGCCCGATCTCCGTCCCATGGTCCAGCTCGACGGCGGAAGATTTGCCTCCTCCGACCTCAACGATCTTTACAGACGGGTGATCAACCGCAACATCCGCTTGAAGAAGATGATCGAAATGGGCGCGCCCGGCATGATCATCAAGAACGAAAAGCGCATGCTGCAGGAGGCGGTGGACGCCCTCATCGACAACGGCAGAAGAGGAAAGCCCCTTTCGGGCCCCTCCAACCGCGAACTCAAATCGCTCTCGGGGTTGCTCCGCGGCAAGCAGGGCAGATTCCGTCAGAACCTTCTCGGCAAGCGCGTTGACTATTCGGGACGTTCGGTCATCGTCGTGGGGCCTGATCTCAAGATCTATCAGTGCGGACTTCCCAAGGAGATGGCGATCGAGCTTTTCAAGCCGTTCGTCATGAAGCGGCTTGTCGAAACCAACAAATGTCACAACATCAAGAGCGCAAAGCGGACGGTCGAAAAGGGCAAGGATTTCGTTTGGGACGTCCTCGAAGAGGTCATCAAGGATCATCCCGTCCTTTTGAACCGTGCGCCCACCCTGCACCGTCTGTCCATCCAGGCGTTTGAGCCGGTGCTCATCGAAGGGAGAGCGATCAAGATCTCGCCCCTCGTCTGCGGCCCGTTCAACGCGGACTTCGACGGCGACCAAATGGCGGTCCATCTTCCCCTGAGTATCGAGGCGCAGGCGGAAGCGCGGTTTTTGATGTTGTCTGCAAACAACATTCTGAAACTCGCCGACGGCAAGTCGGTCATGAGCCCGACGCAGGATATGATCATCGGTGCGTATTATCTTACGATCTTGCGCCGGGAGGAGGGCAAAAAGTACGACAGTCAGGGCAGACCCGACGAAAACGGTGAAGTATATGTGCCGCCGATCTTTGCCTCCTTTGACGAAGCGCTCATGAGCTACCAGCTCAAAGATATCCATTGCCAGGACGAGATCTACGTCCGCCGCACGGTGGCTCTTCCCGAGGGGAAATTCGAGGATCTGCCTCTTCCCTATGAAAAGACCTTTGCGCGCGACGAGATCGTGAAAAACAACGGGATCCGCGGGCACGTCGCCGTTTACCGCGGCGAAAACGGCGCATTGTTCGTCTCGGGCGTCATCAAAACGACGGTCGGCAGGATCATCTATAACGACGGCATGCCGCAGGATCTGAATTTCGTCAAGCGGGAGACGCCGGAGGATTACCTCAAACTCGAACTTTCGACGGAGCTCATCGGCAGCGCGCGCGCGATCGGGAAGAAACATCTTTCCAAGATCGTCGAGGCGTGCTTCAAGACGGGCTATGCGCCCAAGGCGTCGGCGGTGCTCGACGCGATCAAGGAGCGCGGCTATAAATATTCGACGCTCGCGGCGCTCACCACTTCGGTCTTTGACATGAAGATCCCCGAAAAGAAAGAGGAGATCGTGCGCAAGGCGGAGGAGAACGTTGCCAAGATCGCCAAGAAGTACGACCGCGGACTTCTGAAAGAGGACGAACGTCACCGCGCGGTCATCGAGGAATGGGAGACGGCGACGAGCGAGATCGCCGATATCCTCAAAGATCAGGGCACGCAGGATAAGTTCAACCCCATCTGGATGATGGCGGACTCGGGCGCCCGCGGTTCGATCGACCAGATCAAGCAGCTCTCGGGCATGCGCGGGATCATGGT
>CANRGG010000054.1 GCA_947630115.1 uncultured Clostridia bacterium
GCTTTGTCGAGCCCGTGAAGTTCGTCAAGATTTCGGAGCCGACCGTCGAGATGATCTTCTCCGTCAACGATTCGCCCTTTGCGGGCAAGGAGGGGAAGTTCGTCACGACCCGCCATCTTCGCGAGCGGCTCTACCGCGAACTCTTGCGCGACGTCTCCCTCAAAGTGGAGGACACCGACTCGACCGACGCCTTCCGCGTGAGCGGCAGAGGGGAAATGCACCTTTCCATTCTCATCGAGACCATGCGGCGGGAAGGATATGAATTTCAGGTCAGTTCTCCGAAAGTGCTCTTTAAGGAGGCGGACGGCGTGAAACTCGAACCGGTGGAACGGCTCATCGTGGACGTGCCCGAGGACGGGACCGGCTCGGTGTTCCAGAGCATGGGGGAGCGCAAGGGCGAGCTGGTGCACATGAGCGCGCTCGGCTCGCGGATGAGGCTCGAATTCCTGATCCCCGCGCGGGGGCTTTTCGGCTACAAGAGTCAATTCCTCACCGATACCAAGGGCGAAGGCGTCATGAACTCGGTGTTCTTCGAATATCAGCCCTATAAGGGCGAGATTGCAAGGCGCAGTGCGGGCTCGCTCGTCGCGTTTGAAACGGGTGAGGCGGTCACCTACGGGCTCTTCAATGCGCAGGGACGCGGGACCCTCTTCATTGGCGCCGGCACGCCCGTCTATGAGGGCATGGTCATCGGCTGTTCGCCCAAGGACGAGGACATCAACGTCAACGTCTGCAAGCAGAAACATCTCACGAATACCCGTTCCTCCTCCTCGGACGAGGCGCTGCGGCTCATCACGCCCAAGAAAATGAGCCTCGAAGAGGCGCTCGAATTTATCAAGGACGACGAACTTCTGGAAGTTACGCCCAAGAATGTGCGGATCCGCAAGCGGATTTTGGACGGGGAACTCCGCGCAAAAGCCCGCGCAAAGGCAAAAACGCAGGCTTAAAACGCGAAAATCGACCTTTTGCATAGTACTATGTCAGACATAATACTTGAAAAACCGTCTCTTTCGGGCGGTTTTTTGTTTTGTCATGAGCTTTGGCGCAGGCATAACTGTGCGGGGCGGCGCATAGGATAAGGCGTTATGGAAAACCAGACGCAGAGCATTCTCACGATCGAACAGAGGAAGAAAATCAGCATGACGGGCGTCGAGAGCGTGGACGCCTTTTCGGAGAGCCGGATCCTGCTCACCGTCGGCGGCGTGCGGGTGACGATCGAGGGGGCCCATCTGAAAGTGCTCGCCTTTTCGCAGGGGAGCGGGAATTTTTCCGCGATCGGCGAAGTGAGCCTGCTCCGCTACGGCAGCGCGAAGGGCAAGATCGGGACGCTCTTCAAATAATGCCGCAGCTTCGCGTATTTTTTCTCTGCGCCGCGTTTGGGCTCCTGGGGGGCGCCCTTTACGAGCCCTTTTACGCCGTCGGAAAGGCCTTTCGTCCCCGCCCCGTGAAGATCGCGGCGGACCTGCTTTTCTGCGCGCTGTTTTCCGTCTGTTTCGTGTTTTTCTCGGTCTCTGTCTCTCTGCCGCCCTTTCGGTTCTATCTTTTTTTGGGGCTGTGCACCGGTTTTTTTCTCTATCTGAAAAGTTTTCATAAAACAGTTGCGTTTTTCGAGAAAAAGATATATAATATAAAAAAGCATTTCGGTTTACACAAAAGGGAAAGAAAATGTCGCGCGAAAAGAAGAAGATCTCCGAGGAAAAAGCAAGACGCATCGCCGTAGGCGCCACGGTCGCGGGCGTGCTGGTCGTGATCTTTTTGGTCGTCATCATGATCGTTCAGTTCGTGCAGATCGGCGTCAAGCGTTCGCGGAAGGAGCGTCTCGACAGCGAGATCGAAGAGTACGAGCGGCTCATCGAGGAGGGGAACGAGGACCTCGATTGGTACAAAAAAGGCACGGGGCTCTATTGGTTTGCGCGCTCTTATGGATATACCTGATGAAAGCGATCCTTGATATCGGTTCGAATTCCGTTCGTCTCATGCTTTGGGCGAACGGAAAATCTTTATTAAAGCGGCTTGAAACGACTCGGCTGGGCGAAGGGCTCTCCCTGACGGGGGAGATCTCGCCGGCTGCGATGGAGCGGACGCTTGCGGCGCTCGTCGCTTTTTCGTCCGAGGCGCGCGCTGCCGGGGCGGAAGTCTATGCGTTTGCGACGGCGGCCGTGCGGTCCGCCCGAAACGGCGCCGAATTTTGCGAGCGGGCGAGGGCGCGCGGGATCGAGGTGGATGTCGTTTCCGGCGAAAATGAGGCGCTTTTGGCGCTTTACGGCGCGCTGGGCATGGAGGACGGCGGCGTGATCGACATCGGCGGCGCGAGCACCGAGATCTGTCTCCGCCGTGGCGGGAAGATCGTCTTTTCGAAGAGCCTCGGCGTCGGCGCGGTGCGGCTGCATGACCTTTGCGGCGACGATTTGGTGCGGCTCTCCGCTCGGATCGGAGAGAACCTTCAAGCGCTCGGCGGCGCGGAAGGCGCTGCGGACTCCCTACGGGTATATGCGGTGGGGGGAACGGCGACGGCGCTCGCCTGCCTGAAACTCGGGCTCGAACGCTACGACGGCGAAAGGGTGCAGGATCTGCCCCTGACGCAAGAGGAGATCAGCGCGATGGCGGAAAACCTGCTCGCCCTGACCGTGGAGGAGCGGAAAAAGCTCCCCGGAATGGACAAGAGCCGTGCG